>NZ_JBHTJS010000001.1:0-95023 GCF_042676125.1 Oceanisphaera ostreae
ACTTGATGCTCAATGAATTACTGATGTACTTCTATTTCTAGGTGCACTTCAACAGACATTGAAAAAACAATATTTTTTGTTCTCAACGACCTGCGAGTGCCCACACAGTTTGCTTGATAAATTGTTAAAGAGCGTTGACCGTATCTCAGGTCAGGGATGCGTATTCTACGCATTCCGTAGTATTCGTCAAGTGTTTGTTTCGAACTTAATTTCCGTTCTTTCAAACCCTTGTGACCGTGAGCGACTTGCCCCGTGTCAGTGGATGCGCATTATAGGGAAGCCTCGTTTTAGCGCAAGGGTTATTTCTAAAAAACAAACCAAGCGGTCACTTATCACACAACGTGCGCTAAATCACACCACAGTGGCGATATTTTGTGCGAATTCAACCAGTGATGGATACACGGCTTCGGCGAGTGCTTCACCTTCTGCTGTAATCTCTTTACCGGTGCGCACTAACGTAAGGTGTGCAACGCCGGCTGCTTGTGCGGCTTTAAGGTCGGATACTTTATCTCCCACCATATAAGAAGCACTTACATCTATATCTAGTTCATCAATGGCATCGTGAAACATGCCAGGGCCGGGTTTGCGACAGTCGCACGGTTTGGTATTGGCGCCATTACCTTCAGTGGGGTGATGAGGGCAAAAATAGAGTCCATCCAGATCAACGCCTCTATCGGCTAATGACCAGTCCATCCATTCGGTGAGGCGTATAAAGTCATCTTCACTGAATAAACCGCGCGCAATACCGGATTGGTTAGTGATGACCACCAACTGATAGCCTTTTTCTTTAAGCAGCTTCATGGCGTCGATGGCGCCTTCGATAAAGATGAAGTCGTCTCTTTTAGATATATAGCCGGAGTCTTGGTTGATAACACCATCTCGGTCGAGAAAAATTGCCGCTGTGCTCACTGATTATTCCTATGGTTTAAGGCCTAGTTAGATTGAAGGCTCTGTGGTTAAGGTATCACTACGGTTGGAATAATATCACAGCCACCGGCAGTTTGAGGTAAGCGTTGTCCGCTGCTGATTTCTTGATGAAAATGACAAGCTACTTTATGGCTATCGCCATCCAACTTAGGAGACTCACTAATACACAGCTCGCCGACATATCGACAGCGAGTGCGAAAGTGACAGCCTGAAGGGGGGTTGGCTGGGGACGGTGGTTCGCCTTCTAGGATCATCGGCTCTTGCCGCTGCCGTGGATCGGGTTTAGGGATGGCGGCCAGTAACGCTTGAGTATAAGGATGGCGAGGTTGGCGATAGAGTCTTTCGGCGGGTGCTAGCTCAATAATACGGCCCAAATACATAACGGCAATATGATCCGAGATGTGTTTTACCACCGAGAGATCGTGGGCAATAAACAATATCGCCAGTTGATACTCTTGTTGTAACGACAGCAATAAATTAAGAATTTGCGATTGTACCGAGACATCCAACGCTGATACGGCTTCGTCACAGACCAATAACTTAGGTTTTAATGCCATGGCACGGGCAATGCCGACCCGCTGGCGTTGACCACCCGAAAACTCGTGTGGGTAACGCCCTAACGCAGAAGCTGGCAACCCCACCCGCTGTAATAACTCTGCCGCCCAGCGCTGGCGTTCTTCCGCTGAGCCTTGCCTATGAATAACAAACGGCTCTTGTAATATAGTGCCTATGGTATGGCGGCCATTGAGTGATTCTTGAGGGTCTTGAAACACCAACTGCATTTGTTGACGCAATGGGCGCATTTTAGACTGCGAATAATGGGTGATGTCTTGGCCATTAAACACAATTTGCCCGCCGCTGGGCTCGTGTAATTTAAGAATAGCGCGCGCCAACGTCGATTTTCCACAACCGGACTCGCCCACTAGCCCCAGTGTTTGCCCCGCGGCCAACTCAAAACTAACGCCATCAACCGCATACAGCGTTTTTCCCCGCCGTAATAAGCCCTCACCTAGCGTAAAGTGTTGTTGTAAGCCCTCTACTCTGAGCAAGGGCGGCGCAGTAACAATAGGATTGGAGGTCACTGTTTGGCTCATCGTGTTAACTCCCGCCAATGATGACACCACACATCATGCCCAGTCGACACAGATTCCATGCGGGGTTGTTGCTGGCATACTGGCGTCATATAAGTGCAGCGATTGGCAAATCGGCAACCGGTAGGCTGCTCTTCTAACGAAGGTACTTGACCGTCGATAGTGGCCAGTTGAGTTTTGCCGGGCTGATCCAAACGAGGAATGGCTGACAGTAACCCCTGAGTATAAGGGTGTACCGGGTGCTCGAATAACGTGAACACATCTGCTTGTTCCACACTGCGCCCCGCATACATCACCAATACCTGATCACAAGTTTGCGCCACCACGCCTAAGTCATGAGTGATAAACAGCACAGCCATGCCTGTTCTCTGTTGTAACGCCTGGATTAAGTGTAAAATCTGCGCTTGAATGGTCACATCTAACGCCGTGGTGGGCTCATCACAAATCAGTAAGTCTGGTTCGCAGGCCAGTGCCATGGCAATCATCACGCGTTGGCGCATGCCACCAGATAATTGGTGGGGATACGCTTTTAGTCGCGCCGCCGCTTCTGGTATACCCACCTGATGCAACATCTCAGCGGCGGCTTGCTGCTGCTGGCGTTTATTCAACTCCGGCTGATGCAGTTGATAGACTTCCATCAACTGCCGCCCCACGGTATGCACGGGGTTTAGTGCCGTCATTGGCTCTTGAAAGATCATGGCTATTTTGTTGCCACGCACCTGATAACGTTGTTTGGCGCTTAGGGTCAGTAAATCTTGGCCTTGAAACAGTGCTCGCCCCCCTACAACTTCTCCTGCCGGTCTGGGTAATAACCCAAGCAAGCTCAGAGCGGTGACACTTTTACCACAACCCGACTCGCCCACCAGACCTAAGGTTTGGCCTGCGTTCAGTGAAAAGCTCACATCATCCACCACCCGAAATCGACCATTTTCGGTAGCAAAGCTGACGGCTAAATGCTCAACCTCTAACAGCGGCTCCATTACTGCTCCTTATGCCGCCAGGTTTCATCTATCTCTAACACCGGCTCGAAACGTACCTTACCAGACTTAACTTCCTTCTTAAGCTGCTCATCAATCCAAAACAGGCCCCCGGTACTGTATGGCGCACCTTCCATTGGCCAGAATAATGACGGGGAATGCTGAGTCCCTTTGGTTTCTGGTAACTTCACATAACGCCAATAAGCTTCACGGGTATAAGGCACTTGGTAGCCGGGAATAAAAATGGCCAGCTCATGCACTCGGCGTTGAATTTGTCGAGAAAGATCGGCTTTGTCATCTAAGTCCATGGTGACACGGTATTGCTCTATCAGCGCATCTAACTGTGCGTCACTGATATTAAACAGGTTGTTGGTTTGCGGTTTATCGGCATTAGCGGAATGAAAGAATTCCCAGTATTGCGGATACAGTCCGCCACCGCCCCACCCCAGCCAAGCTGCCTCGTGCTTTTTCTCTAGCATCACCTTAAAACCGGTGGCGCCATCGACCAGATTCAGCTGGAGGTCCAGCCCCGCCTTGCGTGCTTCTTCGCGCAAAATGGCCAGTCGCGAGGTGTGTTCTTGAGTGGTGTAGGTCACCGCTAGACTAAGCACATCACCGCTGGCATTACGCAAAATACCGCCGGGGCCTTGCTTGTCGTAGCCAGCCTCGGCAAACAGTTCTCGGGCGCGTTTAATATCGAAGTCTCGGGCTCGAATATCGAGATCGATAAAATCGCCATAACCGATGCCAAAAGTATTCATGCGCTCATAGTCACCACGCAATATAGTATCCAACATGCGCTGCATATTAATGGCGTGGCCGATGCCTTTGCGTACTCGCACATCGCTCAATCTGGGGTGTGCGGTATTGAGGTGAAAGCCCTGAGCACCTTGGGGCATATCGTTATAAAACCAAATGCGATTAATCAGGCCATTGCGATACTCAGGGGTGTCGGTTTTATCGTGCCACCATTCGGGCAAAATAAGGCCAAAAGTGTCGATGTCGCCACGCAGAAAGTGCCGATAGGCGATGTTCATATCGCGTACCACATTGAAGCGGATTTCATCTACGTTAAAACGATGTCGATAGTATTTAAGGTCGTTACCCCACCAATCATCCAACCGCTTAAAGCTAATGGAGCGGCCACGCTTCACCTTATCGATTATATAGGCGCCGGTCACCGGCGCTTGTGCCCAGTTATAACGACGCACCCAATCTTCGGTTAGCTCATAAAAGTGTTGTGGCTGAGGCGCCAGTCCTAAAGTATTAAGTAATTCCCGTGGGCTTTTAGCGCTGCCCGCCGTCACCGACAACGTATAGTCATCAAAGGCAGTGACATCGACGATTTCTTCACTGAAATAGTTGTTATACCAAGGTGCTCGGATCACCTCTGATCGCATCATTTCAAGTGCAAATAAATAGTCTTCACTGGTCACCGGCTTACCATCGGACCAACGCGCGGCGGGGTTCAGCTTGAAGTACATGGTTTTATCATCGTCACCAAATGCCCAATGGGTGGCGAGTGCCGGAATGGGTTGTTCGGTTTCTGGGTGTAGCGTATATAGGCCTAATTGATTTTCGAGGATAAAAGAGCGAAACGAGGTATTAGAATCGGGCCCGACGGTGCGAAAGGTCAACGGAAAGCTCAACAACCAGCTATTGAGCACCCCACCTCGCTTGGCCTCGGGTGAGGCAAAAATGGGGTCTTCGTTATTAGTCTGCCACGCTAACTGCTCTGGCAGTTGTGCTGCATACACACCGCTGATCATCAGCCAGCTACTTAAGAAAATGAGCAATTTTTTCATCATATTTTGCATCCCTGCCTATTCGTAACGAGAAAAGTGTTTGGGGTCGAAGGCCTCGCGAATGGCTTCGCCAATAAAAGAGACGGTGATTAATACTAAAGAGACTGCCGTTACTACCGAGGCCACTATCCAGGGGGCATCTAAGTGATTCACCCCTTGGCGTAATAGCTCGCCCCAACTAGGAGTTGGCGGCGCTAAACCAAAGCCAAGGTAGTCGAGTGCCGTTAACAGTGAAATATTAGCCACCACGGTAAAGGGCGCCAGCGTCACTATCATCACCATGGTGTTGGGCAAAATATGATGCACGATAATACGCCACAACCCGGCACCTTGGGCGCGGGCCGCCAGTACGTAATCGCGCACTTTTTCTCGATAAGTCAGGGTGCGCATATACCAGGTAATACCCATCCAGCCGAATAAGACGTTAATACCAACAAACAGCATAAAGTTGGGCTGGGTCAACGACACTAATATCATGATCACATATAAAAACGGCACCTGAGACCAAACTTCGATAAAGCGTTGGAACAACAAGTCAAACTTGCCACCCACAAAACCCATCATGCAGCCGAGTAGCACGCCAATCACATAACTAGCAGTTAGGGCAATAAAAGCAAAACCCACGGCGGTGCGAAAGCCATAGACCAAGCGTGCTAAGATATCGCGCCCCGAGTTATCGGTGCCTAAATAATGCTGCTGACTGATACTGGGGGCGGTAGGCGGAAAACCATCACTGCTGTAATCCTGCTCGTACGGGCTCCAAGGCACTATGGGTAGCAACACCCAATTACTAGCACCTGATTGTTCGGCCTTGGCTTGCTCAGAAAAACGGGCTTTTAGCTCGCGATAGTTGGTTTCATATTGATACGCCAGGCCAAAATTATCACCGGTGATCACGGCGCCATAGGTAGGAAAATAAAACTGCCCTTCATATTTAACAACCAAGGCACGATTGCTGGCCCACAGCTCGGCAGTCAGCGCCAGCACTACCATCAGCATAAACAAGCAAAAGGCATAATAGCCGCGGCGAATACTGCGAAAGCGGCGCAGCTTTTTATGAGTAATATCAGAAAAAAGTCTAGCCATCGAAACGCACCCTAGGATCCACCAGCGCCACACAGATGTCGGATAATATATTGCCAACTAACATCATCAGCGATGTCACCGCCAAAATGCCCATTACCACCGGATAATCCCGCTCCACGATGGCCTCGTAACCCAGTAGCCCTAAGCCGTCGATATTAAAGATCACTTCAATTAAGAAGGAGCCGGCAAAAAACACCGAAATCACATTACCAAAGTGGCTGGCGATAGGGATCATGCTGTTGCGTAGTGCATGGCGTGTCACCGCCTTGTTAAACGGCAACCCCTTAGCCACGGCGGTACGCACATAATCTGCCGATAGATTTTCCATTAGGCTGTTTTTCATGGTCATGGTGAGCACCGCAAAATCACCGATGGCATAAGCGATTAATGGCAAGAGCGCGTGGTGAAAGAGGTTTAAGGTTTTCGGCCAAAAGCCCTCTAGGTAATAAAAGTCATCGCCAACAAAGCCACCCATCGGGAACCAGTCGAGCTGAAACGCAAATACCGTCAGTAGAAAAATACCGACCACATAGGCGGGCAGCGCATAACCAGCATAAATCAGCATGGAGCTGATACTGTCGAAACGGCTGTTATGTTTTAGCGCCTTGAGAATACCCAGCGGGATAGAGACCAGATAACTTAAGATAAAAGTACTAATGCCGAAGAAGGCCGACACCGGCAGTCGTTCTTTAATTAACTCCCATACTGGCAGGTAATAGCGGGTGGAATCTCCCAAATCGAGTCGTACTAATTTACCTAACCACTCCCAGTACGCCTCAAAGACCGGCTTATCTAAACCATAAAAAGCTTTAAGCTCGTCTATTTGATCCGACGATAGCACCTGACTACCACGGGAGCTTTGGCTAAACTCGCTACTGGCCATTTGGCTTTCCATAAGCATGCGCTCAACGGGCCCGCCCGGCACAAACCGGGTAATGGCAAATACCACTAAGGTGATCCCCAAAAAAGTGGGTATCAATAGTAGCAAACGACGCAGAAAATACTGGCCCATTCTTTTCCTTAGGTTCGTTCCTTGAATAACACGGAAATCAAGCTATTTGCACCCTATCCCAAGTGCCGACTAATAAGCAAGATAGAGACTAATCGCTCAGCGCTGAGTCATTGAGTGAACTTTACATTGACTTGGACGTCCAGACGGCCTAGCATCTGCTGTTATTAGCCATGCTTGCATGACTTGTACCTACACTCATCTGTTAAAGCAGTGAATAACCATACCGCAAAGGCTCATCCTCCGATGATCAAGCTAACCAATATCAGTAAACGCTACGGTGAAGGCGAGCAAGCCGTTCATGCTGTGCGTAATATCAACCTAGACGTGGCCGCAGGCCAAATTATGGGTGTGATCGGTGAATCGGGAGCGGGGAAAAGTACCCTGATCCGATGCGTCAACATGCTAGAGCGCCCCACAGAAGGGTGTGTACTGGTCGACGGCCAAGACCTCACGCTCCTCAATAATAGCGAACTTCCAACAGCGCGACGTAATATCGGCATGATTTTTCAGCATTTTAATTTGCTGTCGTCTCGTACCGTATTCGCCAACATTGCTTTGCCTCTCGAGCTGGCTGGCATGAACAAAGCCGCCATAAAGCAGCGTGTTAACGAACTATTAGAATTAGTCGGTTTAAGCCATCGCGCCGAGGCCTATCCCAATGCCTTATCGGGCGGACAAAAACAACGAGTGGCTATCGCCCGCGCCCTAGCGCCTAATCCTAAGGTGTTGCTGTGTGATGAGGCAACCTCGGCACTGGACCCGCAAACTACCCAGTCGATTCTTACACTGCTAAAAGATATTAATCGTCAGCTAGGATTAACCATCTTGTTGATAACCCACGAGATGCATGTGGTAAAAACCATTTGCGACCGCGTGGCCATTATTAGCGACGGCGAGTTAATTGAACAAGGTGATGTGGCTTGGTTTTTTGCTAATGCCAAAACCGAACTGGCACGACGCTTTATCTCCTCCACCATTAACTTGGATATTCCTGAGGAATATCAGCAACGTTTGGTTGCTGAGCCGCTCGCAGGCGCCCTGCCCTTAGTACGACTGGGCTTTAGTGGCGAAACCGTGGATAGCCCGTTAATTTCCATCCTCAGTCGAGAGCTCAATGTGGATGTCAGCATTTTAAGTGCCGACATGGAATATGCCGGTGGCGTTAAATTTGGCTTTATGCTGGCCGAACTCGACGGCGTACCCGCACAAACACAGGCCGCACTGGCTTATCTTCGCGATCATAAAATTCAAGTAGAGGTACTCGGTTATGTCCGACGCCATGGTTAATCTGCTGTTATCAGCATTATGGGAAACCCTGATCATGACCTTTGGCTCGGGCATTATTGCTTGTGCACTCGGCATACCATTAGGTATCGCTTTGCATGTCAGTAAGCCGAACCAAATATGGGAAAACGCCGCCTTTAATAAAATTTTAGGTTCGGTGGTGAATATTGGCCGTTCTATTCCCTTTATCATCTTGCTGGTGGCCATTATTCCCTTTACCCGCCTAATTGTGGGTACCAGTATCGGCACCATTGCCGCCGTGGTACCGTTAACCGTTGCCGCTATTCCTTTTGTCGCTCGATTAATGGAAGGCGCACTGATGGAGGTTCCCGCAGGCTTAGTAGAAGCGGCACAGGCCATGGGTGCAAAACGGATACAGATAGTGGTGAAGGTACTACTGCCAGAAGCGCTACCAGGCATGCTCAATGGCATTATTATTACGCTAGTGACGCTGGTGAACTACTCAGCCATGGCCGGTGCGATTGGCGGCGGTGGCTTAGGGGATGTGGGCATTCGTTATGGTTATCAGCGCTTCGACCCACAAGTGATGCTGATTACCGTTGTGATGTTAGTGGTATTAGTACAAATTATTCAAAGCGCCGGCGAACGCCTGGTCGCTTACGTAGATCATCGTTGATTAAAAAGGAATTACCCAATGAAATTAGGTTTTAAATCGTTAACTGCCGCCAGCGTATTAGCCTTGGCTTTAGCCGGTTGTGGTGAGCAAGCTAAAGACTCAGCCGAACAAGCAGCCGCCCCCGCCAAGCCATTGCGTTTAGGCGTAATTTCCGGTGCCGAAGAGCAAGTCGCAGAAGTGGCCGTTAAGGTAGCCAAAGAAAAGTATAATCTCGATGTAGAACTGGTTGCTTTCAGCGATTATGTGACTCCTAACGTCGCCTTGAGCGATGGCAGCCTCGACATTAACGCTTTTCAACATCAGCCCTACCTCGATAAGCAAATTAAAGATCGCGGCTATGAGCTGGTTGCCGTGGGTAAAACCTTTGTTTATCCGATTGCCGCTTACTCAAAAGTGATTAAGTCACTGGATGAGCTAGAAGACGGCGCCAAAGTCGCGGTACCGAACGACCCGACTAACTTGGGCCGCACCTTACTGTTATTAGAACAGAAAGGCCTGATTGAGGTAGATCCCAAAGTGGGCTTAGCAGCGACACCGTTAAATATCACTGCCAATCCTAAAGAGCTGAAAATTATCGAGCTAGAAGCTCCACAACTACCACGCTCACTGGATGATGTGACATTTGCGGTGATCAACACCACTTATGCTTCTCAAATCGACTTGCTACCCGGTCGCGATAGCCTGTTTGTAGAAGACAAAGACTCCCCATACACCAACTTGATTGTGGCGCGTAAAGACAACCAAGACGATGAGCGTATTCAGACTTTTGTTAAGGCTTATCAGAGTGACGAAGTATATGAAGCCGCTTTAGAGCTGTTTCAAGGTGGCGTCGTTAAAGGCTGGTAAAACCCGTTTATAAAACCATCAAGGTCACGGCTTGCCGTGGCCTTTTTTCTTTGTGCTGTCATAATCAGTATCCACCCCAAATTTTTAGAGGTCTTGCATGCAAAAGTGGTATTTGGCGCATTGTCGCCCCCGAGAAGAAGAGCGGGCACTGCAAAACCTGAGCAATCAAGATATAGAAGCATTTTATCCTTATGCCGAGGTTAAAAAGCTATATCGCCGTAAAATGGTAACGCGCATCGAAGCGTTATTTCCGGGCTATATTTTCGTGCGTGCCGATCTTGCCATTACGAGTTCGAGCACCATCGGCTCAACGCGGGGCGTACGTAATTTAATTCGCTTTGGCGGTGGCCCCTGTGAGGTGCCAGACGAGGTGGTATACGATCTAATGTGCAATTGCGACAGCGATGCGCTTAGAGAGCAATTAACAGACCTACCCCGCTGTGGCGATCGCGTTCGCATCGAAGAAGGCCCGTTTGCAGGGCTAGAAGCGGTTTACCAAGAAGCGGACGGCGATACCCGCGCTATCTTACTGCTAACACTACTGCAAAATGCCACCCCCACCAGCTTCGCCAACGATGAGTTTTCGCGGATACCTAAGACGTAAAACAAAGCTGTAAGTCCCAATTAAGGTCAACAACAAAACATATCCTGCTGCGCAGTCCGGCCGAACCATAAGGTTCGAGGCCTTACATAGAGAACATGCTTGAGTGTTTTGTCTTTAGCTGAAAGCTTACGGCTTCAAGCTTAAGGCTGCCCGAAGGGCTAACTACTGATGCTCTAGTACCATCACGTTATGATGCTGCAGCGGCAGGTAGCTATCGTAACGCGTTTTCTCTATCAAACTTTGCCACCACAGACCCGGCTCAATCCCAAGCGGAAGCTCTATTCCTAAACTCACTCTGGACTCAAATTTATCTTTGCTGTTGCTAAGTAATGAGCTTTTTAACGTCAGGATTTCCCACGGCGAGTAATTAAGCGACCATTGGCGAGACTGCGGCGCCTTGTACTTATCACCACTGCCGTACAGGTTTAACTGTCGTCCCTGCCATTGATAATACTTACCCGAGACGCTCAAGCCTGGCACCATGCCTAAGCGCCCTTCGCCAAATAAAAGCAGCCCTGCAGCAGGCCGCTCTTGCCGCCCTGCCTGCTGCCGCCAACCAGATAGCGGCTGATACTGGCCCGCGCCTAGGGTCCAATCTCTATGCTCTAAAAATAATAATAAACCGCCCCGCTGATGATCCCAGTCAGCTTGATAATCCATCACAGGTTCAATATGACCACTCACCGTCGCCGTTAAGGGCTGCTCAAAATGCAGGCCAGCCTGATAGGTTAAGCGCTCATCTCGGTAATCAGCGCCCAGTTCACCTTGCCAATTCGCCATAATCGGCAGCGCCATTTGGCTGGACAGCAAAGGATCTTTATCAAATAGCGGCAACTGATAATCCCAGTTCCACAACTCTGGATTGAACCACAGCCACTCACTTAGCTGATGAGAGCCAAAAGACAATGTATTATCCGCAAGCCTTTCGCCTTGTTGCTCTACAAACGTATCAATGTTGTTCATTGCCGCCGCTTTAGCGGCTGTCGCCAAGGTGAGTAATACCCGATCTGTTTGAGGCGCTAGCTCCGGATTTGGCCGGCCCAGCTGCGGCAATCGAGTCGTAATAGATGCTGGCTGAGGTGTACTGGGTAAGTCAGAAGGCCTTACCGTATGTCTGGGAGCAGATAAGGACGAGGGTAATGATGAAGGTAAAGTCGCTTTATTAGCCTTAATCGGTACAGCTCTAGTTGGCACAGAAGGGGCCGAGCGGTCGGGCACCCAAATCCAGTCGCCCTGAGTTAAGGGCGTCATAAAGCGCTGGGGATTAAAATCACGACGCAGCACCCGCTCGTTCAGCTGGTAGCGAGCGGCCAATAAGCGCCAGCTTTCTCCGAGCATCACCTGGTGCATGGCCACTTGCGGAATAGCCGCCCGCGTGTCTGCCGCCTGAGACAGGCCGCTTATAGATAACGCCAGCAATAATATGAATCGATTCAACCATTGGGTCATATCGTGGCTTATAAATCCTTGCAAAGGGTGAAGGGGAAACGTTGTAAGCCATACGCTGTAAGCCTTACGTTATAAGGACAAACCATCCTGCTCCGCAGAGGCGAGCTTACAGCGTACGGCTTATAGCGGCTCTTTCCCTTCTCGCACTTAACCCTGAAAGCCACACAGTAAACGGTATTCTTCGAGTATATAGGTGTCGGTCATGCCGCTGACAAAATCGAGCAACAACCGCACTCTAAAGTACCATTCACGTTCGCTGGCATCTTCAAATAAATCGGCATTACGGCTATCGCGTTGGTAAGCCGCTAAATGACGAGGCGGCAGTCGATGATACAAGCGACGCAACACTAAGCCTTCGGCGTCTTGACGACTGTCGAGACTAATAAACTCCTGTTCAGGCAATGCTAGCAAGGGCGCAAAGGCCTCCAGTACGCCTTTAAGGGCCGCAAAGCCCGACAGCTCTAATGCCTCAACCTCGCGGCGATTAAATACTTGGCGACGCGCAAAGTCTTTTAACCATTGCAACGCTTGAGCCGGGGCCTGCTCAACCGCCAGCAGCGGCGTATTATGGCTGCCATCTAAGATAGCCGAGTGATGGGCTAGATACTGCTCACTAACCAGCACTTGTAAATCATCATTGATGTGTTGGCGAAAACGACTGAAGAAGTCAGGATCTCCCGCTTTAGCCTGCTGCCAGCAATCTTTAAGATAATCATTACCATCACTCAGCAAGGCTTGCTCTAACTCCGCCAAGCTCAATACGCCACGGTCCACCGCGTCTTCTAAATCGGCGACGCCGTAGGCCATATCATCGGCGGCTTCCATCAAAAATGTCAGCGGATAGCGGCCACGAACCGTGGTAGGAAATAATGCCCTCATCTGTTGGATCAACAGGCGCTCGCTAAAATAATGACCGGGCTTTTGCTGCCAAGGCGCAGAGCTTTGCCGTTGATAGGCGCCGCGCACGTATTTTTGTAACGCCGCCAGCTGGCTCAAGGTCAGGTTTAGCCCTTGTAGGCTATGCAATAGCCGCAAGCTTTGCGCGTTACCTTCAAATTGCTGTAAATCGGCAATTAACATCGGCCACTGACGCGATTTTTTGCCCACTGCCTGTTGAAACAAAGACGGTAAACGAGTGCGTAGCCAGTCAATCATCACGACTTCGCCAAAATGACCAAAGGGCGGGTTACCCACATCGTGTAACAGACAGGCCATTTCAACGAGGCTAACAAAGGCCTGTTGCTCTACGTCAGGTTCCAGCTCCGCCAGCACCATCAGTGCTAGCTGACGGCCAATTTCTTTCACCTCTAGTGAGTGCGTTAATCGGCTGCGCACCGAGGCTTTTACATCTAGTGGAAACACCTGAGTTTTTTGCTGTAATCGCCGCACCGGCGAGCATTGTACGATGCGATTACGGTCGACCTCTATCGCGCTTAGCGCCGTTTCGGTATTAGGTGTTGGTTGCTGGCGGTCGCTTAAGATTAAACGTTGATAATTACTCATACTCGGCTCTCGAGCCAGCGGCGCAGCACCGCAAGATCTTTGGGCAGATGGTGGTTAAGCTCACTCACCCACTCATCCAGCTGCTGCCACCAGTCGGTCAATTCGGGACTTTGGATTTGCTGGGCTAGCTTTTGTGCGCGCTTTAACCCCACCGAGCCTGCGGCACCCTTAATTTTATGCGCCTCGTCAACAATGCCTTCTTGCTCTTTATTAGCAACAAAATCGTTAAGTTTACTCAAATAGTCACCTGCCATCTCATCCAGCATATCTACGCTAGACAACAAAATAGCCGCACCTACTGTATCGACATAATCCGTTAAAAAGACCGTGTCCAATATCACATCCTCATCAGAGTGTGACTCAACGGGGCCAGTGACGGCGAGGGCCGGAGTGGGAGTAACCGGTAGTTTTCGGCCAGTCTGCTTATGCAGTCGATGAGCAAAAAAGCGCGCCAGCACGCCTTTAATAGCTTTAGAAGACAATGGCTTACTAATCGCATCATCCATGCCTTTAGCCAGATATTCCTCTTTATCGCTGATCACGTTCGCGGTTAATGCGACCAACGGCGGTAACTGTTTAGCCCCTTCTTTGGCCTCTTTGCGCAAACGGGCCGCAATGTCGAAGCCGGTCATGTCTGGCAACTGAATATCGAGAAACACCAAGTCGAAGCTCACTTGCGCCATCCACGCCAAGGCTTCACCACCATCGCGCGCCACCGTAACCTTGTGGCCGAGCTTTTCGAGCAAGGCGCAGGCGACGGTGACATTCAGCTCCACATCTTCGACCAACAACATCGACAGCGGCGGTAGGTGTGCCACTATCGGGTCATCCACCGGAGCCAAGGTACGGGGGGCTTTAATGGTGATACTAAAACAAGAGCCTTCATTTGGCTCACTGTCCAACTCGATCGTCCCCTGCATGGCATCCACTAGCTGCTGTGATACGGCCAGACCAATACCGGTACCGGTGGCGTACTTATCGCCTTCAACCTGAAAATACAGCGTAAATATTTCTTTTTGTAGCGTTAACGGAATACCGATACCGGTATCTTCAATATCAAAACGTAGGGTTATTTCGCCAGCCGTCAGCTCATCGGCCATGCAGCGAATGGTCACACCGCCGTCATCGGTAAATTTCACCGCATTACCGACCAAATTCCACAACACTTGTCGTAGGCGGGTGCCATCGGCCATGATCCATTCGGGAATATCACCGTCGCGGTCAAAGTGTAAATACAGGCCTTTTTGCTCGGCCTGCAAGCGCGCCAAGCTTTCTAAATCATCTAAAAATCCAGGGAAATCCATGGGCTCAGGCGCCAGCTCCAAGCGGCTACGATCGATTTTATCCAAATCAATAATGTCGTTAAAAATATTACCTAAGGTGACGGCGCTAAAGTGAATGGTTTTCATATGCTGGTGCTGTTCTTTATCAAGCTTGGTGGCCAGCAAAATACGGCTTAGCCCCACAATGCCATTTAACGGCGTACGCAATTCATGGCTAATGGTCGAGATAAATGTGGTTTTATCGCGGCTGGCTTTCTCAAGTTCTTCTTGGTAGCGCTTGCGTTCAGTAATGTCTCGGCCAAAGCCCAACAGTCCCAATCGTTTGCCGTTACGATCAAAAAACGGCACCTTGCGTAGCTCGAAACAAGCGTGGTGGTCATCGGGATATTGCAGCCATTGCTCGTAGGTTTGGCTTTCGTTGCGCGCAAATACTTCTTTATCGGTTTCGACTACTTTTTCGGCCACATCCGCCGGATATACATCGAATGGCGTCAAACCAATCAGTTCTTTTTCTGGCCGTCCTAACAAGTTTTCCATGGCGCGGTTACAGCCGGAAAACTCTTCTCGCTCGTTACGGTAATACACCAAATCGGGAGAGGTATCGATAAAAGATCGCAATAACGCCATGCGCTCTTGCGACTCCATTTGGGCTTTTTCGCGCTGATAAACTTCTGCTTCTAAATCTTCAATGGCCTGTTGGCGAGCCGTTTCTGCCTTATGAGTTACTTCTATCTGGCAATTTAGCAGCGCTATTTTTTCTTGCAGCTCATTATTTAGCTCTAGATCGCGCTCACGCATTTGCTGCAATCGCTGCACCAATCGACTAAGACGCTGGCGAGAATCCTCTAACTGATCCACCACCACCGACAAAAAGTATACCGCCCAAGGTGTGACTAAAAGACCGAAGAAAACAGACCGCACAATGTCGATGGACTCCACTGTGCCGCGAAGGAACAAGGTCACCCCTACCTGGATAAAAATGGCCAGCAGAATGATGCAGGCGGCCAGCACCATGCTAAAGCGAACGATGCCAAGCTTGGTCATCAAATCGACATAATACTGGGCCCAAGTTTTCATGGGTTTCATCTATTTTTCCGTCTGCATAGGTATGAAAGCAGGATACCGACTTAACCCTAAACTGTCATGCCGTTGATAGCTCTTCTGCATATTCTAAATGAACTAGGTATCTGGGAAAGTATGATTGGCACCAACAGTTTATCGATATTTGATGCGCAATCGCTCACTTAATGAGCAATAATCCATCATTCTGGTATTGTGCGGCTATAAAAAACGCTATATTTTGTAAGTTGGTGACTGAAAAGCCATGCAGCTCCCCGCATAGTGCTTGAGTGTAATAGTGCGCTCACTTTTAGTGACTGCCGCAATGGAGTAATGCAATGTCTCTTTACGACCCCGCGCTTGAGAAAGATAACTGTGGTTTTGGTCTTATCGCTCATATCGAAGGCGAAGCCAGTCACAAACTGGTTCGGCTGGCTATTTCGGCGCTCGACCGCATGCAACACCGGGGCGGCATTGCCGCCGATGGTAAAACCGGAGACGGCTGCGGGCTATTAATGCAAAAACCCGATAGCTTCTTTCGCGCCGTTGCCCAAGACAAAGGTTGGCAGTTAGGTCGTAAATATGCGGTTGGCATGATGTTTCTTAATCCAGACCCGGTGCTGGCCGAGCAGTGTCGCCGCATCGTCAACGAAGAACTGGAAAAAGAAACCCTGAGCTTAGTGGGCTGGCGAGAAGTGCCCGTTAACACCCAAGTGTTGGGCGAAATCGCCATGGCGTCTCTGCCTCGTATCGAGCAGGTATTTATTAACGCACCTACCGGTTGGGTAGAAAAAGACATCGAACGTCGCCTGTATATCATGCGTCGGCGTATTGAAAAGCGCATTAGTGACGAATATTTCTATGTGGTCAGCCTGTCTAATCTGGTGATGACCTACAAGGGGCTGTGCATGCCCGCCGACTTGCCCCGCTTCTATCTGGACTTAGCAGACATTCGCCTGCAATCGGCTATCTGTGTCTTCCACCAGCGCTTTTCCACTAACACCCAGCCGCGCTGGCCGCTGGCTCAGCCGTTCCGTTTTCTGGCCCATAACGGCGAAATCAATACCATAGGTGGTAATCGGCGCTGGGCTCAGGCTCGAGCCTACAAATTTGGCTCGCCATTACTGCCGGATCTGCAAGACGCCGCGCCCTTCGTCAATACCGATGGCTCCGACTCCTCCAGTCTAGACAACATGCTGGAGCTGTTTCTGGCCGGTGGCATGGACTTGTTCCGTGCTATGCGCATGCTGATCCCACCCGCATGGCAGAAAAATACGACCATGGACCAAGACTTACGCGCCTTCTACGACTTCAACTCCATGCACATGGAGCCCTGGGATGGCCCCGCCGGCATAGTGATGTCTGACGGTCGCTTTGCCGCCTGTGCTCTGGATCGCAACGGCCTGCGGCCGGCGCGTTTTGTACGCACCAAAGACGGCTTTATCACCTTGGCCTCCGAAATCGGTATCTGGGATTACACACCAGACGAGGTGCTTGAAAAAGGCCGCGTCGGTCCGGGCGAGCTGTTTGTGGTTGATACCACTAAAGGAAAAATCTGGACCAGCTTCGAAATCGATGACGACCTTAAGTGTCGCCACCCTTATAAAGAGTGGATGACTAAACATAAACACCGCCTAACCCGCTTCGAGGATTTAACCGACGATCTGACCGGCCAGAACGAGCTGGACGCCGACACCCTGCGTACTTATCAAAAGTTATTCGGCTACTCGATGGAAGAGCTAGAGCAAGTGATCCGAGTGATGGGCGAAAACGGCCAAGAAGCGGTCGGTTCCATGGGTGATGACACCCCCATGGCGGTGTTATCTAGCAAACCACGCTCTCTTTATGACTACTTTCGTCAAATGTTTGCCCAGGTGACTAACCCGCCCATCGACTCGTTGCGGGAAAATCACGTCATGTCGCTGACCACCTTGATCGGTCGTGAGCAAAATGTATTCAACGAAACCCATGGCCACGCCCATAGAGTGCAGTTTGAATCTCCTATCTTGCTGTATTCTGATTTTCATCAGCTAATGAATCTGGAGCAGACCCACCATAAGCACACTATTCTGGATCTGAATTTCGATCCCGCAGAGGGCCTGCAGGCTGCTATTACGCGTCTGTGTGACGATGCCAAAGCCGCCGCTGAAACCGGTAGCGTCTTGCTGGTGCTGAGCGACCGTAATATCAGCAAAGACCGACTACCCATTCCGGCCGCCATGGCCGCCGGTGCCGTACAGCGCACCCTAGTCGAGCATAACCTGCGCTGCGACTCGAACATCATAGTGGAAACTGCCAGCACCCGAGATCCACACCAGTTTGCGGTGTTGCTCGGTTTTGGTGTCACCGCCATCTACCCCTATCTTGCCTATGAAACGCTAGCCCGCATGGTAGAAGATGGAGTGCTCAAGATGCCACTGCGCGAGGCGATCCTTAACTTTCGCAACGCCATTAATAAGGGCCTGTACAAAGTCATGTCCAAGATGGGCATCAGCACGATTGCCTCTTACCGCTACTCGCAGCTGTTTGAAGCCATAGGCCTGCATCAGGAGGTGATCGAGCAGTGCTTCAAAGGGGTTACCAGCCGCGTGCAAGGGGCTTCTTTCGAGGATTTTCAACAGGATTTATTCAACCTGAGCCGAGTGGCCTGGATTGCCCGCAAGCCCCTTATTCAGGGTGGACTGCTCAAGTATGTGCACGATGGTGAGTACCACAGCTATAACCCAGATGTAGTCACCACCCTACACACCGCGGTGCGCTCCGGTAACTACCAAGACTATCAGGTGTACGCCAAGCTAGTGAATGAGCGCCCAGTCGCCACGCTGCGCGACTTGCTCGCCCTCAAGCCAAATGGCCCGAGTATACCGCTGGATCAAGTACAGCCGGCCAGTGAGCTTTTCCCCCGCTTCGACAGTGCTGCTATGTCCATCGGCGCCTTGGGCCCAGAGGCCCATGAGTCATTGGCCATCGCCATGAACCGCCTCGGCGGTAAGAGCAACTCCGGCGAGGGCGGTGAAGACGCTCGTCGTTTCAATACCTTGAAGAATTCCAAGATCAAACAGGTAGCCTCCGGTCGCTTTGGTGTCACACCCCACTATCTGATGAACGCCGAAGTGATACAAATTAAGGTAGCACAAGGTGCCAAGCCCGGTGAAGGCGGACAATTACCCGGCCACAAGGTGACCGCCGAAATCGCCAAGCTGCGTTATGCGGTACCAGGCGTGACACTGATCTCACCGCCACCGCACCACGATATTTATTCCATTGAGGATTTGGCCCAGCTGATCTTCGACATCAAGCAAATTAATCCCAGCTGTCTGGTCTCGGTCAAGCTGGTATCTGAGCCCGGTGTCGGCACTATCGCCACTGGTGTAGCCAAGGCCTATGCGGATTTGATTACCATCTCCGGTTATGATGGCGGCACTGGCGCCAGTCCGCTGTCTTCGGTCAAGTATGCCGGCTCTCCTTGGGAGCTAGGGCTGGCTGAAACCCAGCAGGCGCTGGTGGCTAACGGCCTGCGTCACAAGATACGACTGCAGGTAGACGGCGGTCTGAAAACCGGTCTGGATATCGTCAAAGGCGCAATTTTGGGTGCCGAGAGCTTCGGCTTTGGTACTGGTCCCATGGTGGCCTTGGGCTGTAAGTTTCTGCGTATTTGTCACCTTAATAACTGCGCCACCGGCGTGGCCACTCAGGATGAAAAACTGCGCCGCGACCACTTCCTTGGCCTGCCCGAGATGGTAGAGAACTACTTTAAATTTATTGCCGAAGAAACCCGCGAGCTGATGGCACAACTGGGCGTATCTCAGCTCACCGAGCTGATTGGCCGCACCGATTTGCTGGAAATACTGCCGGGCCTGACCGCCAAACAGCAGAAACTGGACTTGTCTGGCATCATTGCCAAACCCCAACCCAAGCCGGGGCTGGGCGTGTTCTGTCAGGACAGTAATCCCAATGTCGACAAAGGCACGCTTAACCTGAAGATCACTCAAGACACCCTAAGTGCGGTGGAAACCAGCAGCGGGGGCGACTTCTATTACCCCATTCGCAATACCGACCGTTCGGTGGGCGCACGCCTGTCTGGCGAAATCGCTCAGCGTCACGGCAATCAAGGCATGGCGGCGGATCCGATTCGCATCCACCTGGATGGCACTGCCGGCCAAAGTTTCGGGGTCTGGAACGCCGGCGGTCTGGAGATGATTCTGACCGGTGATGCCAACGATTACGTCGGCAAGGGCATGACCGGCGGCAAGCTGGTCATCAAGTCTCATGTGGGCGTAGCGTTCGTTTCTCATGAGGCAACGCTGGTGGGTAATACCTGCCTATATGGCGCCACCGGTGGCTATCTGTACGTAGCGGGCCGTGCCGGTGAGCGATTCGCGGTGCGTAACTCCGGCACCATCGCCGTGGTGGAAGGAGTGGGCGACAACGGTTGCGAATACATGACCAGCGGCATAGTGACCATACTGGGCTCCACCGGTGTCAACTTTGCCGCCGGTATGACCGGCGGCTTTGCCTATGTGCTGGATGAAGCGAACGACTTCGAATTGAGAACCAACTTTGAGCTGGTGGAATTGCTGGAGCTGGACGACTTGATGATCCATCAGGAACATCTGCGCGGCATCATTACCCAGCACCTGCAAGAAACCGGCAGTCAACGGGCACAACAAATTCTGGCTAATTTCAGCCAGTACCTGCCTAAGTTTAAGTTGGTTAAACCCAAGTCCAGTGATGTGACTTCTTTGTTAGGTCATCAAAGCCGTTCCACCGCAGAGCTGCGGGTCCATGCGCAGTAAAGGAAGATTGTGATGAGTCAGAACGTATTTCAGTTTATCGATGTGCAACGTGTCGACCCGGCCAAGAAGCCGATCAGCACCCGTAAAATCGAGTTTGTGGAAATCTACGAACCCTTTTCCGAAAATCAGGTCGAGATGCAGGCTGACCGCTGCCTAGACTGCGGCAACCCTTATTGCGAGTGGAAGTGTCCGGTACACAACTATATTCCCAACTGGCTAAAACTGGCCAACGAGGGCCGCATCTTTGAGGCGGCAGACTTGTGTCACCAAACCAACAGCCTGCCCGAAGTCTGCGGCCGAGTCTGCCCACAAGACCGATTATGTGAAGGTGCCTGTACGCTTAACGACGAATTTGGTGCCGTCACCATAGGTAATATAGAAAAATACATTACCGACAAGGCTTTCGAGCTGGGCTGGCGCCCGGACATGTCCAATGTGGTGCCCACCGAACGCAAGGTGGCGGTGATTGGTGCCGGCCCGGCAGGCCTCGCCTGTGCCGATGTGTTGGCGCGTAATGGCGTCACCCCGGTGGTATTTGACCGTTATCCGGAAATCGGTGGCTTGCTGACCTTCGGCATTCCTTCTTTCAAGCTGGAAAAGTCGGTGATGAGCAATCGCCGCGAAATATTTACCGATATGGGTATAAAGTTTCGCCTCAATACCGAGATAGGCCAAGACGTTAGCTTTCAGTCCCTACTTGACGATTACGATGCGGTGTTTCTAGCGGTGGGCACCTACAAGTATCTGCGTGGCGGTTTGACCAACGAAGATGCCGAGGGTGTTTATGATGCGCTGCCGTTTTTGATCTCCAACGCCAATCGAGTGCTGGGTTTCGAAAAACAAACTTCCGACTACATCGACATGGCCGGCAAGAAGGTAGTAGTACTGGGCGGTGGCGATACCGCCATGGACTGTGTGCGAACCTCTCTTCGCCAAGGTGCCGACGACGTGGTCTGTGCCTATCGCCGAGACGAAGCCAATATGCCAGGCTCTCGCCGCGAGGTGCAAAACGCGCGGGAAGAAGGGGTGAACTTCATGTTCAATCTGCAACCGACTGGCGTGCAGACTGACGCCAACGGCAAGGTCAGCGGCGTAGAGGTGGTGTCCACCCAGCTGGGCGAGCCCGATGCCAATGGTCGTCGTCGCCCTGAGCCCATCGCGGGTTCTGAGCAGGTGCTGCCTGCCGATGTGGTGATTATGGCGTTCGGTTTTCAGCCGCACGATCAACCTTGGTTGAAGGAGTTTGGCATCAAAGCTGATCAGTGGGGCCGTATTGTCGCCCCCGAGCAAGCTGACTTTGCCTTTCAGACCAGCAATGCCAAGATTTTCGCCGGCGGCGACGCCGTACGGGGTTCAGACCTGGTGGTCACCGCCATCGCCGAAGGCCGTAAAGCAGCCGAAGGCATCATGGACTATATTGGGGTCTAAGCTCACTGATCCCTGCTAACTGCAATGACAGGCCGCTCATCGAGCGGCCTTTTTTGTGGCAAGTTTGCGATTAAAGATTAAAGACTCTAATGGGTTAGAACCAAACACCACAACCTAAACTAGGGGAGCTCCTATCCATAATAAGCTCTTATCTCTGTCACTCATCGCACGTGAACTGCGTCCGTGTTTTTCTGTGTATTCCGTGGCTGAATTTTCTTGAAGTCTTGAGATGCTTTGTAGTGGACGGTGAGCATCTAGCGGCTATATTTTATGTCGCAGTTACGCCGAACGGCTTAGATAGTGATAAACTCCCCATTATTTTCGTTGCGAGAGAACCCTTATGACTATCGGCATTATTGGCGCCATGGAGCAGGAAGTTGCCGTACTTCGTGCCAAATTAGAAAACACCCAAACCATTACCGTGGCGGGCTGCGAATTTTATCAGGGTACCCTCTCGGGCAAAGACGTGGTGATTACTCGCTCGGGCATTGGCAAAGTCGCGGCCAGTATTGCGACCACCCTGCTGCTAGAGCGCTTCTCACCAACGGCTGTCATTAATACCGGCTCGGCCGGTGGCTTCGATCCGACATTAAAAGTCGGCGATGTGATTATCTCCAGTGAAGTCCGTTTTCACGACGTAGACGTGACCGCTTTTGGTTACGAAGTAGGACAAATGGCCCAACAGCCTGCCGCGTTTGTGGCGGATGGCGAGCTAATCACCTTGGCGCAAGCGTGCCTGGCCGAACAGAATGAAATTAATTCGGCCGTCGGCCTAATTTGTACCGGTGATCAGTTTATGCACCGAGAAGATCAGCTACAAAAAGCCGTGACTCAGTTTCCGTTGATGAAGGCCTGTGAAATGGAAGCCGGTGCAGTAGGCCAAGTATGTCATCAGTTTAAAGTGCCTTTTGTGGTGGTACGCGCGCTATCCGATATTGCCGGTAAAGAACAGGCCGAATCTTTTGAGGCCTTCATCGAAGTGGCCGCTAAGCATTCTAGTGCTATGGTGCTGGCCATGATCGCGCGCATGCCAGACTGAACATGAACACCGTGGATTATCTGTCGCTGCTGGAGCAGCCCGCCTCTTTACTCAGTATCGCCATATTGTTGAGCCTGCTGCTACCCGCCACACGCGTGCAGCAATCGCTGACTCACGGTTTGTTGCTACTGGGCTGTCGCCTTAATGGCGATCATTACGGTGCTCGCTATCTCAGGCTGGCAGGCTTCGCCACTCTGGTGTGTTTGTTACTGCCGCTGGCTGCTACCTACTGGGCATTAACGGTCCTGTCACCTTCGCCAAGCCTGCTTGAGCCATTATTGCTGTGGTGCTGTTTAGATTTAGGCCGACTGAGTCGCGCACTCCCTCAGTGCTTACAACACGGTGAGCAGCAAAAGGAGTTGGCACGGCTTGCGCTCGTTCCCTTGTGCTTGCGCCAGACCGATCCTTTATCGCCGCTGGGGCTGTACAAGGCAATGGCAGAAATGTCGATATTGCGCTTAGCCGCCGATGCCGCCTTGCTATGCTGGTACTTTTTTGCCGGTATTTATGCCGCCTTGCTGTTCGCCTTGTTGCGTTATACCGCGCAAGCTTGGCCATTCAAGCTTGCGCGGTGGCGCGCCTTCGGTTTGGTCTCGTCATGGCTATATCGCACCATGGCTTGGCTGCCATTTCAGCTATTGGCGATCACTCTGCTCATTTATCCGGGCTCGATACGGGCAATCAAGGCTTGGCCTCAAGGCCGACTGTGGGCTTATTCGGCCAGCGGTCGCCTGTTGGCGGTGGCTGGGGCCGGCATAGATGCCGGATTGGGTGGCCCACGGCGCTATACCGACGCTACCGACTATTATCCCAAGCTTGGCAGTAAGAATTACATTAATGCCACATCTACTCGCGCGCTGTTGTGGCGGCTGATCATTGCCTTGTTATTTTGGTTATCGTTGGCTTGGGCCTTCACCTTGGTACCCTTATTTAATGGTTAACTCTTTTATAATGACAAGTGCTCATAATCAACGCCCCTGCACTTTGCTCCCCCCTTTACTGATCAGCACGGTGGTAATGGCACAAGTACTAATACAAAACGTGCAAGCACAAGACGTACCGGTTGAAAACTCGCAAGTTGCTAGTACCCAGCGCGTGATAAGCCTGGCACCGCACATCACCGAAATGCTGTTTGCGATTGGTGCCGGTGAGCAGGTGGTTGCCGTAGATGATGCCAGCGATTATCCCATCGCCGCCAATGATTTGCCCAAAGTCGCGAACTATCGCTCGCTTAATATGGAGCAGATCTTAGCGCTACAGCCGGACTTAGTCGTCGCTTGGGGCAATGCACAACAGCAGATGGTGCAGCCATTAGAGCAGCTGGGCATTACCGTTTTTTATTCGGCGCCAGCTACCTTTGCCAAACTGACCGACGAATTGCAGCAGTTGGGCCAACTTACCGGCCATCAACAACAAGCTCGAGCGGTGGCCAATGACTATCAACAGCAGATAACCCAGCTTGAACAAGACTATCGTGACGCCAGCCCGGTAACGGTGTTTTATCAAATTGCCAGCACGCCTTTAATGTCAGCTAATGGCAGTACTTGGATGGGGCAGGCGGTTGATTTATGCGGCGGGGTTAATATTATGGCCGATAGCCCAGCGCCTTATCCGCAAGTAAACGCCGAACAGGTATTGGCACAAAATCCGCAAGTAATAGTCGCAGCAGACATCGCTGAATTGGCGCACTGGCAACAATGGCCCACCATGGATGCCGTAGCGCAAGATAAGTTGCTCACCATAGATGCCAACCTACTGCATCGTTTTACCCCCCGCACTCCCGTTGGTATCCGCCAATTGTGTCTACAGCTAGATAAAGTCAGAGCCACGCATTAAGTACAAATTGTGTTCATTTAGGCGCTTCTATACAATAACGCGCTTTTTATATTAGATAAGGTGGAAGTTAATGCAGCCCTTGGTTGAGTCTGTGTTTTACTGGAGTGATTTATTCGGTACGGCTGTGTTTGCTTTTTCTGGCGTGCTAATGGCCGGCCGACTGCGCATGGATGGCTTTGGCGTGATCGTGTTGGCCGCAGTAACTGCCATTGGCGGCGGCACCATACGCGATTTGATCATCGGTGCAGACACCGTTTTTTGGATCACTGATTCTCTTTATCTGTGGGTCATTCTGGTAACGGCCTTGCTGGGGCAATATATTGCTAAACTACCCCGTCGACTCCCTTGGTATATTCTGCCGTTGGCCGATGCTTTCGGCTTGGCCATCTTTACCATTATCGGTACCGAAAAAGCCTTGAGTCATGGCACATCAGGTATGGTCGCGGTAGTAATGGGCGTGATCACGGGGGTGGCCGGAGGCATGATCCGGGATCTATTAGCCAGAGAAGTCCCCATGGTGTTACAGCGAGAAATTTATGCCACCGCCTGCATCTTGGGTGGCGTTTTGTATACTCTCTCCTTAGAACTGGGTATCACTCCCCTGCTGGCTACCTTATTTGGCATGTTAGGCACTTTTATACTCAGAATCGCCGCTATTCGCTGGCATTTATCACTACCGGCTTTTTCGTTAAATCGTTAAGTAAATGCGAGAGAGGCTGTCAGCTCAAGACAGACTTAGCTTATTGCTAACAATAAAAAAGGCCTCCAATGTGGAGGCCTTTTTTGGCAGGTTTGCATGATTTAAGCCGCTGCGCCGTAAAGTGTAAAAAGTACTACCTTAACTGACCAGTTAGGTGTGGGGTCTTCCCCCCACCATTTACCCCTCACGGTGTTTTGTTAAGCTAGGCTCACCTTAGCGAACTTACGTTTACCAACCTGATATACCGCTTCACCAGCTTGTACCATGAGCTTGCTGTCTTCTAACTTCTCGCCATTAATCTTAACCGCGCCTTGCTTGATCATGCGTAGCGCTTCTGAGGTAGAAGCCACTAAGCCTGCTTCTTTTAGCAAGTTAGCAATCGGCATGCCTTCAATAGCGGAGCTCAGGGAGACTTCAGGCA
Organism: Oceanisphaera ostreae; assembly: GCF_042676125.1. Taxonomy (NCBI): domain Bacteria; kingdom Pseudomonadati; phylum Pseudomonadota; class Gammaproteobacteria; order Aeromonadales; family Aeromonadaceae; genus Oceanisphaera; species Oceanisphaera ostreae. Next base: position 25,784 of record NZ_JBHTJS010000001.1, read on the forward strand.
GATCGTCGGGAATAGCATTTTTCTGAAAACGATTAACGAAGTCTTGGTGCGCCTGTTCGGCGGCGGCATCATCGTGATAACGACCGATAATTTCCTTGGCCAACAAAATCTTAATATCACGGGGGTTAGCACCGTCGGCCACTTGCTGTTTAAGCACCGCTAACTCTTCTAGGCTGCGACGTGACAACAGCTCAAAGTAACGCCACATTAGCTCGTCAGACAACGACATGATTTTGCCAAACATCTCACCGGGAGCTTCATCCACCCCAATGTAGTTATGGGCCGACTTAGACATTTTTTTCACGCCGTCTAGGCCTTCTAGCAACGGCATGGTAATGACCACTTGCGCGGGCTGCCCAGCGTCCTTTTGCAGTTCTCGGCCCATCAGCAAGTTAAACTTCTGATCGGTACCGCCCAATTCAATATCCGCTTTTAATGCTACCGAGTCGTAACCTTGCAACAGCGGGTACATAAACTCGTGAATAGCAATCGACTGACCAGAGCCGTAGCGCTTCTTGAAGTCATCTCGCTCTAGCATCCGCGCCACCGTTAACTTAGACGCCAGCTTGATCATACCCGTGGCACCCAGCTCGCCTAACCAACTCGAGTTATAAACAATCTGCGTTTTATGGGCGTCCAGCACCTTAAATGCTTGCTCAGCATAGGTTTTGGCGTTGTCAGCGACTTGCTCTGGAGTAAGTGGCGGACGTGTGCTGTTCTTACCACTGGGGTCGCCAACTTGAGCAGTAAAATCACCGATCAGCAATAGTACATCGTGGCCCAAGTCTTGAAACTGGCGTAACTTATTCAGGATCACCGTGTGCCCTAGGTGAATATCAGGTGCTGTTGGGTCCATCCCCAACTTTACCCGCAGCGGGCGACCCAGTTTTAGCTTGGCAACAAGCTCTTCTTCAACCAATATTTCTTCAACACCGCGTTTAATTTCCGCTAACGCCGTTTCTAGCTGGGACATGACAACTCTACTCCTGTGCACCTAAATAGCTGTTCTGAATACTTATTATCATTCGAAACGGCTATGTAGACAAACCAAACAAAATAAGTCGAGCATATTACTGGAATGGCAGATAAATTGGAAAGAATGTAAAGTTGTTACCACTTTCAAGGAAGAACACTAGGCTCCTTATGATTAAGCGCTTCAAACGATTACCCCGCCCTCATAAAGTGGCGATCTCTGTATTGAGTGTGATGGTTGGACTACTGTCTTTAGCCCCTTCAGAGACGGTGCTTGCTAGCCGCTCTCAGCCTGAAGCCATGCAAGAAAACCCACTAGGCGAGCGCCTGCCGCTAGACTTGGCTTTAACTATCCCAGAGCCAGCAGGCGACGACTATCATAGTGTTACCCGTGAGCGCTTAATTCAAGTGCGCAGTGGCGATACCTTGTCTGCTATTTTTGCTCGCACAGGGCTACCGTCTAGCCTACTGCACGAGGTAAATCAACTCGGTGGTAGTGCCGATGAATTGAGAAAGATTTTCCCAGGTGAGCAGCTGACGTTTATCTTCGACCAGCATGACAGCTTTGCCAGCCTGCAATATCCGTTAGATAACAGCCGCACTCTGCACATCAGCAAAACGCCAACGGGCTTACACGCTCAAATTGAACAAGCCGAGTTGGAATATCGCACTCAATATGCACAGGCGAACGTGACCTCTAATTTCTGGAGTGCAGGAGTCAGCGCGGGGTTAACTGCCAATCAAATAATGAGCTTGGCTGCCATGTTTGCTTGGGATGTGGACTTTGCCCTCGATATTCGGGCCAACGATAGCTTTACCGCTTTGTATGAGCAGCACTACAAGGACGGCTTTAAGGTAGGGATTGGACATATTCTAGCCGCAGAGTTCATTAACCAAGGCAAGACCTACCAAACGGTACGCCACAGTGATGGTAATTATTACTCGCCAGAAGGTCGTGCCATGCGGAAGAGTTTTTTGCGCGCACCGGTTAACTTTTCCCATATTAGCTCTAACTTTAACCCACGTCGTTTACACCCCGTCACTGGCCAAGTGCGCCCACACCGTGGCATAGACTACGCTGCTAGCACCGGCACGCCTGTGCTAGCAGCGGGTGGTGGCGTGATATTACAGTCGGGATATAGCCGCTTTAATGGCAATTATGTGGTGATCCGCCATGACAATACCTATATCACTAAATATCTGCATCTCAACAAGCGCTTGGTAAGTAAAGGAGAAAAGGTAAAACAAGAGCAGCAAATCGGTACGGTAGGTGCTACCGGTCGCGTTACCGGCCCCCATTTGCATTATGAGTTTTTGGTTAACGGCGTGCACAAAGACCCGAAAAGTGTCGACCTACCCCAAGCCGCGTTTTTATCTCCGCGCGAGCTGGCTCAGTTTAAGCCCCACGCCAATAAGTTGATGGCCCAGCTAAGCAAGGTAAGTGGCATTATGGTGGCGAAGAATTAAAACCCTTCGGGAGCCACCCCCTACGGGGAGCTGTAAGCTGTAAGCCGTAAGCTGTAAGTTAGAGCAAGTGCAGCGCCGGATATGATGCAGAAATTCACCTCAGAGCGGTGTTTATCTTTAACGTGAGGCGTACGGCCCAAAGCCTTAGGCGTACCGCGCGGGGGTAAATCCGTCGACTTTACTTAATCGCTGTTGCCACAAAGCCACTTCTTGGCTTGGTTTGGCGTAGGCAATGGTGGGGTGTTTTCCCCAGATAGGTGCCGGCCAAGCCGCGTCGGCAGTAAATCGCGCCACATGATGCAGGTGCAACTGGGGCACCATGTTGCCCAGTGCCGCCACATTAATTTTATCGGCGGCAAGTTCCATTTCCATCACGCTCGCTATTGCACAGGATTCGCGCATTAACTGCTGTTGACAAGCTTCGCTTAAGTGATGCATTTCCCGAAGATTGGTCTGCTTAGGCACTAAGATCAACCAAGGATATTGGCTATCATTTACCAGTAACACCAAGCTCAACGGCAGCTCACCTAACGGCTGCGTATCCGCCGCTAATTGTGGATGCAAAGCAAAGTCGCTCACTGCTGGTGTATTCACTTTAAGGCCTCGGCGTGACGACGCACATAGGCAATAATATCGGCTGACTCATATAGCCAAAAGTATTGGCCCGGCTCAAATTCAATGCGTAAACACGGCACCATACGCTGCCCACCACCACTCATTAACGCCTGTAAATGTTCAGGTTGGTTGGTATCGCAGCTCTGGATAATAAGGCCTAGCTCATCAACTACGCTTTTTACACGGTCACAATAAGGGCACCACGCCTTTTGATATAGCACCAGCTTATCGGTCGATTCCACTGCAGGAGCTGGGTTTATCTCGGACGACTCCCCCTTAAACCAATCAAACACAGACATAATCCACCTTTTTATTATTAATACGGGCGCAGAGAATAATACTAATGTGGCTACACACTAAATGAAGAGCCACAACCGCAGGTGCTGGTCGCATTGGGGTTAGTCACTAGAAAACGAGAGCCGGCCAGGCCATCGATATAGTCTACTGTTCCGCCAATGAGGTACTGCAGGCTCATGCTATCGACGACCATGAGCACGCCGTTTTTCTCGATTACGGTATCGCCATCGTTGGTTTTTTCATCGAAGGTAAAACCATACTCAAAACCCGAACAACCGCCGCCGGTAATATATACCCGCAAACGCAGATCTGGGTTTTCTTCTTCGCTGATCAATGCCTGAATCTTGGTGGCTGCCGCATCGCTCATCTGGATTGGCAAGGGAATTGCTTCGCTCATCACTACCTCTTGAATTAGTTATCGACTGAAAGTATCTAATACCCGACTAAACAGATCAAGTATTGTCCGAAACAGGCCAATTAAGGCTTAAGGTTCGAGACGCCTTATTGTTCAACTTTAGCTGTAGCTCCAATGTTTGTGCCTGGCTGTCCGCAGGCAATCGTAGCTGGCCGGTCAACACCTGAAAATGTCGAAAATCCAGAGTCACCGGGGACACCCCTAACATTTCGTCGGTGAATGCCACCGATTGACCGTTTTGCAGCGCCCGCACTGTTAATCGTGCTTCACCCGTCACTCGGTGACGAGTTTGAGTGGGCTGCAGCAAGACTAAACGATAAGCAAATAGCCCAGGCTCAGCCAGCACAATAATATCTTCTTGTGCCAGTAATAATTCAGCTCCCCCGTCTGGGGCCAACACTTGACGATAAAGTGCCAGTTGCTGAGCCTGGCTAGCTAACTGTTGAGCTTGCAGAGCTAACTGCGCCAGTTGACTGCTTTCTGCACTTAACAGTGTTTGCAAATCAATGCGTAGCGTTAATACATCTTGCTGGTAACGATCAGTCTGTAGCCGATTTTGCTCTAGTAATCGCGTCTGCTCATAATAACGCAGCCCTAAGTAACCAGTGACGGCAAGCAACAATACGCTGAACACCGATAATACCATTAAACGACGGTCGAACGGCGATGTCATAAAAGACTCCTGTAAACTGCTCTTATAAACAGTTCCTATAAACAACAGCGGCGGATTGTGCCAAAGCCGTGTAGTCGACGCCAGCAACATTCAAGCCCTGCTCAATTTTTGCTATAGTCTTGCCTCCTTGACGGCACTCGCTGCCCCCTGACCTATTCAAAGGATGCTCACATGTCCAAGTCTGACGATTTATTTACCAAGGCCCGCCGCGTTATTCCTGGTGGTGTTAACTCTCCGGTACGCGCCTTTAATGGTGTGGGCGGCACACCTCGTTTTATTGAGCGCGCCGACGGCGCCTATATTTTTGATGCTGACGGACAGTCGTATGTTGATTACATCGGCTCTTGGGGCCCGATGATTTTAGGCCATAACGCCAAGGTAGTACGCGATGCCGTAATTGAAGCGGTAGACCGTGGCTTAAGCTTCGGTGCCCCTACCGCAGCTGAAGTGACTATGGCTGAAAAAGTAAACGAGCTAGTACCGTCCATGGAGCAAGTGCGCATGGTGAACTCGGGCACCGAAGCGACCATGAGCGCCATTCGCCTTGCTCGTGGCTTTACTCATCGCGATAAAATTCTTAAGTTTGAAGGTTGCTATCACGGCCATGCCGACTGCCTATTAGTAAAAGCCGGTTCTGGCGCGCTAACCCTTGGCCAGCCTAACTCACCCGGTGTGCCCGCCGACTTTGCCAAGCATACCCTAACCGCCACGTTCAACGACTTAGACTCCGTTAAGGCCGCTTTTGCTGCGGCACCCGATGAGATTGCTTGTATTATTGTTGAGCCCATTGCCGGCAACATGAACTGCATTCCGCCCGCGCCAGGTTTTCTCGAAGGCCTGCGCGCTATTTGTGACCAGTACGGCGCACTGCTGATTTTTGACGAAGTAATGTGTGGTTTCCGTGTGGCATTAGGTGGCGCTCAACAGCGCTTTGGTGTGACGCCCGATTTAACAACATTAGGTAAAATCATCGGTGGCGGCATGCCAGTAGGTGCTTTTGGTGGCCGTCGCGATGTGATGGAACACTTAGCGCCCACAGGGCCTGTGTATCAGGCAGGCACTCTATCTGGTAACCCTGTGGCGATGGCGGCGGGCCTAGCCACGCTTAAAGCCATTAGCGAGCCTGGCGTACATGACCAGCTTGAAAAAAGCACCAAGGCGTTGGTGGACGGCTTACAGGCCGCAGCCGACAAGCACGGCATCCCGTTTACGACTACTCAAGTGGGCGCCATGTTTGGCTTTTTCTTTACCGATGAAAAAAATATTCACGGCTATGAGCAAGTCATGCGCTGCGACGTAGATGCCTTTAAGCGCTTCTTCCACTTAATGCTAGACCAAGGCGTTTACTTGGCACCGTCTGCTTTTGAAGCGGGCTTTATGTCACTCGCACACGGTGAGAAAGAAATTGCCCACACCTTGGCTGCGGCGGATAAAGCCTTCGCTACCATGAAAGGCTAGTCTCGCTAACAAGCAAGGCTAACTCGCCTATTCGGGCCGCTGGATATTAACCAGCGGCCCTTCTAATAGCTCAACACCGTTACCGTCTGGGTCCATAATAAACACGTATCGTGCGCAGCTTTGCCCACACACTACTGACGGTTTTTCTACTAACAAGCCAGCACCATGCAAGGCGCTCAACGCCTCATCTAAGTCGCTAACCTGCAACGCAAAATGCCTTAAACCAAGGCGAAATCCGCTCGCCCAGGGTGGAAAGTCAGAGATCGTTTCTGACTCATTTTCTGGTCGAAAACAGTACAACTCCAATACCGCCTGCCCCAGCTGTAAATGACAAATTTGTAGTTGATCCGCTTCATCCTGCCAGCGATACACTGACTCAAACCCCAGCCCTTTGTAAAAGCCCTCAGAAACCGACAGATCGCGCACGCTCAGGGTGACATGGTGAAAAGAAAACATAAGTCGTTCCTCCATTGCATACAATTAAGCATATACGACAATTATAGCTTTCAGCGGTAAGCTTTAAGCTGTTAGTGAAGCACTAGCGTCCACGCCAAGTACCAAGCTAAAAAACGTTCAAAAGCAATGCGCTCAACAATAATCAGCGCATAAAAAAACAGGCATCCTGACTTTCGTCAAGATGCCTGTTTTGTGTTTGGCTTGGCGTTCTGCTTGATTTTCTAACGAGTGAAAGCTGACAGTTTATTTTCTACCCTTCACGATAAGTTTAACGTGCGAAGTTAAAAATATCCTTTAGCCAATCACTCACTTTTTCGCCAGTCTCTGGCAAAGAAGGCATGCTAGGTTGACACCCTCGAATATTCGGCAAGCCCGCAGATTTAGCAGGTAACAGGCGAGTTTGCTCGCAACGCGGATCGGCAGGCATGCCATCGCTGTATGCAAAGTTCACCTGATCGATACCAGCAGGAGGTGTTAGCTGCAAAGAATCAATACCCCGGCTATCTAAATAACGGCTATATACGCGTAGCGCACCACTGGCACCGGTTAATCCGGTGACGCCATTATTATCGCGGCCTATCCATACACTGGCCAACTCTTCGTTGTCTAACCCTGCATACCAAGCGTCACGTAAATCGTTAGTGGTACCGGTTTTACCCGCCATCACGCGATTAGGAAAACGCGCCGCTAAATGAGCCGCAGTACCACCACCCACCACGCGAGTCATGCCGTACAACGCCAAATATCCGGCTTCAGGAGCAAGCACCTGTGTGGCCTTGGCATTGTGCTGATATAACAACTCGCCCTGATCATCTTGAATCGCACGAATAGAGGTCAGTGGCTGATACAACCCTTGGTTAGCTAGCGTTAAATAAAGCTGATTTACTTCCAATGGTGTCAGCTCTAAGGTGCCCAACAGCAACGAAGGATACGCCGGAATAGGCTGTCTTACGCCCATGCGTTTAAGGCCTTCAATGACCTTATCTAGGCCAACTGCCATCCCCAAATTCACGGTCGGTACGTTTAGCGATTTAGACAACGCATCTACCAGCATCACCTGACCACGAAATTTTCGATCGTAGTTTTGAGGTTTCCAGACCTGTCCACCGGCGCTACGCAGACTAATCGGCTGATCTTTGATGGCACTGCCCAACGTAAAGCCATTGGCCAACGCCTCGGCATATATTGGCGGCTTAATTAGCGAGCCAATGGGGCGACGTGCCGCTAGTGCTCGGTTAAAACCAGCAAAACTCGGATCGGCACCACCCACTACGGCGCTCACTTCACCTTTACGCCAGTTAGTGACCACCATGGCAGCTTCTAGATCAGATTTTTTGGTATTGATTCTGAGCTGTTTTAACTGCTCGCTAATGGCCTGCTCGGCACTGTGCTGAGCAATAGGATCTAGACTACTGAAAATCTTAATACCATTTCGGTGCAAAAAGTCGGCACCAAAGCGATCTTGCAGCTCTTGGCGCAGCATGCCCATAAACGCAGGCGTACGACCGTAACCCATTTGCCCACGTTCAATTAATTGCAAAGGCGTATTGCTGGCTTGTTCGTAGGTGGCGCGATCTATATGACCATCGTTGGCCAGTAATCGCAGCACCAAATCACGGCGGCTTTGAGCTCGCTCAGTATTACGCCAAGGATCGTAGTAAGAAGGTCCCTTCACTAACGCCACCATCAGGGCAATTTGATCTGGGTTTAACTCATTCAAAGGTACGCCGAAATAGAAATAGCTGGCTAAACCAAAACCATATACGCCTTGGCCACCGTTTTGCCCAAGGTACACCTCGTTAAAATAGGCCTCGAGTATCTCATCTTTTTCGTAGCGAAAATCAATAATCAGCGCCATGTAGGCTTCTTGAGCTTTGCGCCACAGGCTGCGGTCTTGGGTTAAAAAGAAGTTTTTCGCCAACTGTTGGGTCAAGGTGCTGCCGCCCTGTACCGTACGCCCAGCCTTAATGTTTACAACGAGCGCGCGCAGTATGGCCATCGGCGATACGCCATCGTGTTCATAAAAGTCTCTGTCCTCTACGGTGATAAGCGCAGTTTTCAGCAGTTCAGGCACTTGATCTAGGCGCACCAGTAAACGGTCTTCACGCTCTTCCACATTTAATCTGTCAAGCAAGACTGGATCCATTCGCGCATAGCCCAGTTCACGGCCATTGGCCGGATTTTGCATGCGTTGTAATCGCTGTCCTGAGAAGGTTAACAAGATCCGACGCGCGTCCTCCGCACCGTCAGAGAAGTTAAAGGAGCGGCGATGGATCTCAATGCGATTACTGCCCACCGAATATTCACCAGGCCGACTGGGGCTAGCAACTTTGCGATAATTCAATAGCTGTAGTTCGCGCACCATTTGGTCATGAGAAAGCCGTTGGTCAGGAAATAGCTCGAGCGGGCGGCTGTATACCAGCGCCGGCAACGCCCACTTCTGCCCATCGAAGCGTTCTCTTACTTGGCTGTCGAGATAAATACCAAAGATGCCCATAAGCACCGCAAACACCAGCGTTAACTTAAGCAATAAGCTCCACCAACGGCGGGAGGTTTTTACCGGCTTTTTTTTCGATTTTTTACTTCGAGTCTGTTTTGCCATAATCAGTGTTTTATATGCCTCTTGGTGTGCCGCGTGGGTGCCGTGGTGGCTGGGCTATCTGGCCAATGATGCTTAGGATAGCGCCCGCGCATTTCTTTTTTTACATCTTGATAAGACCCCGCCCAAAAAGCGGCTAAGTCTCGAGTAATTTGTAGCGGCCGTCGTGCCGGAGATAATAGCTCTAGCACCAAGGCCACTCGCCCGCGCGCCAGTTCAGGTCCGCTCGCCTGACCAAACACTTCTTGCAAGCGCACGGGTAATATAGGGTCGTCTTCGGCTCGATAGCGAATTCGCGCTCGACTGCCGGTAGCTAATGTAACAGCGCCGGGTAGCAGGGTATCCAGCAATTGTTGTTGTGACCAGTCCAGTCGACTTTTAAAAATATCACTCCAGTTTAAGCGAGACAGCTCATCCCAACGCCCAAGCCCCGTTAGATAAGGCAGTAACCAGTGTTCTGCCTCTGCCAGCCAGGTATTTTCGTCGCACGGGACAAAGCCGCTATCGGCCAGCTTTTGTCCGGCCAGTTGCAATCTAAGCCAATATTGCTGAGCGGCTTCATCCAACGGCAAGGCCGACCAACCGCGCCGCTGTAATTCAACCAGCAAACAACCGGCTTTTTGTTCGGGACTAATTTTCTGCAAAGGTGAGCGCCGCAATATGAGCTGGCCAAAACACCACTGACGTTCGGCCCTTACTCGGTTGGCGTCGCTATCCCAGCTCAGTTGTTCGCGGTGAATGAAGCGCGCTGGCACATATTGCTGTAATTGTTCTAGGGTCACGGGTTCTGCCGCCTGAATAAACACCCCCAGATCGTTTCGCCCCAGGGCGGCAATGGCCAACATGGCTTTACCCAGCAACGGGCTGGTTTGAGGCAAATCGGCACTAAGCCCCCCCGCTAAGCCATACCGATATTGCTGGCGTTGCAAACCCACCCAGTCGGGTCGAGCATTGGCCAACAAAGGGCCGACATACTGCCCAGTAGGTCGGCTTTCTGGTGCGCTTAGGCGAGTAAACCAACGTCGCGCTTGCGTAGTTAACTGCTTTTGACGCGCTAATATCTGGCCAGATAAGGGACCGGACTCCCATCGCCCTTCTTCTAATAAAGCCACCAAATATACCGCATCGGCCAACGCACCTTTGTATCCTTTTTGTTGCCAATCTTGGGCACTGAGCAATAACTGCCCCAGCCATGGCTCACAACCCAGTTGCCACACTCGTCGCCCTAAGGTTGTAAGTTGTGAACCCGCCAATAAGCCAAGTTCTGCCAATTGATGACGTGCCGCAGCTAACAGCGGTGCCGGCGGTACCGTGAGTAGCGGGAGCTGCTCGGGCGTAGCCCCCCAAGCGGCACACTCCAATGCAAAGCCGGCCAAATCGCTTTGTTCAATTTCTGCGGGGCGCCGTGCGGCCAGCCGTTCTTGTTGCTCTTGACTCCACAGCCGCACACAACTTCCCGGTTGCAAACGCCCTGCTCGCCCGGCTCTTTGCGTCGCAGACGCCTGCCCTATTTGCCGGCTATACAACCGAGTAATTCCCGATTGAGGCTCAAATTCGGCGCGTCGCTCCAGCCCCGAGTCCACCACTATGCTAATACCATCGATGGTCAGTGACGTTTCCGCCACATTGGTGGCCAGCACCACCTTACGCCGCCCAGCCACTGCGGGGGCAATGGCCGCTTGTTGCTCGGTTAAAGAGAGCCGACCATACAAAGGCCTAAGCTCAACGTCGGCATTGGTTTTGTCTGTCAGCCAGTTGAGCGTGGCTTTTATTTCTCGCTCGCCGGGTAAAAACGCTAACACGCTGCCTGTATTTTGCGCCAGCGCCGTTACAATCGCGCGCCCCATCGCTTCATCTAATCGGCTGTGCTGATTGCGCGGCTGATAGCTAACTGCCACCGGATAACTTCGCCCGGCACTGCTGATGCTAACGGCCTCAGGCAGCAGTTCTGTAAGCGCCAGCCCTTCGAGCGTGGCCGACATAATGATAATTTTTAAGTCATCACGCAGCGCTTGGCACTCCAGTGCAAAAGCCAGCGCCAAGTCTGCCTGTAGGCTGCGCTCGTGAAACTCATCAAACACCAGCAAGTCGATACCACTAAGCTCGGGATCAGCCTGCAACATGCGGGTAAGTACACCTTCGGTAACCACTTCTAGCCGCGTGTGTTTGCCGACGCGATTTTCGCCGCGCATGCGATAGCCGATTTGTTCGCCGGGTAGCTCACCCAGCTGGCTCGCCAAATATTGCGCTATGCTGCGCGCCGCTAACCGTCTGGGCTCCAGCATAATAATACGCCCAGCAATAGTGCTTTGCTTTAACAACCACAACGGCAACCAGGTGGACTTACCCGCACCCGGCGGCGCTTCAATAATAATCTGAGTGGCCGACAGTGCCGCTTGTAATTGCGGCAACACCTCGACGATAGGAAGCTGATTCACATGATTACCCTGCAGTTAAAAACGGTTATATTGTGCCAAATACCTCTGCAAAGGACTATACGCCTGACTTTACATTCACGGTCATAAGCTAGGACAACATGATGCTCAGTACCGGAACACATGTATAGTAGTGCACAAATAATCGGTATAGGTTTGTTGCTCTAATTTAGGTATTACCGAGTGGTGCCTGATGTAGAGAAATCACCAAACTAAGACGTTCCTAGCGAACCAGATAAGAGATATAAATGCTTAAACTCAAGCTCAGCAGCCTTTATATCCTGATGGCGTTTATGTGCATCTTTGCAGCAAGGGGTTATTACACTTACCTGAGTATTACTGCTGACCGCAAGGATAAATGCTGTTTATAGATGAGGTGATCAGTGCCAAGTCGCGACCATAGAGCGGCGACTGAGCCCAAGGCATTGCCTAACGCTTCACTGGCGCGCCATTGGGGATTACATCTAAAATTATTATTGAAACATATTTTTATCGAGGCACAGAAAAGCGATTAAAACGAGGACAATGCCATTGACCACTGACGCCCCACGATTATTTTTGGCATTTCCTGCCGATAAGCTGACAGTCTCACTAAATCAGCTACAGGATCAACTGGCACTACCCGGCCGGCGCATTCTTAGCCACCAGTTTCATTTAACCTTACGCTTTTTAGGTCCGCTGACCGACACCCAGTCCACATCGCTGTTGAAGCAACTGCCGCAAATGCAGCTGCCCAGCTTTGAACTACCGTTAAATCAACTGGGCTGCTTTACCCGCGCTAACGTGGTATGGATAGGTACAGATCAGGTACCAGAGGCGCTCATGTCTCTTTATCAAGAGATCAATAATCGATGTGGTTCCTTAAAATTAGGCCCGCCACATAAGGCTTATCGGCCACATATTACGCTGTTTCGCCACCCTTGCCTGCCAGAACTCCCCGCCATTACGCCCATTATTTATCGCCCCACCAAGCTCTGCTTATATCGCTCTATGCCCAACGAACAAGGCCCCCATTATGAAATACTGGAGTCTTGGGAATTAAATGGGAAACAAAACTGTCAGCGGTAAGCTTTAAGCCTGTCAGCCACTGAAAAACCAACAACCCATCGTCTTTTTCTTTAGCTGGGCGCCGGGCGCTTGATGCTATCACTTACCCAATAAACGGCAGTTCTTGTACCAACTGCATGCCCTCTGGCGTGATATTGGCTTGCCACGCTATACACTCGACTCCAGCAGCCAGTGCTTCGGTAATTAACGCCCCATATACGGGGTCGAGATGATGAGCGGGGCTAACGCGAGTAATGCCGGTATGCAGCACGCAAAATAACAACACTGCTCGCTGCCCATCTTGCACACACTGCATTAGCTCACGCACATGTTTTTGTGCACGCACACTTTGAGTGTCGGGGAAGTATCCCTGCCCTTGTGCATCTACTTGCTCTTTGCCCTCTAAGATTGTGTCATCTAAAAGAGTCACGCTTTTTACTTCCACATAGCAGTCAGGTTGACCTGCTTCACGTAATAAAAAATCGATACGACTGTTCTCGTGGCCATAACGAACCTCGGCCTTTATCTCACTATATTGAGCTAGTTGCGGAATTTGACGTTGAGCAAGTGCCTCTGCGACCAGTTGATTGGCTCGAGTAGTATTAACGCAAATAAAATCGTCTTGGCCGTTTTTAACTAGCTCCCAAGTATGAGCATATTTACGTTTAGCATTATCGGACGTAGAAAAATACACCGTCCAGCCCGGCTCGGCACAGCCAGTCATTTTACCGGTATTGGGGCAATGAATGGTCAGCGAATCCTCGCCCGACGCGCCATTTGGGATCACATCGGCCAAAAATCGCTTATAGCGCTTAATCAATTGCCCTTGCTGTAAAGAAGACAAAAACTGCAAAATTACCCCCATGGTCCATAATCTAACTTTCAGTCATAATGACAAATTTATTCTCTACGCTCTTGAAAGCCCCATAATTCCCCCCCATATGGAGGATTCATCGAGAAGCTGCTGTTCTTTAATCGTCAAGACCATTCTTGCCCGCCTAGAGGCAAAAATGGGTTAATATCGAATTTAAAGAACGATTTTTGCAGAAACTGCAATGCAAAATTGCCTTATTGCCGTGCTTTCTGTATAGATAGCCGCTTCTTAATATTAGTTGGCGCTATATAGCTTTTTAGGAGATACGGAATGCCAGCAGTTGAAACCAAAAAATCTCTCGGTATTCTGGCCATAGCCGGTGTTCAGCCCTACCAGGCTAAGCCCGACGAAGAATACATGAACGAAGAGCAGAAAACGCACTTTCGTAAGATTCTGGGTGCGTGGCGCAATCAGTTGCGCGAAGAAGTCGATCGCACCATGGGCTATATGAAGGACGAAGCAGCCAACTTCCCCGATCCGGTGGACAGGGCAGCTCAGGAAGAAGAGTTTGCGCTTGAATTACGAGCTCGTGATAGAGAACGTAAGCTAATCAAGAAAATCGAAAAAACCATGCAAAAAATCGAAGAAGACGATTTTGGCTTCTGCGAACATTGTGGCGTAGAAATTGGTATTCGCCGATTAGAAGCTAGGCCCACAGCCGATTTATGTATCGACTGTAAGACTCTGGCAGAAATCAAAGAAAAACAAATGGCCGGTTATTAAGCGATAGTATGAATAATAGTGCGCCCAAGCCATATATTGGGCGCTTTGCTCCCTCACCGAGTGGCCCTCTGCACTTTGGCTCTTTAGTTGCCGCCCTAGGCAGTTATCTACAGGCCAAAAGCCAGCAAGGCTCATGGTTATTGCGCATCGAAGATTTAGACCCGCCCCGGGAAGTTCCCGGGGCGGCCGATGCGATCCTGCACACCCTAGACGCATTTGGTTTACACTGGGACGGCCCGCTGGTTTACCAAAGCCAACGCCTTAGTGACTATCAAGATACCCTTCACGACTGGGCGCGCGCAGGACTTACCTACCACTGCCACTGCACCCGCAAGATGATTGCCGCTAGTGGCGGTTTTTATAATGGCCATTGCCGCAACTTGGCATTAACCAGCCAACAGGCCGCCACCCGTTTGGTGATGGCACAGCCGGTATATCATTTTTATGACCAACTGCAGGGAACCATCAACATTCCCCGCTCTTTGGCCGAAGAAGACTTTATTATCCGCCGTCGCGATGGCCTTTATGCTTATAATCTGGCGGTGGTACTCGACGATGCCCAAGCAGGCATCACTGAAGTCGTGCGCGGTGCCGATTTACTTGAGCCTACCGGCCGCCAGATTGCGGTGTACCAGCTGCTCAAATCGCCGATACCCAACTGGTTACACTTGCCGCTGGCGTCTCGTGCGGGCCTCAAGTTATCGAAACAAAACCATGCTCCCGCATTAGATGTTAATCATCCAAGCAAGGCGCTATGGCAGGCACTAAATTTTCTTGGCCAACAACCACCGGCACAGCTATTAAGAGCCGACGTGGCCGAGCTGCTCAACTGGGCAAGGCTTAATTGGAGCCTAGATAAAGTGCCGGGTAGAACCAATATCGAACTGTGAGGCAAAAAAGAGCGTAAAACATCGCAATAAGCCTTACGCTGTACGCTGTAAGTTAAAAGAAAATACGTCTTTTAACTTTCAGCACTTCACTGACAGCTTAACGCTTACCGCGGCTTGGTGGCTTGGAATGTCGTGAGCCAGACACCGTTATGGTTGGTTTGTTGCTGTTATCTGTGGCTGACGGTTTCACGCTTGTTTGAGTGTTTGGGTCTACTTTCATAAAGAAACAAAATAGATCAGTAATTTAATCCGTTTGGTATGATGCGTTGATAGTTCGCATTTTCAGCACTCTGCGCTATTATAGTGCGCCAATTTTTTTAGCTTAAGGCCTTGCGAGGTGTCCTATTTTTTCCCAGATTGCTAGCTTTTGTAAAAAGCTGCTGACCCGACAACAGGAGGCGTTGCCATTGCAACCCGTGGTGTTAGAGCGCGACCAACATGGTATTTCGCGCCGTCAGATCAGTGAAAACGCCCTAAAAGTACTGTATCGCCTGAACAAGTCCGGCTTTGAAGCCTACTTGGTAGGTGGTGGAGTGCGTGATTTGCTGCTGGGCCGACAGCCCAAAGACTTCGATATTGCCACCAGCGCCACCCCAGAACAGGTTAAGCAGCTTTTCAGTAACAGCCGCCTAGTAGGCCGCCGTTTTCGCTTGGCCCACATCCTGTTTGGTCGCGATATTATCGAGGTGGCCACCTTTCGCGGCCATCATCATCAAGTAAATAACAGCAAAGATATGTCCTCTCAGTCATCACAAGGCATGCTGCTGCGCGACAATGTGTATGGCACTATTGAAGAAGATGCCGAACGCCGCGACTTTAGTGTTAACGCGCTTTATTACAACATTGCCGACTTCAGCGTGGTGGGCTTCTCTAATGGCCTAGCGGATCTAGAAGCCCGCCGCCTCGAGCTGATTGGCGACCCGGAAACTCGCTATCGGGAAGACCCGGTGCGCATGATCCGCGCCGTACGCTTTGCCGCCAAACTGGGCTTAACCATCAGTCCGCGCACCGAAGCGCCCATTCGCGAGTTAGCACCTTTGCTCTCGGATATTCCAGCAGCACGCCTGTTTGAAGAAACCCTAAAACTGCTGTTAGCCGGATATGGCTTAGAAACCTATCGCACCTTGCAGCACTACGGTCTGTTTGCGCCTTTGTTTCCTGAAGCCGCCGAAGTCATAGGTCAAGGGGATAATAACTACGGTCGTTTTCTTGAGCTGGCACTGACCAATACCGACGAACGTATTGCCCAAGATATGCGAGTAACACCGGCTTTCTTGTATGCAGCACTGTTATGGGGCCCGGTAGAAATCCGCACCCAGCAGTTTATGCACGAAGGCGGGCTGAGTTATTACGATGCCTTTATGATGGCCATGGATGAAGTACTGGGTCGTCAGGTGAAGAGTGTTGCCATTCCGCGCCGTTTCAGCTCGGTGGTACGTGATATTTGGATGCTACAAGACCGCCTAACCAGACGCAGTGGCAAACGCCCACATCGTTTGTTAGAGCATCCTAAATTTCGTGCCGGTTATGACTTTTTATTGTTAAGAGCAGAGTTAAATCCACAGCTTAAAGAGCTGGCCGAATGGTGGACCGAATTTCAGCTGGCCAATCCTGTGGACAGGCAGCAGCTCTCTCGCCATGCTCAGGCTCGGCATAACCAGTTTGGGGACGAGTCTAGCAAGCCGCGCAAGCGCCCTCGTCGTCGACCGCGTAAGAAAAAAGAAGTATGACCACCGTCTTTGTTGCCCTGGGTGCAAATTTGAACCAGCCATTGGCGCAAATTAAAGCCGCGCAACAGGCATTGTCTGGCTTAGCTAATGCGGGGAGTCTACGTCACTCTGCGCTTTATCAAAGCCAGCCGATGGGCCCAGCCGACCAGCCACCGTATATTAATGGGGTGTCGATGTTTGATACCTCGCTGGCGCCGCTTGACTTGCTAGATGCATTGCAAGGCATAGAGCAAGCTCAGGGGCGGGTACGCAAAGACGAACGCTGGGGGCCACGCACCCTAGACTTGGATATTCTGCTTTATGGTAATCTGGTGATTGATGACCCGCGGTTAACTGTGCCTCACTACGGCATGAAGCAACGCGAATTTGTGTTGTATCCGCTAGCCGATTTAGTTCCCGACTTGATATTGCCCTGTGGCAGTAAGCTGACTCAGCTATTGCAACTCTGCCCCGTTAATGGACTGACTCCTCTGCCTTCGCAGTTGTAGTAAAGGAATAACTCATGAGTAAAATAACCACAGCCCGCCTGCTGACCATGAAACAGGAACAGCAAAAAATTGCCATGATCACCGCCTACGATGCCAGCTTTGCTACGCTGTTTGAGCAAGCCGGCGCTCACGCTCTTTTAATTGGTGATTCGCTAGGCATGGTACTACAAGGTGAAAGCAGCACCTTGAAAGTGACGGTGGAAGATATGGCCTATCATACTCGCTGTGTAGCCAATGGCTGTGAAAAAGCGCTTATTGTCGCCGATTTACCATTTATGAGTTATAGCAATCCAGAGCAAGCTTGCGCTAATGCGGCGACCTTAATGCGCGCCGGCGCCCACATGGTTAAGATGGAAGGCGGCGACTGGTTGGCAGGCACCATCACCCAGCTTACTCGCCAAGGTATTCCCGTATGTGGGCACTTAGGCCTTACGCCACAGTCGGTGCATGTGTTTGGCGGCTTTAAATTGCAGGGCCGTGCCGCAGAGCAGGCTGCACAAATTAAACATGACGCCCAGGCCTTAGAAGCCGCCGGCGCTCAGTTATTAGTGCTGGAATGTGTGCCTAGCGGACTGGCCAAAGACATTAGCCGGATGCTGAATATTCCAGTGATCGGCATTGGTGCCGGCCCAGATACCGACGGCCAAGTCCTGGTAATGCAAGATGCATTAGGCTTAACCAGCGGCTATGTGCCTAAATTTACCAAGAACTTTTTGGCCGAGCACGGTCAGGTGCAAGCGGCCATTGCCGCCTATGTGACTGACGTTGCCGAGGGTCGTTTTCCCGGCCCCGAACATAGCTTTAATTGAGACCCTAATTGGAAATAAAGAGCGGAAAGCAGAACATGCAGCTGATTGATAACCTAGCGGCGTTAAGAGCCACCATTACTCACTGGCGCCGGCAAGGCGAGCGCATTGGCTTTGTGCCCACTATGGGCAATTTACACCAAGGCCATCTCGAGTTGGTGCAACAGGCCCGTCGCCGTTGTGACCGAGTGGTAGTGAGTATTTTTGTTAATCCGCTGCAGTTTAATAACGCCTCGGACTTGATTGCTTATCCGCGCACATTAGAGCAAGACTGCGCGCTTTTAGGTGAGCTTGCCGATGCGGTTTTTACGCCCACACCTGAGCTAATGTATCCTAACGGCCAACAGCGCCAGACTCGTGTTAGCGTACCCGGCATTGCCGAGGTATTAGAAGGTTCCCTGCGCCCCGGCCATTTTGACGGGGTCAGCACCGTGGTCTGTAAATTGTTTAATTTGGTGCAACCAGACTTGGCCTGTTTTGGCGAAAAAGACTACCAGCAACTGGCTCTGATCCGTAACATGGTGAGCGATTTAAATATGCCCATCGAAATTGTGGGCGTACCGACGGTGCGAGCCAATGACGGTTTAGCACTTAGTTCGCGCAATGGTTATTTAACGCCAGCCGAACGGCATCTTGCACCGGAACTGGCCGCCACCATGAACTGGCTAGCCGAACAAATTAGTGCCGGTGAGCGAGACATGACGCTACTCGTCAATAACGGTAGCGACCGTCTAAACAGCCGCGGTTTTACCACCGATGGCATCGACATTGTAGATGCCAATACGCTGCAGCCATTAACCGATGCAAGCCGTACCGCCGTGATTTTAATGGCGGCGTTTCTTGGCAAGGCCAGATTGATAGATAACCAAGTCGTATTTTTATAAAACCTGTTGGCAGGGCCGCCCCCTCAAGGCAATCACAATGGAGACAAGATAAAATGGATATGCAACGCATCATGCTCAGAGGCAAGTTACACCAAGCTCGCGTGACTCACGCCGAGCTGAATTACGAAGGCTCCTGCGCCATCGACCAAGACTTGCTAGACGCGGTAAACATTCGCGAATATGAGCAGATTGATATTTATAACATCGACAATGGCGAGCGCTTTCATACCTATGCTATTTCCGGTGAGCGTGGCTCTAAGATGATTTCACTTAACGGTGCCGCCGCCCGCAAGGCCGCCGTTGGCGATCGTATTATCATCTGTGCTTATGCGCCCATGAGCGAGCAGCAGATTGAAAACTATGATCCTAATCTGGTGTATCTGGATGCAGGCAACAACATAGTGCGCACCAGCAAAAATATTCCGCTGCAATTAGCTTAACAACCGCTGTAAGCAATACGTTATAAGCTGTACGTTAAACAAAAACACCGAGCATGATGCTCGGTGTTTTTGTTGGTATGGTCGAGCCCTTGGCAGCTATCAGCGTTAAGCCGCCAGCGCTCAGATAACGATAAAGCCTAAGGAGCGCCAACCTAATATGCCATCCAACACCATTAGCCTTCAGCCGCTACCCCCATCCGACATAAACACGGCGGCTCGGCTTTGTGCTTTAGCCATGGCCGATAACCCGTTACATATTAAAGTGTTTGGGCTGCGGCAAGAGCAGCGCGAGCTTCGCCTCACGCGGCTTTTTACTGGCTTGCTGCCCTATATCGGCCGTAATGGTGAGCTGATTGGTGCGTATGCTGATGGGCTGTTGGTAGGAGTGTTAGGCCGCTTAACACCCGGCTGCTGCCAACCGAGCTGGAAAGACTTGCTCAAACTAACGCCCACCTTACTGACCAGTAACTCTCCGCTTGGCTTGCTAAAGACGCTACGCTGGCTATGTAGCTGGGCCAAACTCGACCCCGCGGCACCCCACTGGCATTTAGGCCCCTTGGCCGTGGCACCCGATAGCCAGCGCCAAGGCATTGGCCGTTCACTGATGGGCCACGCCATTGAGGGCGCTGGCGGTGTGAGCTTATATCTGGAAACCGATAAGCTCAGCAACGTACAGTTTTACCAACAGCTTGGTTTTAACATCATCGCCACTCCCACCCTGTTAGCCACACCCACTTGGTTGATGCTTAAAGAAAAGCGGTAATACCAATCTGAGAAAGTAACTGATTTATTTAGCTGCTCTGTAAAGGCCGAATAAAGGGTCTTGTTCATCGACACACTGCAGATGGCATTTCCGAACCCACATGAATGGGTTTATGGAGTGTAGTGGGAGGCGTCTCTGTTTCCTCTAATATCCAATTTTAAAATAGATCATATTTTTACTTAGATTGGTATTACCAATAAAAATACCCTTCATATTTTCTCTCAATTTTTCCGTGGATTCTGTGGATTCCGTGGCAAAAAATCTTTAGTTTTTATGCGCTATAACGTCCATAAAAAATGGCAGCCCATTGGCTGCCATTCCTCGCTTCACACTTTTACTCTTCACCCTTAACTAGCTTCTTAAGCCGCGTCCGGTATGAATTAAGTACCAAGCCCAAGTGTAGAACAGCGCAATAAAACCGATAATAATGGCGTAAGCCACACTTAAACGCACATCCGAAACCCCTAAAAAACCATAACGAAAGGCGTTCACCATATACAGCACTGGATTTACATGGGAGATAGTCTGCCAAATGCTAGGCAACAGACTGATGGAGTAAAACACCCCGCCTAAGTAAGTTAGTGGCGTCAGGATAAAGGTCGGAATTATGCTGATATCATCGAAGCTGCGCGCATAAATAGCATTCAATAAGCCTGCCAACGCAAATAACACCGAGGTCAAGAACACGGTAAATATTACGCTAAACAGATGTTCAATATGCAAGTCGACAAAAAACAGCGAGACCAAGCTTACAATTAGCCCTACCAGTAGGCCACGTACTACGCCTCCACCGACATAGCCGGCAATAATCACATAAGTCGGCACAGGGGCCACTAATAATTCTTCAATGTTATTTTGGAACTTACTGCTGTAAAAAGAAGAGGCCACGTTAGAGTAGGAGTTAGTGATCACCGACATCATGATCAGGCCCGGCACAATAAAGGCCATGTAGGAAAAACCGTCCATTTCGCCAATTCGGCTTCCAATCAGGTTGCCAAAAATTACGAAGTACAGTGTCATGGTAATAGCGGGTGGCACTAGGGTTTGTACCCAGATACGGCCAAAGCGCACCACTTCTCGATGTAGTATGCTTTTTAAAGCCACATAGTGGCGCTTATGAATCATGCGGTTGCTCTCCCCTGCTCGACCAAATGCACAAACAGCTCCTCTAAACGGTTGGCTTTATTACGCATGCTTAATACCCGCACTCCTTGCTCATTAAGCTGAGCAAATATGCCATTCAGCCCCTGCTCTTTTTTCACTTCTACTTCCAGAGTGTGATCGTCCAACAGCTGCCAGTTAACGCCCGATAAAAAAGGCTCGCGGCCGTCGGCTGCCAAGTCCAAAATAAAGGTTTCCACATTCAGCTTACCCAACAGCCCCTTCATACTGGTGTTCTCTATCAGCCGCCCCTTATCGATAATGCCGATATTACGACACAACAGTTCGGCCTCTTCCAGATAATGGGTCGTCAGGATAATGGTAATGCCTTGCTCGTTAATGTGTTTTAGAAAATCCCACATGGCGCGGCGAATTTCGATATCGACACCCGCGGTCGGCTCATCCAAAATCAATAACTTGGGCTCATGCATTAAGGCACGCGCTATCATCAAGCGGCGTTTCATGCCACCCGATAAAGTACGTGAAATGACATCTCGCTTATCCCACAAATCCAGCTGCTTTAAGTAACGTTCGGCACGAACTTTCGCTTCTTTGCGCTCAACGCCGTATAAGCCGGCCTGATTGATGACAATTTGCTGCACTTTTTCAAACTGGTTAAAGTTGAATTCTTGCGGCACCAAACCAATCAGGGTTTTGGCTTGCTCTAAATCCGTGTCGATATCGAACCCAAATACCTTTACCTTGCCGGCGGTTTTATTCACCAGCGAAGATATGATACCGATAGTGGTCGACTTACCTGCGCCATTGGGCCCGAGCAAGGCATAAAAATCCCCACTTTTAACATCAAGGTCGATGCCCTTTAATGCTTCTACGCCACCGGCATAGGTTTTACGCAAGCCTTCAATTTCCAGTGCTTTGGTCATTAATAGCTCCATTGAATAAAAAAAACCACGAGCAGCCTCGTCACTAAAATGCTTTAAAGATTAAAAGATTTTTGCAACGGAACCCACAGAATGCGCGGAAAAATTAAGCTGAGATAAGAGCGAAAAAAGCCAAGAGACCTTATTGGTAAGAGCCAACTCTTCGACAAGCGTTTGTAGGGTTGAGTTCATTCGGCCAATTTTAGACCGATGGCTATTTACCTAAATAAAGCGCTCTCTTTGGCCCTTACCAGTAGTATGTACTTCAGATTTGATCTCTATTTTTCCGTGGATTCCGTTGCGAGAGGGTTTGGTTTGAGGTCTCTCTTCCTGCTCGTCCGCTTCACCCTTGAACAGCCAATCAATCGAGCGGTATAACCTTCCCAATATAAGGCAGATTACGATAAAGCTGGGCATAATCGATGCCGTAGCCCACCACAAACTCGTCGGGAATAGTAAAGCCTACCCAATCTACTGGCACATCGGCTTCGCGGCGATCGGGTTTATCGAGCAGCGAACAAATAGTCAGTGAAGCAGGTTGGCGCAACGATAATATTTCTTTTACCTTACTCAAGGTATATCCGGTGTCGATAATGTCTTCGACAATGAGTACATGCTTGCCGTGAATTTCATCGTCCAAGTCTTTCAGGATCCGCACATCACGATTACTTTCCATGCTGCTGCCGTAGCTAGATGCAGTCATAAAATCGAGTCGCACCGGCAAGGTGAGCTGACGACAGAGATCGGCCATAAAGATACACGAACCACGTAGTAGCCCTACCATCACCAACTCATCAACCCCTTGGTAATGTGCGGTTATTTGCTCGCCTATAGCCTGGACCCTGGCTTTGACCTCTTCGGTGCTGATCAGGACATCCACTCTGTGTTTCATTTTTCGCTCCGTTCGGGGTAAGAACACCCGACTGTGATTAAAGACATATTCTAACGGAAATCCAACCTATCTGCATGCCAAGACAAAGCTATCAGCCGTCAGCTTTCAGCGATAAGAAAAACACCGTCTGCGATTTTTTACTGCTGACCGCTTATAGCTGATCGCTGACGGCTATTTAGTGCCCATAACCCCAGCGCGATACTAGCGTGTGATCTAAATCTAAATGATCGAGAATACGAGCCACCATAAAGTTGACTAAATCATTGATGGTTTTCGGCTGGTGATAAAAGCCCGGTGAGGCCGGCATAATGGTCACACCTAGGTTAGCTAATTTAAGCATGTTTTCTAGATGCAGTGCCGAATAAGGTGACTCGCGCGGCACCACAATTAGCTGCCCTTTTTCTTTGATTACCACATCGGCGGCACGCTCGATTAAATTATCCGAGATGCCCATGGCAATAGACGCTATCGTACCCATCGAACAGGGGCAAATCACCATCCGCCTTGGGGCACCCGAGCCCGAGGCCACCGGTGAAAACCACTCTTCCTTGCCATATACTTTAAGTTGTTCAGGCTTGGCCTGATAACGCTCACTTAATAAAGTAGCCAAGGCTTCTGGCTTAGCCGGCCATTGCTCATTTTGCTCTGCCGCCATCACCACGCGCGCGGCACTGGACACCAATAAATGCACTTGCAAGCCAGAGCCTAATAACCGCTCCAGTAACACCAAAGCATAGGGCGCACCGGATGCGCCAGACAACGCCAAGGTAATTTGGGCATGACGAGGATAATCAACTTTGCTCATGCTGTTGCTCCAAAGCGGTGAGTAAGCGCTGATGAATACCGCCGAATCCGCCGTTGCTCATCACTAAAATATGATCGCCCGGCTCGGCCGCAGCAATCAGGGCACTAATCAGCGTGTCAATATCCGTGAAAATACGCCCTTTAGGACAAGCATTAGCCACGGCAGCCAGATCCCAGTTGAGATCTGCAGGTTGAAACAAATAGGTTTCATCGGCCAACTGTAACGAATCCGCTAACGGTTGCTGATGTATGCCCATTTTCATGGTGTTAGAACGCGGCTCTAATACCGCCAACACGCGCCCGTCACCGTTAGCGCTTACTTGGGACTTCAGTCCAGCCAACGTCGTGGCAATGGCGGTAGGATGATGGGCAAAATCATCCCATACTCGAATGTTAGCCACCTCGCCTTTTAGTTCCATCCGTCGCTTAGGCGACACAAACAGGCATAACGACTTAATCGCTTCCGCCACCGGTACGCCTGCATGACGAGCCGCGGCTAACGCCATCAAGCCGTTGTGTACGTTATGCAGACCAATACAGCCCCAACGCACTTCTCCTACCGGCTGGCCATCAAGCAATACCGCAAAATGGCTGCCATCGGCTTGCAGCGCCCGCGCTTGCCAAAGACCGCCCTCGCCTAAATATTCAACCTCACTCCAGCAGCCCATAGCCAACACTTCATCTAGCGCAGGGGTTTGGGTAGGTGTTAACACGCGGCCATGGCCGGGCACCATGCGTAATAAGTGATGGAACTGGCGCTGAATAGCCGCTAAATCCTCAAAGATGTCCGCATGATCGAATTCCAAATTATTTAAAATCAACGTACTGGGTCGGTAATGCACAAATTTAGAGCGCTTATCGAAAAAGGCACTGTCGTACTCATCGGCTTCAATCACGAA
The DNA here is from genome assembly GCF_042676125.1 of Oceanisphaera ostreae. Lineage (NCBI taxonomy): Bacteria > Pseudomonadati > Pseudomonadota > Gammaproteobacteria > Aeromonadales > Aeromonadaceae > Oceanisphaera > Oceanisphaera ostreae. The sequence goes on from NZ_JBHTJS010000001.1 coordinate 50,453, forward strand.
AAACGGCGCGTCACCTAAGCGGGCCGATACCTCGAAGTTACCGGGCACACCACCGATTAAGAAACCAGGATTAAGACCACAGTCTTCTAATATCCACGCCAACATACCGGCAGTGGTGGTTTTACCGTGGGTGCCTGCCACCGCTAATACCCAACGGTCTTGCAGTACATGCTCCAGCAACCACTGGGGGCCGGAAGTATACGTAATGCGCTGATTAAGTACCGCCTCTACACAGGGGTTGCCACGGCTCATGGCATTACCAATCACCACCAAGTCTGGTGCAGGGTTAAGCTGCGCAGGATCATAACCTTCTATTAGCCCTATGCCCTGCTGCTCTAGTTGCGTGCTCATGGGCGGATAAACATTAGCGTCGCTACCGGTAACGGTATAGCCCAATTGCTTGGCCAATACCGCAAGGCCGCCCATAAAGGTGCCGCAAATACCTAAAATATGAATATGCATGAAAGCTCTCTGGCTGCTGTAATACCCGCATTCTAACAATCCGCCACCACTTTGGGCACTTGTATGGCGATCTCTACGACAGTAGTTATAATATCCCCCTGTTTAGGGTCCACAAACCCTAGTTACCCATTTGTATAACAGATGCCGCCCAGTAAGAGTGGTAAACTCAGTTATCCATTTCGTTACACACACCATTAAAGGAAGCGTCATGAGCCTGAAACAGGTACCTGCTGGTAAAAGCCTGCCCGAAGATATTTATGTAGTGATCGAAATTCCACAAAATGCCGATCCTATTAAATACGAAGTAGATAAAGACACAGGCGCGCTGTTTGTCGACCGCTTCATGTCTACCCCTATGTTTTACCCTTGCAACTACGGCTACGTGAACAACACGCTGTCGTTGGATGGTGACCCGGTAGATGTGTTGGTGCACACTCCTTATCCGCTAGAAGCCGGTTCTGTGATCCGTTGTCGCCCAGTGGGCGTGCTGAACATGACCGACGAATCTGGTGTAGATGCGAAGATTGTTGCGGTACCGCACAGCAAGCTAAGCAAAGAATATGAGCACATTCAGGACATCAGCGATGTATCTGAGTTGCTGAAAGCGCAGATCCAGCACTTCTTCGAGCACTATAAAGAATTAGAAGTGGGCAAGTGGGTGAAGTTGGACGGCTGGGGTGACAAAGCCGCCGCCGAAGCCGAAATCCTGAGCTCTGCCGAACGTTTTAATAAAGGCTAAGCGATTAAGCTTACGCTGCGTTTAAAAAAGCCCCCTATTAACTGGGGGCTTTTTTATGGCGCTAAAACACAGCTGCACGCTGCAAGGCGTTAATTATTGACAATTTATTAACATCACTTAGGCTAATTGAGTTACCGAGTAGCTCAAGGAGTCATTTGATGGTGATGAGAATGGGAATTTTGTTAGTCTGTCTACCCTTTATGGCCTCGGCTCATAATCTAATGTTACAACAGGCACCACCTGCGGTAGCGGTCACTAATTTGGGGGAGCTGTCTCTTGCTAACGATACCTTAAGCGCCCGTAACTGGCAGCTAAGTGATGGCTTAGGCAAGGTGCGGTTAGTGCAGCATATTGCCGGGCGCAGTAGCGCCAAAGAACTAAATGCCCCGTTAATAGAAGCGATTAAAGCCGGCAAACTCCCTCGTAACCACTATCAGACCGTGACCATTATTAATGTGAACGATGCCTTATTTGGCACTTCGAGCTTTGTGCGCAGCAGTGCGCAAAGCAGTAAACGGGAATTTCCTTGGTCATCCATAGTAGTAGACAATAAAGGAGTAGTAGCACGAGACTGGCAGTTAACAGCCAAAAGCTCGGCTATTATTCTGCTGAATAAGGAAGGAATGATACTGTTTGCCAAGGAAGGGGCGTTAACCAGAGAGCAAGTAAAAGACGTGATGACGCTGATACAATCGGCGTTATAAATTTAAAAAAATATCAGATTTATCAAATTCTTAAGCTTTTATACCGCTTATTCTATGATGGCGATAATGGTTGCTAAAATACCCAAGCTAGAGAGATAACCCACCAATAACAGCACCCTGGCCATGCTGGCTTTACGTTTAATATTTGGTTGCATGTACATGCACTGCTCCGTATAAAGTCTCGAACCTAATTTTAACATTAAAACAACATGGTTAACAATAGCAACCAATGAAGTTAAAAAACGCAACACTTGATAAGAAAATTAGAAACCGCAAGGCCCTTTTGCTACAGCTAGCCGAGCAAAGGGGCATTGCTGGTTTACTGCATGGTGATGCTAAAATCAGCTTTGGCGAGCGCTTTAGCGTCAGGCATCAGTTAGATCAGGCCGCACGGCAAAAAAATCTAGAAACGATTATCGAGCTCGCCAGTCAACAAGGCGGTGATGAGGTAGGTAACGAACCGGATCCTGACTGGCTTAGCCACTATCTAGAATTAGCAGAAAATATTCGCCATCCTGCCATGCAACAGTTTTGGGCAAATATTCTGTCACAAGAAGTGCTTAACCCCGGGCATTGCTCCATTCAGGCATTAAGCGGCCTGCGTTATATGACGCAAAAAGACGCACTATTGCTGCAAAAAGCCAGTGCACTAGGGTGCCATTTTGGTGATGATAATTTGCGTTTATTGTTTGGCTACCAATATAAGACCTTGCTACAAGGCCTGCGCCAGCAGCGCTTAAACTTAGGCCGCTATCGCCTACCCTATGCCGGCTTACTACAGCTGTTTGAGCTAGGACTATTACATCAATCGGAATTAGAGTCGGGAGAGTTATCGCTAACGGCTCCATTAACGGTGGAACTAAATACCCACGCCATGACGCTACAGCCTCAAAGAAAAGGCATTCGTTTGCTGTATTACCGTTTTACCACTATTGGTAATGAACTTGCGGGGCTGATCACCGAAAGCACTCCTGCAGATTACCGCCACGACCTACAAGATCTACTAGCACCACTGGGGCAATTGAGCCAAAAAAACCAGCTTTAAGCTGTCAGCCGTAAGCGCTCAGTTACTGATAACACTCAATCATCAGGCAAAAAATACCGGAACGAGCCCAGCATAAAGGTGGTTTACAATAGGTTTCTATCTTAGCTTTTTCTTACAGCTTAAAGCTTACCGCTGACAGCTTTCCATTAAGTTTAATCTTGGCCCTAATTTTTCTTTTAGCTGGGCGCTTGGTGCTCGGCGCTATGGTTTAAGCGTATTGCTCCTGAGCTTGTGCCTGCTCTGTCGCTTGCACATTGGCTGGAGTGTTAAACCAGGCCAATGAGTCGGCCAGTGCGGCGACTTCACCGATCACCATCAATGAGGGACTGACCACTTGCTCAGCCAGTACGCCAAGCTCGTTTAGTGTGCCTCTTACTACCCGCTGCTGCGGTGTGGTGCCGCGCTCAATGAGCGCAATGGGCGTGCTGGCCGCTAGACCATGCTCGATAAGGCGCTGTTGAATATGTGCCGAGCGCATCAAGCCCATGTAAATCACCAAGGTCTGGCGGCTTTGTGCCAACGACGCCCAATTGGGCTCTTTGCCATCTTGTTTGCTGTGTCCGGTAATAAACACCGCACTTTGTGCATGATCACGGTGCGTTAGCGGAATACCGGCATAGGCGGTCGCACCTGCAGCCGCAGTAATACCCGGTACGACCTGATAGCGAATGCCGGCCGCTTTTAGCGTTTCTAGCTCTTCAGCACCACGACCGAACATAAATGGGTCTCCACCTTTGAGACGTACCACCCGCTTGCCCGTTTGCGCGTACTCTACTAATAGCTCATTAATTTCGCCTTGTGGAACACTGTGATGACCGGCTTTTTTACCCACCGAAACCAACTCAGCCTCAGGTCGGATCAGCGCCAGTATTTCTGGTGAGACTAACTGGTCAAATAACACCACATCGGCCTTTTGTAATTCATTTAAGGCTTTAATAGTTAACAAGTCTGGGTCACCAGGGCCTGCGCCCACCAAAATCACTTCGCCGGTTTGAGGCGTTTGAATCTCCTGCTGCAGCCATAGCTCGGCGGCGGCAAGATTCCCCTGTTTGAGAAAGGCATGCAGAGTCGTATCGTCTTGAGTTCTGGCCCAGAACCTGCGCCGAGCGTCACTACCGTTCAGTGAATGCTTCACTTTTTGCCGCAATTTACCCGCAACTTGGACAAGCGAGCCCCAATGTTTAGGTAGCAGAGCATCTAGCCGTGCACGTAATAAACGCGCCAACCACGGCGCATCACCGCCGGTACTAAAGGCCACTTGCAGCGGAAAACGCTCCACAATAGAGGGAAAGATCACCGCCGATCGCTTGCTGTCATCAGTCTTGTTGACCAATAAACCACGCAGGTTAGCCGCTTGATATACTTGGGCATTCACTTCGGTACTATCGGTGGCCGCAACCACTAAAAACTGTTTCTCCAGATAGTGCTCATTGAACACGTCATTTTGCCAAATAAACTGCGACTGCAAGGCATGCAACTCGGAGCAAAGTTCGGGGGAAACTACCGTTAAACAAGCACCGCGTGCCAGCAATACCCGCGCCTTGCGTGCAGCAACCAGCCCTCCCCCCACAACCAAGCAAGGGCGGTGTTTGATTTTAATAAATAGGGGTAGGTGTTCCATAGTCAATTCCATTCATACATTGAAGTAGAGAGACTATAAAGGATACGATGTAGACCTCAAAAGAATGAATAATGACTTTTTATTCCGAAAAGGAATAAGAGAAAGGCAGCGCCGAGCGCCTAGCTGAAAACCAACCCAACAGAGAAAGATACCGGAGCAAGTCTGGTATGACGACAGAGAGCAGAGGGTAGTTTTGTTCTTCTTTAGCTGGGCGCCGGACGCTTAGACCCGTCATGCCGGGCTCGACCCGGTATCGGCGCTGTATTTCAAGCGATAAACTGACGCAGTAGGTCTTTCCACGAGACCAGCCCTTCGAGCTTGCCCTGTTCGAGCACCGGCAAACAGCCGATGTTGCGTTCGAGCATAATGCGAGCGGCACTCTCTAAGGTAGCGGCACCGGTAATAGTCACCACGTTACGGCTCATGACTTGATGGACGCGCCGTTGCAGCGTGTCCCGATCTCGCTCCACTTCGGCATCCGTACCTAGATAAGGGCTGAGGGCGCGCGTCATATCTTCCTGGCTAATAATGCCGCATAACTGCTCTTGGCTATCCAGCACCAATAAATGACGGAATGCAGACTGAGTAAAAATATCTTGTACCAGTGCCAGTCGATCATCTTGATGAATAGTGGCTATGCGCCGCGTCATTATCTCTTGTACTCGCATGCACTCTCCTTATAAGGAGCCTACAGCTTAAATACCGCTACCGTCGGCTTCTTGCGATTCATGAAGGCCGCATTCGCGTTTCATACCAAAGAAACGAGTGTCGGCCTCAGACATACCGGGCTCCCACTTGGCGGTCGTTTGCACGTCGCCAACTGAAACGTAACCCAGCTCCCATAAGGGATGATACGGCAGTTCGAACTGCGTTAGGTAATAGTGCACGTCTTTGTTGCTCCAGTCGATAATCGGCAGGAACTTAAAACGTCCACCTTGCACACCCAGCACGTCTAATTTGTCTCGACTTTCAGACTGACTACGGCGTAACCCCGAAAACCAGGTGCCGGCGTCAAGCTCACGTAATGCGCGCTGCATCGGCTCAACTTTGTTGATTTGGTTATAGCGACTGATGCCCTCTGCGCCCTGCTCCCATAACTTGCCGTAACGCGCCTCTTGCCAAGCGGTAGAGCGGCTGGCTTGATACACCTTAAGATTGAGTCCAAGGCGCTCGGTTAATTCATCAATAAAACGATAGGTTTCAGGGAATAAATAGCCGGTATCGGTCAAAATTATTGGCGTATCGGCTTTCTCTTGAGTAACCAAATGCAGCATCACCGCGGCCTGAATACCAAAGCTGGATGACAGCACAGGAACACCCGGCAGGTGTTCCAATGCCCAGCGCACCCGCTCAGGCGCGCTCATGGCCGCTAGCTCTTGATTGAGCGGGGCCAAGGCCGCCGCTCGTTCAACAGCACTCAGGTTAGTCAGCTCAGATAAGCTAAGTAACACACTAGACTGCGGCATAAAAATCCCTCGCCGAGTCGATAACAGGGGCGATGATGCCAGCACGAATAACAAAGTCGCCGAAGCCTTCACCGCTGTTGCGCTCGAGAGACCAACGACCAATCAGCTCATCCAGCTCCGCCATAATTTGGCGGTCGGTGATGTTTTCTTTGTACATACGCGGAATACGCGTACCTTCGCGGTTGCCACCTAAGTGCAGGTTATAACGACCCGGCGCCTTACCCACTAAGCCCACTTCCGCCAACATGGCACGACCACAGCCGTTCGGGCAGCCGGTGACACGAAAGACAATGTTGTCATCACTAATATTGTGCTTGGCCAAGTAACCTTCTAACTCGGTCACGTACTCTGGCAACACCCGCTCAGACTCCGCCATGGCTAACGGGCAAGTAGGCAATGACACACAGGCCATTGAGCTCTTACGCTGCTCGGAGACTGAATCTTCAATTAAACCGTGCTCGCGAGCTAACTGCTCAATGCGCGCTTTCTCACTGGTCGGCACGCCGGCAATGATCAGATTTTGGTTGGCGGTTAAGCGAAAATCACCTTGGTGAATGTTAGCAATCTCACGCATACCTGTTTTCAGGGTTTTACCTGGGTAATCCAGAATACGGCCGTTTTCAATAAACAGCGTTAAGTGTTGCTTACCGTCGATACCTTCTACCCAACCAAAGCGATCGCCACGGCTAGTAAATTCATAAGGACGAACCTCAGCAAACTCGATACCGGCACGCTTTTCTACTTCCGCCTTAAATACCTCTACGCCCACTCGCTCAAGGGTATATTTGGTCTTGGCGTTTTTACGCTCCACACGGTTACCCATGTCACGCTGAGTGGTCACTACCGCTTCGGCAATGGCAATAGTGTGCGACAGCGGGATAAAACCAAAGTCGGTAGCTTTGCGCGGGAAAGTCGCGGTGTCGCCGTGGGTCATGGCCAAGCCACCGCCCACTAATACGTTAAAGCCAACCAGTTTGCCAGCTTCGGCGATGGCCACGAAGCTTAAGTCGTTGGCGTGCAAGTCCACATCGTTATGCGGTGGGATCACTACCGCAGTTTTAAACTTACGCGGCAAATAAGTGGCACCCAAAATGGGCTCTTCATCGGGCGTATCTAAACGCTCACCATCCAACCAAATTTCTAAGTAAGCACGGGTCTTCGGCAACAAGTGCTCGGAGATCTGCTTCGCCCACTCATAGGCTTCTTGATGCAGCTCTGATTCAACCGGGTTACTGGTGCACAACACGTTACGGTTTACGTCACCTGCAGTGGCAATGGAGTCGATACCGGTGCTGTTCAGGGTTTGGTGCATGTGCTTGATATCGCGCTTTAACACCCCGTGAAACTGGAAGGTTTGACGGGTAGTCAGGCGAATACTGCCATAGATGCTGCTTTCTTCCGCGAACTTGTCGATCACCAGCCACTGCTGAGGTTGGATGATGCCGCCGGGTAAGCGAGCGCGCAGCATAACGTTATGCAAAGGCTCCAGCTTTTGGGCGGTACGTTCGTTACGAATATCGCGGTCATCTTGCTGATACATGCCATGCACGCGGATCAGCTGGAAGTTATCGCCGTTAAAACCACCGGTGAGGTCGTCGCTTAAGTCTTGCTCTATGGTGCCGCGCAGAAAGTTACTTTCGCCCTTCATGCGTTCGTTATCGGACAGCTTTTGTTCGCTCATTAGTATACATCCCTCTGGTAACGCTTGGCTGCGCGCAGCGCATCTACATATTCGGTCGCTTGATCGGTAGTCTTGTTGCCGTGCTCGGCCACTATGTCAATCAGGGCATCGTGCACGTCTTTGGCCATCTTGTTGGCATCGCCACACACGTAGAAGTGCGCGCCTTGCTCTAACCAAGCGTAAACCTCACCACCTTGCTCACGCAGCTTATGCTGCACATAGATTTTTTCTTGCTGGTCGCGACTAAAGGCCAAAGAAATCTTGTTCAATAAACCCGACTTCACATAACGCTGCCATTCCAATTGGTATAAGAAGTCTTGGGTAAAGTGCGGGTTACCGAAGAACAACCAGTTTTTACCGCCGGCAGAGCGGGCATCACGCTCTTGTAAGAAGGCGCGAAACGGCGCTATGCCAGTACCCGGCCCGACCATGATCACCGGCGTGTCATCATTGGCCGGCAGGCGGAAGTTATCGTTATGCTCGATGAAAACGCGTACTTGGGTGCCTTCTTCTAATCGATCAGCCAAGTAAGCAGAAGCACCGCCATTGCGGGCTTCACCGTCTTGAACAAAACGTACTACACCTACGGTCAGGTGCACTTCGTCTTCTACTTCAGCTTGCGATGAGGCAATGGAGTACAAACGCGGTGTCAGGCGGCGCAAGCTGGCTTGCAACTGTTCGGCAGTCAACTTGCCTTGCTGTTCACGGGCAATGTCTAAAATTTGGTGATTGGCGCAGTATTCACGCAGTGCCGCCTTATCATCGACTAAAGATCGCAGCTTGGCCGCATCGGTTAGCTCTGCATAAGACTGCACGAAGCTGGCATAGCCTTGGGTGAGCTCATAGTGATGAATCAAGGCTTCACGAATAGTGATGCTCTGCTCATTCACAATCACTTCACTGGCAGCGTCTACGCCGGTTTGTGCTAACAGCGCATCTACTATCTGCTCGTCATTACTAAACCATACCCCTAAGGCGTCGCCTGGCTGGTAAGTCAGATCTGAGCCATCCAGTGAAATCTCGAAGTGGTGAACATCGCGGTCCGAATCACGACCGGTAATAGCTTGATTGGTTAATAGCTCGGCGGAAAACGGATGCTTCTTGTTATAAAGGCTAGTGATCCCCTGTGTTAGCGGGACAACCGGTGCCACTTCATTAGCGGCTTCAGATTTTAGCGCATCTTTAACCAGCGCGACCACAGCTTCGCTCCAGCTCTCGCATACCTCGTCGTAATCTACGTCGGCGTCTAAACGACTCAGCAGCGACTTAGCACCGGCCTTGCTTAAGTATTCGTCGAAGTCTTTACCGGTCTGGCAATAGAATTCATAAGAAGAGTCACCCAACCCAATCACGCCATAGTTAACACCGTCCAGCTTACCGGCCTTGCCGGCTTTTAGCTGCTTATGGAACTCAAGGGCATCATCTGGGGCTTCGCCTTCACCATTGGTGCTGGCGACAAACAGTACATGGGTTTCTTTTTTGAGTTGCTTGACCTTGTAGTCAGCGGCATTGAACAGCGCCACGGCCACGCCATTGGCGGTGGCTTTGGCCTGTAATTCTTGTGCGACGCCTTTGGCATTACCGGTTTGTGAGGCATAAATAATGGTCAATTTGCCCGCAGGCTGGGCGTTCGCTAACGGAGCCGGAGCGGCAATACCCGCCGGCTGCTGACTGATGCCGTAAAAATAACCGCTTACCCACGCCAGCTGAGTCGCGCTTAACTCGGCTGCCACCTGAGTTAGTTTATGGACTTGTTGTTCGTTCAGCGGGCTGGCAGACGCCGCGAGTTCTTTTAACAGCATGACATTCACTTCCACTTTTCCAGATGCATGTAGCTTAAACGAGGTTGAGCGCAACAAGAAAGAATAAAAGATGATTTTTTATACTTTAAAAGAATAAGGGCAAATAACGCCGTACGTTTCCCGCCTTACGCTTTACGTTAAAGAAAAATACAGCCCCTTGTTTGGCTTTTTCTGACAGCTGCATTTAAATTGTTCCGCCTGCGGCGAAATGCGAGAGCAAGCGTTCGCCTACAAAAACAAGACCGACGAAAGACGGTGTTTGTTTTTAACGCTCGGCGTAAAGCGTATAGCGTAAGGCATTGAATAGCAGGCAAAAAAAAGGCCCCCTTGCGGGAGCCTTTGTTAATCAGCGAGTCGAGATACGTTACTTGTTACTTATTTTGTAGCGTTCAACAGGTTAGCTAGGTTCTGCTCGACTTCGTCTGCCGATACAGCTACTTGCTGATCTGGGTTACGCTTGGCGTTGCGCGCCTGATGGTAGGCAAAGCCAGTACCTGCTGGTACCAGACGACCTACAATCACGTTTTCTTTCAGACCGCGCAAGTTGTCTACCTTGCCGGAAACAGCTGCTTCGGTCAGTACTCGAGTGGTTTCCTGGAAGGACGCCGCCGAGATGAAAGATTCGGTGCTCAAAGAAGCTTTAGTAATACCCATCAGTACATGACGGTAAGCAACGGTCTGCTTGCCGGCCGCTTCCAACGCACGGTTGGCCTGACGAATACGTACTACTTCTGCTTGCTCACCAGTAATGAAGTCAGAATCACCTGAGTTCATAATTTCGGCGCGACGCAGCATCTGACGAACAATTGTCTCAATATGCTTGTCGTTGATCTTAACGCCCTGCAAGCGGTAAACCTCTTGCACTTCGTTCACGATATAGTTGGCTACGGGGCTAATGCCACGTAAACGCAGGATGTCGTGTGCGGATTCTGGACCATCGGCCAAGACTTCGCCTTTTTCAACCTTCTCACCTTCAAACACGTTGAGGTGACGCCATTTGTGGATCATCTCTTCAAAGGCATCGCCACCATCTAACGGCGTAATCACCAAGCGGCGCTTGCCTTTGGTTTCTTTACCGAAGGAAATGGTGCCCGAAATTTCCGCCAATATGGCCGGCTCTTTCGGCAGACGCGCTTCAAACAAGTCAGCAACGCGTGGTAGACCACCGGTGATGTCTTTAGTACCACTGGATTCCTGCGGAATACGTGCTACTGCATCACCCACGTTTACCACTGCACCATCTTCTAGGCTCACAATCGCACGGCCAGGCAAGAAGTACAGGGCAGACAAGTCGGTACCCGGAATGATCACATCGCTACCGTGGTCGTCAATCAACTTAACGGTAGGACGTAAGTCTTTACCGGATGCAGGACGCTCATTCACGTCCATGATCACGATGCTAGACAGACCGGTCAGCTCATCGGTTTGACGACTAATGGTTACACCATCAATCATATCGATGAACTTAATGTGGCCCGCTACTTCGGTCACGATCGGGTGCGTGTGCGGGTCCCACGTTGCCACTATCTGGCCAACTTGAACCTGCTCACCATCCGCTTTGTCCAACAAAGCACCGTAAGGCAGTTTGTGGTTTTCGCGAGTTTGACCCATTTCATCAAGAATGGTCAGCTCAGACGAACGCGACACGATAACGGTCTTGCCATCGGCATTAGTAACAAACTTGGCGTTTTGCAGTTTTAACAGACCGGCGTTTTTCACCTGAATGCTGTTTTCTGCTGCCGCTCGTGATGCCGCACCACCGATGTGGAAGGTACGCATGGTTAGCTGGGTACCCGGCTCACCGATAGACTGAGCAGCAATAACGCCGACTGCTTCGCCTTGGTTTACCAAGTGACCACGGGCTAAGTCACGACCGTAACAATGTGCACATACACCATGGTCGTTATCACAAGAGATAACGGAACGTACCTTAATACGGTCAACCGAGCTCTCTTCTAACTCGTCACACCACTTCTCATCGAGTAGAGTGTTACGGGCTACCAAGATTTCAGCGTCGGTACCGGGGCGGATCACGTCTTCGGCCACTACTCGGCCCAATACGCGCTCACGCAACGGCTCAACTACGTCACCGCCTTCAATCAAGGAGCTGATCCACAGACCATCGAAGGTGCCACAGTCATCAGAGGTGATCACCAAATCTTGAGCAACGTCTACTAAACGACGAGTCAGATAACCGGAGTTTGCAGTTTTAAGTGCCGTATCCGCCAGACCCTTACGTGCACCGTGGGTGGAGTTAAAGTACTGAAGTACGTTCAAGCCTTCACGGAAGTTCGCGATGATTGGCGTTTCGATGATGGAACCATCTGGTTTCGCCATCAAGCCACGCATACCCGCCAACTGACGGATCTGAGCGGCACTACCACGAGCACCAGAGTCGGCCATCATAAAGATGCTGTTGAACGAATCTTGTAGAACTTCATTGCCGTCACGGTCGATTACCTTGTCTTTAGACAGGTTTTCCATCATCGCTTTAGACACGCGTTCGTTGGCGCTGGCCCAAATATCGATAACTTTGTTGTAACGCTCACCGGCGGTAACCAAACCAGACTGGAACTGCTCCTGAATTTCAGAAACTTCTGCTTCGGCATCGGCAATGATGTCTTTCTTGGCATCTGGGATAACCAAGTCGTTAATACCAACCGACACGCCAGACAGAGTGGCGTACTGGAAACCGGTATACATCAGTTGGTCAGCAAAGATTACCGAATCTTTCAGGCCCAAACGACGGTAACAGCCGTTCAGCAGCTTAGAAATCTGCTTCTTGCCCATCGCCTGATCGATCATGCTAAAAGGCAAGCCTTTAGGCACAATCAAGCTCAGAATGGCACGACCGATAGTGGTATCACGGATAGCCGTGGTTTTCACTTCACTACCATCTTCCATACGCTCAAAGTCGGTGATACGAATTTTTACTTTCGCATGCAGTTCAGCGTGACCGGCACGGTAAACTTTTTCCGCTTCTTTGGCGCTGGTCAGCAACATGCCTTCGCCTTTGGCGTTGACCTTGTCGCGAGTCATGTAATACAGACCCAATACTACGTCCTGAGACGGCACGATAATCGGCTCGCCGTTAGCAGGCGATAGTATGTTGTTGGTCGACATCATCAGCGCACGCGCTTCAAGCTGTGCCTCAATGGTCAGCGGTAAGTGGACCGCCATTTGGTCACCGTCGAAGTCGGCGTTATAGGCCGCACACACTAATGGGTGCAACTGAATCGCTTTACCTTCGATCAACACCGGCTCAAATGCCTGAATACCCAAACGGTGCAAAGTAGGTGCACGGTTTAGTAACACTGGGTGTTCGCGGATCACGTCGTCTAGGATATCCCAAACTACGGCTTCTTCGCGCTCAACCATTTTCTTGGCAGCTTTGATAGTCGTGGCTAAACCACGAGCTTCTAACTTGCCATAGATGAACGGCTTGAACAGCTCCAGCGCCATTTTCTTTGGCAGACCACACTGGTGCAAACGCAAAGTCGGGCCAACTACGATTACCGAACGACCGGAGTAGTCAACACGCTTACCGAGCAAGTTCTGACGGAAACGACCCTGCTTACCCTTGATCATGTCAGCCAAGGATTTCAGTGGGCGTTTGTTAGAACCGGTGATAGCACGACCGCGTCGGCCGTTATCAAGCAACGCATCCACAGATTCCTGTAGCATACGCTTTTCGTTACGCACGATAATATCGGGCGCAGCTAAGTCCAACAGACGCTTCAAACGGTTGTTACGGTTGATCACTCGACGATACAAATCGTTCAAGTCAGAGGTCGCAAAACGACCGCCATCCAGCGGTACCAATGGACGTAAATCCGGTGGTAACACAGGTAATACCGTTAATACCATCCACTCGGGCTTATTGCCTGAGCCAAAGAAGGCTTCCATTAGCTTGAAGCGCTTGGTAATTTTCTTGCGCTTGGTTTCAGAGTTGGTTTGACCCAGCTCTTCACGCATTACTTCAATTTCGCTTTCGAGATCGATGGCGCGCAGCAAAGACAGTACCGCTTCGGCACCCATCTTGGCGTCAAACTCATCGCCCCACTCTTCTAGCGCATCCAGATACTGTTCTTCAGACAGCATTTGACCACGCTCTAGGCTAGTCATGCCCGCCTCGATAACCACGAAGGATTCGAAGTACAGCACGCGCTCGATGTCACGCAGCGTCATGTCCAGCAACAAACCGATACGGCTTGGCAGAGACTTCAAAAACCAGATGTGGGCAACCGGACTGGCCAGTTCAATATGGCCCATGCGCTCACGGCGCACTTTGGTCTGGGTAACTTCAACGCCGCACTTTTCGCAGATTACACCACGGTGCTTAAGGCGTTTGTACTTACCACACAGACACTCATAGTCCTTGACCGGACCAAAAATCCGGGCGCAGAAAAGACCGTCACGCTCCGGCTTGAAGGTACGGTAGTTAATGGTCTCAGGCTTTTTGACTTCGCCAAAAGACCAAGAGCGGATCATGTCTGGGGATGCCAGACCAATTTTAATCCCGTCAAACTCTTCTGTCTTATTCTGCGCTTTCAAAAACTTAAGTAAGTCTTTCACGTTAGTCTCCTGTGAGGAGTTCTACCTAGGCGCCCGCCTTCCAAAGGAAAAGGGGCGCCGTTATTTCTCGGGCAGTCTGTCGCCTTAGCTTTCGTCCAGCTCGATGTTGATACCGAGAGAGCGAATTTCTTTCAACAGTACGTTGAAAGACTCGGGCATGCCCGGCTCCATACGGTGATCACCATCGACGATGTTTTTATACATCTTGGTACGACCGTTAACGTCATCCGACTTGACCGTCAACATTTCTTGCAAGGTATAGGCGGCACCGTATGCTTCTAGTGCCCACACTTCCATCTCACCGAAACGCTGACCACCAAACTGAGCTTTACCACCCAGCGGCTGTTGCGTTACCAGACTGTAAGAACCAGTAGAACGGGCGTGCATCTTGTCGTCCACTAAGTGGTTCAACTTCAGCATATACATATAGCCCACGGTTACCGGACGCTCAAAGCTGTTACCCGTACGACCGTCGAACAGCGTAACCTGACCAGACTCTGGCAGATCCGCAAGCTTCAGCAGACGCTTGATTTCGTGCTCATCAGCACCATCAAACGCAGGCGTCGCCATTGGCACACCATGGCGCAAGTTATTGGCCAAAGTGCGTACTTCGGTATCGCTGAAGGTAGACAAGTCTACTTTCTGACGAATACCATCACCCGAGTCGTAAACTTCTTGGATGAACTCTCGCAGACGAGCCAGCTCTTGCTGCTCTTTGATCATGCGATCGATTTTCTCGCCAAGCCCCTTGGCCGCGAGGCCGAGGTGCGTTTCGAGGATCTGACCGATGTTCATCCGCGACGGTACACCCAGTGGGTTCAATACCATATCTACCGGTACGCCATGCTCATCGTGCGGCATGTCTTCTACAGGTACTATAGTAGAGATTACACCTTTGTTACCGTGACGACCTGCCATCTTATCACCAGGCTGAATTTGACGTTTAACAGCCAAATACACCTTAACGATTTTCAGCACGCCAGGAGCTAAGTCATCACCTTGGGTGATCTTACGACGCTTATTCTCAAACTTCTTATCGAAGTCTGCTTTCAGCTCGGCCTGTTGCTCGGCTAATTGCTCAAGCTCGATTTGCTTAGCTTCGTCGTCAATCGCCTGTTCCAGCAACTGGTTACGGGCAATCTTAGACACTTGCTCAGCAGACATACCGGACGCTACTAGCACGTTACGAGCACGGGCGTAAACGCCGTCTTCGAGGATGCTGAACTCTTCGGTCAAGTCTTTCTTGGCCTGCTTAAGCTGCATGTGCTCAATGTCTTGGGCACGCTTATCTTTTTCTACGCCATCACGGGTAAAGACTTGTACGTCGATGACAGTACCAAACACTGAATTAGGTACGCGCAGCGACGAGTCTTTCACGTCTGACGCTTTTTCGCCGAAGATGGCTCGCAGTAGCTTCTCTTCTGGCGTCAGCTGGCTTTCACCCTTAGGGGTTACTTTACCAACTAAGATATCGCCGGGACGCATTTCTGCACCCACGTACACGATACCGGACTCATCGAGCTTGCTCAGCGCCGATTCACCCACGTTAGGGATGTCAGCGGTGATTTCTTCAGGACCCAACTTAGTATCACGAGAGATACAAGTTAGTTCCTGAATGTGAATGGTGGTCAGGCGATCGTGCTCTACCAAACGCTCATTCAACAAGATGGAGTCTTCAAAGTTGTAACCGTTCCATGGCATAAAGGCCACGCGCAGGTTCTGACCCAGAGCCAATTCGCCCAAGTCAGTTGAAGGACCATCGGCCAATACGTCACCGCCCAGTACCCGCTCACCCGGCATCACACAAGGACGCTGGTTGATACAGGTGTTCTGGTTAGAACGGGTGTACTTGGTCAGGTTATAGATGTCGATACCGGCTTCGCCAGGCGTCATCTCTTCTTCATTAACCTTTACCACGATACGTGAGGAATCGGCGTAATCGACGATACCGCCACGCTTGGCAACCACGGTTACACCGGAGTCAACCGCAACAGCACGCTCAATACCAGTACCTACTAACGGCTTATCGGCACGTAGGGTTGGCACAGCTTGACGTTGCATGTTCGAACCCATCAAGGCTCGGTTAGCATCATCGTGCTCAAGGAACGGGATCAGAGAGGCCGCAACAGAAACTACCTGCTGTGGACTCACGTCCATGTACTGCACCTGATCGGCGTTCATATAGGTGGCTTCACCTTTATGACGCGACGGTACTAGTTCATCGATCAGACGGTCGTTTTCATCGGAGGCGGCGTTAGCCTGAGCGATCACGAAGTGACCTTCCTCGATGGCAGACAAATAATCCACTTCATCGGTGATCTGGCAGTCGATCACTTTACGATACGGGGTCTCAAGGAAACCGTATTCGTTAGTGCGCGAGTAGCAAGCCAAGGAGTTGATCAGGCCGATATTCGGGCCTTCTGGCGTTTCGATAGGACACAAACGACCGTAGTGGGTGGTGTGTACATCTCGAACTTCAAAGCCAGCACGTTCACGGGTCAAACCACCTGGGCCTAATGCAGAAATACGACGCTTGTGCGTGACTTCTGAAAGCGGGTTGTTTTGGTCCATAAACTGGGACAGCTGGCTTGAACCAAAGAACTCTTTCACCGCCGCCGAAATTGGCTTGGCGTTGATCAAATCCTGTGGCATCAGGGTATCTAGGTCGCCTAATGACAGACGCTCACGTACCGCACGCTCAACGCGAACCAAACCTACACGGAACTGGTTTTCTGCCATTTCGCCTACAGAGCGAATACGACGGTTACCTAAGTGGTCGATATCGTCCACTTCGTCATTACCGTTACGGATGTCGATTAAGCGCTTCATCACGTCAACGATATCTGACTTAGTCAGGGTACCAGGACCATCAATCTCATCACGGAATAGGCGACGGTTGAATTTCATCCGGCCCACAGTCGAGAGATCGTAACGGTCTTCCGAGAAGAATAAGTTCTCGAATAAGGTGTCAGCGGCTTCGCGGGTTGGTGGCTCGCCTGGACGCATCATGCGATACACTTCTACCAGCGCTTCTAAGCGGTTAGTAGACGAGTCAATACGCAAGGTGTCAGACATGTAAGCGCCGTGATCCAGTTCGTTAGTGAACAGGGTCTCAAACTGCTTAATGCCGGCCACAGACAAGTTAGCCAAAATTTCTAGGCTCAGCTCGCTGTTGGCGCCAATGACCAGCTCGCCGGTATCGGCGTTAACATAGTCTTTAGCAACCACTTTACCGACGGCATATTCCACCGGTACTTCAATTTTATTGATGCCAGCCTTTTCCAATTGACGGATATGGCGGGCAGTAATGCGGCGTCCTGTTTCTACCAGTACGGCACCATCAACTAAGATGTCAAACGAGGCAGTATCACCACGCAAGCGCTCAGGTTTGAGCTCCATCATTAGTTTGCCGTCTGTTACTTCGAACTTAGTCGTATCGAAGAACATTTCCAGAATTTCTTCTGTGGTGTATTCAAGCGCACGTAACATAATAGACGCGGGTAGCTTGCGACGACGGTCGATACGAACAAACAAGTTGTCTTTCGCATCAAACTCAAAATCGAGCCAGGAACCACGGTAAGGGATCACGCGTGCGTTATACAAAACCTTACCCGAAGAGTGGGTTTTGCCACGGTCGTGATCGAAAAACACACCCGGGCTGCGATGCAGCTGGGAGACAATTACTCGCTCGGTACCGTTGATAACGAAAGTACCGTTTACAGTCATGAGCGGGATTTCGCCCATGTAGACTTCTTGCTCTTTAATGTCTTTTACAGTACCGGGTGCCGCTTCTCTGTCGTACAGGACCATGCGTAACTTAACGCGCAATGGCGCCGAATAAGTAACACCACGGATTTGACATTCCTGAACGTCAAAGACCGGCTCACCCAGCCGGAAACTAACATATTGCAATTCAGCATTGCCAGAATAGCTGGCGATGGGGAAGACGCTACGAAAAGCCGCTTCCAATCCATGTTCGCCCTGCGGATCTGCTTCAATAAACTGTTTGAAGGAATCAAGCTGGATTGATAGCAGGTAAGGCGTGTCCAAGACCTGGGCACGTTTACCGAAGTCCTTACGAATGCGCTTTTTCTCTGTGTAAGAGTAAACCATAGGGTTCCTCAGCTCGCTGATAAGTGACCCATCTGTCCAAACGGGACAGCTCTAAATAACATCGTTTTTTCGATACGGACGTCTCGACAACATCCGATGGCTGGTATTACCGAGAGGCACAAACGATGTGAAAAATCCTCTCATCTCACAGCGCAAAAGGGCCGGTGAATAAGATTCACCAGCCCTAGCCTGATTACTCAGGCCGCTAAGCTAAAGTTTAGCTTATTTGAGCTCAACAGAAGCACCAGCTCCTTCGAGTTCAGTCTTAAGAGCGTCGGCTTCGCCTTTGCTCAATGCTTCTTTAACGGCGCAAGGAGCGGCTTCAACCAAACCTTTGGCTTCTTTCAGGCCAAGACCGGTAGCAGCACGTACAGCTTTGATTACAGATACTTTGTTCGGGCCAACTGCAGTCAACATAACGTCGAATTCAGTCTGCTCTTCAACTACAGCAGCTTCGCCAGCAGAGGCAACAGCAGCAGCGGCAGAAACACCGAACTTTTCTTCCATTGCTTCGATCAGTTCAACAACTTGCATTACAGACATTTCTGCAACGGCTTCAATGATTTGGTCTTTAGTAAGAGACATGACTCAAATTCCTAATGTTCTGAAGTGTTTGGTTATTAAGCGGCAAGCCACAGCTTATGCTGCTTCTGCTTCTTGCTTTTGATCGCGCAAGGCTGCGATAGTACGTACCAGCTTGCCAGCAGAGGCTTCTTTCATAGTAGCCATTAACTGTGCAATTGCTTCGTCGTAAGTCGGCAGTTTTGCGAGACGGTCAATATCAGCTGCGGGGATAAATGCACCCTCGTATGCCAGACCTTTGACCTCGAATGCGCTTTGCTCTTTGGCAAAATCTTTAAACAAACGAGCAGCAGCGCCCGGATGTTCGTTAGAAAACGCAATCAGGGTAGGACCAACAAATACCTCATTGAGGCATTCATAGCTGGTCTCTTTCACGGCGATGCGAGCTAATGTGTTACGGACTACCTTAAGGTAGACACCGTTTTCACGAGCTTGCTTACGCAGTGTGGTCATAGCAGCTACGGTAACGCCACGTGCATCGGCAACTACCGCAGACAGGGCGCCCTTGGCAACTTCGTTGACTTCAGCAACAATTGCCTTTTTGTCTTCGAGTCTTAATGCCATTGGCTAAACTCCTGGATCCACCTGGGATAAAACCCAGATTATACATACGCCTCTAATTTATATCAGAGACACCAAGGTGGCAGATCCCAGAAGAAAGGAATGCTTTCTAACTGAGCCCCGGCACCATCTACGCTGGCACATTAAGACGATAACGTCTCCAGCGGTCTTGGACGGGAGTCGAAGCCCCCAACCAAATACAAGGCGCAAAATGCTACGCGAGTTTTCGCGCCTTGTAAACGCCTATTAAATTTCTAGGCTAGCTTGATCAATCGCAACACCGGCACCCATAGTGGTAGACAGCGTTACTTTCTTGATAAAGATACCTTTAGAAGATGAAGGCTTAGCACGCTTCAGTGCCACCAACAGTGCTTCCAAGTTGCCTTTTAAGCTTGCAGCATCAAAGTCTTTCTTACCAATAGTGGTATGAATGATGCCGTTTTTGTCGTTGCGATAGCGTACCTGACCGGCTTTAGCATTTTTAACTGCTTCAGCAACGTTAGGCGTAACAGTACCGACTTTAGGGTTAGGCATCAGACCGCGTGGGCCCAAGATTTGGCCCAACTGACCTACAACGCGCATTGCATCTGGAGAAGCAATAACTACGTCAAAGTTCATTTCGCCTTTCTTGACCAGCTCAGCCAGGTCTTCCATACCAACTAGCTCGGCACCGGCTTCTTTAGCGGCTTCGGCATTGGCACCCTGAGTGAACACAGCAACGCGCACGTCACGACCAGTACCGTTTGGCAGCACAGTTGCGCCACGTACGTTCTGATCAGATTTACGTGCATCGATGCCCAAGTTTACGGCAACGTCGATACTTTCTACGAATTTAGCAGTAGCCAGCTCTTGTAGCAGGGCAACGGCTTCGTTGATTTCGTAGTCTTTAGTTGAGTCTACGCGGTCACGGATAACCTGCATGCGCTTAGTTAGTTTAGCCATCGTATTAACCCTCCACTGCCAGGCCCATAGACCGAGCAGTACCTGCGATTGAACGAACGCGGGCATCAACATCGGCACCGGTCATGTCTTTTTGCTTAATTTCAGCAATCTCTTCTAACTGAGCGCGGTTAACAGTACCCACTTTCTCAGAGTTAGGCTTGCCTGAGCCTGACTTAACGCCAGCCGCTTTAAGCAACAAGAAGGCCGCAGGCGGAGTCTTGGTCTCAAAGGTGAAAGAACGGTCGCTGTAGACGGTAATGATTACCGGAATTGGCGAGCCTTTCTCTAGGCTTTCTGTACGAGCGTTAAACGCCTTACAGAATTCCATAATATTAACGCCGTGCTGACCCAGAGCTGGACCAACCGGAGGACTTGGATTTGCTGCACCGGCTGCAACTTGCAGCTTGATGTAGGCTTGGACTTTCTTAGCCATTGAGATTACCTCGTTATTGGGTGATAACGCCGCAGAGTTAGACGCATAGTCGAACTCTAGATCGGCTCCCCTGAATTAAAAGGGCGGCAAATTATAGAGTTATTTGCCGCCCCTCGCAAGTTTTATGAGCAAACTTTAATCAGGATTTTTCTACCTGACCAAACTCCAGCTCTACCGGAGTAGAACGACCAAAGATAAGCACAGAGACTTTCACTCGGCTCTTCTCATAGTCCACAGACTCAACCACACCGTTAAAGTCCGCAAACGGACCCTCGGACACGCGCACTTCTTCGCCCGGCTCGAACAGTGTTTTTGGTTTTGGCTTATCAATCGCATCTTGTAGGCGATTAAGAATGGCATCCGCCTCTTTATCGGAAATAGGGGCCGGACGCTCAGGCGTACCACCGATAAAGCCCATCACGCGAGGAATACTACGAACCAAGTGCCAGCTGGCATCGTTCATCAGCATTTGCACCAGCACGTAGCCTGGGAAGAACTTGCGCTCGCTTTTACGCTTTTGACCCGCGCGCATTTCAACCACTTCTTCGGTAGGTACTAGTACTTCGCCAAACTGGTCTTCCATGCCCTGCATCTTGATATATTCAACCAAGGTTTTGGACACGCGACCTTCATATCCGGAAAAAGCCTGGACCACATACCAACGCATTCTTTGTTCTGGTTCTGACATGGTGAATCCTTATACTCCGGTAACCAGATTGACCAGCCATACCAGCAAGCCATCCAGCAAAAACAGAAACAAGCCAACCAAAGCGGTTACGGCCAATACAATCAACGTAGTCTGAATTGCTTCTTGGCGGTTAGGCCACACAACTTTACGCATTTCCAGACGAGATTCTTTAGCAAAGGCGAGACTGCTCTTTCCCTTGCTAGTTTGATAGGCCAACAACGCCGCCACACCCAGTGCCACCACTACGGCAGCAGCACGAATAGCCACCGGTAGCTCACTATAAAAAGAGTTAGCGACCACAGACGCTATCAAAATAAGGAACACTACCCCCCACAGCAGGGTATCTTTAGACCCGCTCTGGCTCTCAATATTTGCACTCATAAGGCTACCCGTTTAAAAAAACTTGAGTCTATCACAGACGCGAAAACCCCGCTGCTGGCGAGGTAAATGGCAGGGGCGGAGGGACTCGAACCCCCAACCGTCGGTTTTGGAGACCGCCGTTCTACCAATTGGAACTACGCCCCTATACACAAGAAAGTTTGTATTATAGGGGCTTTTTAGCATGATTGTAAGCGCAATTACTCGATGATTTTAGCAACTACACCGGCACCTACGGTGCGCCCCCCTTCACGAATCGCAAAGCGCAGTCCCTCTTCCATGGCAATGGGCGCAATTAAATTAACCACCATGTGGATGTTGTCGCCTGGCATCACCATCTCTATTCCCTCGGCCAGCTCAACTACGCCGGTAACGTCCGTGGTACGAAAGTAAAATTGTGGTCGATACCCCCGAAAGAAAGGCGTGTGGCGCCCACCCTCTTCTTTCGACAAAATATACACTTCAGACTCAAAACCGGTATGGGGATGAATAGAACCTGGCTTAGCCAACACTTGGCCGCGCTCTACGTCTTCCCGCTTGGTGCCACGCAGCAAGACTCCCACGTTTTCACCGGCTCGCCCCTCTTCTAACAACTTGCGAAACATTTCTACCCCAGTGCAAGTGCTTTTAACCGTGTCTTTGATGCCGACAATCTCAATTTCTTCGCCCACTTTAACGATGCCGCGCTCTATCCGCCCCGTCACCACTGTACCTCGGCCCTGAATTGAGAATACATCTTCAATGGGCAATAAAAAGGCACCGTCAATGGCCCGTTTCGGCTCAGGTATATAAGAGTCGAGTGCATCAGCCAACTCTAAAATTTTGGGTTCCCATTCTGGGTCACCTGCCAACCCTTTAAGCGCAGAGCCTTGGATCACCGGCGTGTCATCACCGGGAAAGTCATATTCAGACAGCAGCTCACGAATTTCCATTTCCACTAGTTCAAGCAGCTCTTCATCGTCTACTAAGTCGCATTTATTCATGAAGACCACTATATAGGGCACGCCAACCTGACGG
This sequence comes from Oceanisphaera ostreae, assembly GCF_042676125.1. Classification (NCBI taxonomy): domain Bacteria; kingdom Pseudomonadati; phylum Pseudomonadota; class Gammaproteobacteria; order Aeromonadales; family Aeromonadaceae; genus Oceanisphaera; species Oceanisphaera ostreae. The sequence goes on from NZ_JBHTJS010000001.1 coordinate 73,262, forward strand.
GCTAATAGTATATGTTCGCGCGTTTGCGGCATCGGCCCGTCGGTGGCTGCCACCACCAAAATGGCACCATCCATTTGCGCGGCACCGGTGATCATGTTTTTTACGTAATCGGCGTGACCTGGGCAGTCCACATGGGCGTAGTGACGCGCCTCGGTGTCATACTCAACATGAGAAGCGGCAATGGTAATGCCACGGGCCTTTTCTTCGGGGGCGTTATCAATTTGTGCATATCCGCGCGCGCTGCCACCCATTTTTTTAGCTAGCACAGTAGTAATAGCCGCCGTCAGCGTGGTTTTACCATGATCAACATGGCCGATGGTGCCCACATTAACGTGGGGCTTATTACGCTCAAACTTTTCTTTAGACATGCCTTTCCCTCACACCGAGTAAGTGGTAGCAATACCACAAGAGCACATGTGAAAAGTATAGACACACACCACGCTTTACGCCGTACGCTGTATGTCATACGTCAAAGACAAACACTAGCCCAACGAACATAAGGCATAAGGCATAAGGCATAAGGCATAAGGCATAAGGCATAAGGCATGAAATGATAAGATCAGAGATTTAAACCGAAAGATTCAGTTTATATTAAGATGAGTAGTTTGGAGGCTAGTACAAGAGAAGTAATTAAGAAGTGGTGCTGATACCCGGATTCGAACTGGGGACCTCACCCTTACCAAGGGTGCGCTCTACCAACTGAGCTATATCAGCACTATCAACAATTATCACAATCAACCATCAATAATTGGAGCGGGCAGCGGGAATCGAACCCGCATCATCAGCTTGGAAGGCTGAGGTAATAGCCATTATACGATGCCCGCTAAACGCTGTGTTTAATACTATAGCGCTTAGCTAAAGTACTAAACTAAGTACCGTTAAGTCAACGCTACTTGAAATGATGGTGGAGGAGGCTGGATTCGAACCAGCGAAGGCTGAGCCGTCAGATTTACAGTCTGATCCCTTTAGCCACTCGGGAACTCCTCCACGTTGTTATGGTGCCGGCACCAAGAGTCGAACTCGGGACCTACTGATTACAAGTCAGTTGCTCTACCAACTGAGCTATGCCGGCACTAGAACGAGGCGAATTCTAGGCTAAGGGCACGACCCTAGCAATACCTTTTCCCTAAGTTTTTACTTTAGTTGGTTCAAGTGCACAATAAATAATCAAAAAAGGCTATTTTTACTACTTTTTCGACAACAGAAATATCCGACGATGGTAGATGCCAATCTTTTTTTGTTCACAATACGCGCCTTGTTCATTTTTAAACCTTGGTGTATCGTCGCCAAGCGACCCATAGGACACCACCATGACGATAGACAACGACTCCCCCTATCTGGCCTTTTCTCGTGAAGCTTGGTCAGAATTGCGCGACACGGTTCACCAGCCGCTCAGCGAAGCAGAGCTTACTTGCCTGCGCGGTATCAACGATAAGGTATCACTGGCCGAGGTCCGAGATATCTATCTGCCCCTGTCTCGCTTACTCAACCTTTATATTAAAGCTAAGCAACGACGCAGTAAGGTGCTAGATCAGTTTCTACGTAAAGAGGCTCGCCATGTACCCTATATCATCAGCATTGCCGGTTCGGTCGCGGTAGGAAAAAGCACCACGGCCCGTATTTTGGAGGCCTTGCTGGCCCGTTGGCCGCAACATCCTAAAGTAGCACTGGTGACCACCGACGGCTTCCTCTACCCTAATGCGGTGCTAGAAGAGCGGGGCTTGATGCGTCGTAAGGGCTTTCCTCAATCCTATGATATTCGTCGGCTAGTACAGTTTGTTTCCGATATAAAATCCGGCAAGTCTAGGGTCACCGCCCCCCTGTATTCTCATCTGAGCTACGATGTGATACCAGACGAAGAGCAAGTGGTGGAGCAACCAGATATCGTCATTATCGAAGGCTTGAACGTACTGCAAAGCGGTATGGATTACCCTCACGAGCCTCATCGAGTATTTGTCTCGGATTTCGTGGATTTCTCTATTTTTGTCGATGCCGACGAACGTCTGCTCAAAACCTGGTATGTAGAGCGATTTCTTAAATTACGCTCCGGTGCCTTTACCGATCCCGACTCCTACTTCCATAGCTATGCACAGCTGAGCGAAGAAGAAGCGGTAGCCACCGCCAGCCGCATCTGGCAAGAAATTAACTACAAGAATCTAAAGCAAAACATCCTGCCCACCAAAGACCGAGCAGAGCTAGTACTCACCAAAGGCATGGCCCACGGCATAGAGCAGGTGTGGCTTAAAAAATAGCGGAAGACACAGCGATCAGCGCAAGATAACCCCAACAGCAAAAACCTGACAGGAGTCAGGGTTTTGGTCTTATCTTGAGCTGGGCGCCGGACGCTCGGTGCTTGGCGATGATTGATCGCCGCGCAGCGAGACTTCTCCGCCTAAGAAGCGCTTTATTTTGCCGTTTTCTAGTTCGAGTAACAGCGCCCCTTGGGAGTCGATGCCACGGGCGATGCCATGTATTTCCTGTTCGCCCATCAATACGCGCACCGGTTTACCATTAAAGTAATCGAGTCGGTTCCATTGCTCACTAAAAGCCGCTATTCCTTCTTGCTCGAAGAGTTCAAGACTGCGCTGCAATTGTTGACTAAGTGCCACAACCAGCCCATTGCGATCGTTAACAGCCCCTAACTCGGTGAGATCGGCCCAAGGTTGGTCGATACGTACTTGCTCACTTTGAGGCAATAACAGATTCAACCCCATACCAATGACCAGCTGGCAAGGACCACCGGCGGTGCTGGTCATTTCGACCAAAATACCCGCTAGCTTGCGGCCATTAAGGTATAAATCGTTGGGCCATTTTAATTCCACACCGGTAAAGCCTTGGGCTTCTAGCGCCTCAACGGCGGCAATGCCCACCACTAGGCTTAAACCCATCGCCGCCGCCATGCCCTGCTCTAATCGCCAATACATACTCATGATCAACTGGCCGCCAAAGGGAGAAATCCACGGCCGGCCACGCCGTCCGCGCCCCGCCGTTTGGCATTCAGCGACACAAATATCACCGTTATTGAGCTTGGCCAGCGAAGCCAACCAGTACTCATTAGTCGAGCCTATCACCGGTACCAGCTCGACTCGGTTAGGAGCGAGCTCTCGACTTAGCCGATGCTGATCCAGCAACTGCAGCGGTACCGCCAGTTTATATCCCTTACCACTAACGCTATACACTTCTAGCCCGAGGTTTTTTAGCGCCTGAATATGCTTGCTGACCGCCGCTCGACTCACAGCCAATTGCTCACCCAACTGCTCACCGGAATGAAACTGACCATCGGCCAGCAACATGAGCAGCGTTTGACGTAATGGAGAGAGCGGCGTTTGTGGGCTTAGCTCAGACATGCCAACGCCTCATCCAAATGGGTTTCGCCTTCACCGTTCATCATCCGCACTTCGGGCTCTAAGCGCACGCCAAACAGCTGCTCTACTCGCTCGCGAACTAGCGCTGCCAAACGCAGCACATCGTCGCTCGTGGCGCCGCCATGATTAACTAACACCAATGCCTGTTCTGTGTGCACGCCAGCACCGCCCACCCGCGCACCTTTGAGGCCCGCCTTGTCAATCAGCCAACCAGCCGCCAGTTTGCTGCGGCCCGGCGTAGTCGCAAACACCGGCAACGTCGGCCACGCCAATTTCAGCGCCTCAGCTTGCGCCGTCACCACAGTGGGATTTTTAAAGAAGCTACCCGCATTACCCAACACCGCAGGATCCGGTAATTTAGCCTGGCGGGTAGCACACACTCGGTCGCATACTTGCAGTGCTGTGGCCTGTTCGCCCAGTTCAGCTAAGGGGCCATAGCCCAACACTGGCTGCCACACTTTGGGCAAGCGCAGGGTGACACTTAATATCAGATGATGGCGTGCGCCCCGCTTAAAGACACTGTCGCGATAACCAAAGGCGCAGTCGGCCGCCGACCAAACATGCGTTTCACCACTGTGCCAATCGAAACTTTCCACCTGCTGGCAAAATTGCGCGAGCTCAACACCGTAAGCACCAATATTTTGTATGGGGGACGCCCCTACCGTACCGGGGATCAAAGCCAGATTTTCCAGCCCAGGCATGCCTTGTGCTAGGCTCCAGCAAACCAGTTGATGCCAGTTCTCTCCACCCTCCACTTTTAGCACCCACGCGTCTTCGGCCTCGGTCACTGTAATACCTTTCAGCCGATTGACTAGCACTAGCCCGGTAAATGGTGCGGTAAACAGCACATTAGAGCCTTCGCCCATAACCAGTAATGGCATACCCTGCGCGGCTTGCCATAAATGTGGGAGTTGTTCACGTTCGGTCAACAGCACCAGCTGTTCGGCGGTTTGCGTAAGGCCAAAGGTGTTATAAGGGGCGAGAGATGCCGAGGTAAACTGCATGATGAGGGTTCCTAAATAAATGCCCGAACAGTGTACCTTAAGTTACTAAGTGTGAGGAGAAGAACCCGGCCCTCAGCCGAGCAGCACATAACAGGCATAATTATGTGTTTAAGTACTAGCGGGAGATAGTGTCGGCGGCTGCCTTCCTGCTTACCGTGATGAGATCCTTTTTTTTCTGCGCCGAGGGGCTTTACCATGGCCTTTTAGACCAGTGAAGTGAATGCTGTTCACTTGGTTAATTAGCATGTTTAGACCGGCTAGCATCGGCTGCATAAACTGGCTATAGCTCATATTTTTTTCAGAAATCGCCTCTAGCTGCGACTCCCAATGCGCGGTCATATCGGGTAGCGCCATCACTTCTGGCAGTGACAAGATCAACCGCCGTCCGACCTCGGTAGCATGTATCTCTTTACCTTTTTTTATCAGAAAGTCACGTTTGAAAAGTAACTCAATAATACCAGCTCGCGTGGCTTCAGTGCCCAGACCATCTGTGTCTCTAAGCACCTTCTTAATCTCAGGATCTGAGACATATCTTGCTATGCCGGTCATGGCAGCAAGTAAGGTGGCATCAGTAAAGTGCTTAGGTGGGCTAGTCTGCTTTTCATCCAGCCGGCCATCACTACAAAGTACACTCTCACCTTTTACTACGTTGGGTAGCTTTATAGCAGAAAACGCTTGGTCTTCAGCTACTGAATTTTTCTCTGACGCTCTTTCAGGAAATAATGCTTTCCAACCTTTACTAACCACTTCTTTTTGCCTGCTTACAAAAGCACCGCCGCCAACCTCAGTATCAATCTGTTTTTCTTGATACTGGAAAGGAGGATAAAACTGCATCAAATATTGCCTGGCCACTAGCTCATATACCTTCAACTCATCAGCAGATAAACGACTGCCATCTAGTCCTCGGCTAGTAGGAATAATGGCATGGTGGGCTCCTACTTTTGTATCATTCCATGCTTTAGATTTAAGAGATAAATCCGCATGATTAACCGCATCAGCCAGCGCAGTGCTGGTTTTACTGATCGCCTGTGTGACAGGCAACTTGTCGTTGTAGTGCCCTTTAGGTAGATAGCGGCAGTCTGAACGTGGATAAGTGATTAATTTATGTTTTTCATAGAGTTGCTGACAAATATCTAACGTCTTTTGCGCGTTTAAATTAAATCGCTTAGAAGCGTCTATTTGTAGTGATGATAAGTTGTAGGGCAAAGGTGCCGCTTGCTTTTTAATACTTTCATTTACAGCAACTACCTTGCCTGTTTGGCCTACTACTTTTTTCAGTACGGTTTCAGCGAGCTTTTTTAATAAAACGCGCCCGTCCTCATCCATGTAAGGTTCGCAGGCGGCACTTGGATGCCACTTTGCAGTGTACGTTTCGTTATTAGCTGTTTTAAGCTCAATAAAAACTTCATAGAACGGTTTAGTGACAAAGTTTTCGATTTCAACATCGCGGTGCACCACTAACCCTAAGATCGGCGTTTGCACTCGACCAACCGACAATACACCCTTATAGCCCGAAGCCTGACCTTGCAAGGTACACAACCGAGTCATATTAATGCCATAAAGCCAGTCGGCACGAGCCCTCGCTAGGGCCGAGGTGGCGAGCGGTATAAAATCGCTGTTAGGCCGCAGACAGTTTAATGCGCGCTTAATCGCATCTGGGTTCATATCATTGATTAAACAGCGCTGTGCAGCGGCCCGCTTGGCTTTAGATACTTTGCAGTAGTTAATGACTTCATCGACTAGGATTTGCCCAACGCGGTCTGGATCACCCATATTAACGAGCACATCGGCTTGTTTAACCAATTTTTTTACCACGCTAAACTGCTTTTTAGTGGCGGGTTTAACGGTGTGCTTCCATTCATCAGGCACTATGGGTAGGTGCTCTTTACGCCATTTTTTATAATCTGGATTGTAAGCTTCAGGCTCGGCCTGCTCTAATAAATGACCAATGCACCAAGTCACCACATCGCCATTGGCGGCAGTAATAAAACCATCGCCTTTTTGGTGTGGTTTAGGTAATACATCAGCAACCGCCCTGCCTACACTGGGCTTTTCGGCAATATAGAGGATCATGTAGCACGCTTAATATAACTGTATATAGATACAGGTTAGCAGTTGTGGCCGGTTTACTTCAATAATCATCCTGCAGTAAAAACTCATCCATACACTCAACCATATAAATCCAGTCGTCTTCGACTATCGGGGTAACGGGGTCTTCATCGCCTTCGCCATATTCTTGCCAATAAAAAGCACGCAGCGCCAGCGGGAAGTCACCATAGTCTTCGGCAAGCGCCGACACCGGGCCAAACCACAGAATACGAGTGAGGCCGACTGTGAGGTCGTTGATATATTCAGTTAACGCTTCGGGCTCGGGATATTGCTCCATTAACAAGACAAAGCGCTCTTTGGCTATCGCCGTTTGCTCTGGATCTAATTCGCCTAGCTCGGCGACATAATGCACGTAATCATTCAGCAAATGCTCGTGAGCATGCCCTTCGTCTTCGAGCCACTGGCAACGAGTTTCTTTGCGGCTGATCACCGACAAAGCCACGCCTTCATCAAGAAAACACAATGCCCACGCTTTACTATCCATTCACTACTCCGCCGCTGCTTAAGAATTTGTTGCTCGCTAAGGCCGTAGTGTAGCGGAATGCCTGCCAAGATGAGAGGGAAAACAGAGCGGTAAGCACAAAGCCAGAGGCGGGAAGAAAACACCGAGTTCGACTGTTTCTTCCCGTTTTCGGCCTGTTACTTAATCACATCTTTTTATTGCATTAATAATAAAAGAGGGGCGCATGATTTAGTCGACTCGCCCGGCATAGCCTAGACAACTCCGCGCTAATGGGAGGGCAGAGGGCGTCTGCTCCGCCGACCCTCCGCGCCAGGGAAGGCGCAGCGGAGCCCCCAAGGGGCGAGCTTATTTCGCCTAGATGAGCTGTTTTAGCCTAATCGAACATCCAGTGAATGTGCGCAGTTGGCTAAAACGGTGAGTGACACACCCAGCGGCGAGTCGATCGGAGTAGTGAGCTCTGCCCGATTACACCATTAAGCTCAACAAAAAGATGTGACTAAGTGACAGGCTTTCGGCTGCAAGCTTCTGGCTTGTTTTAGTCCTTACTGCGCAGCGCTTTCTTGCTATGGGCTTTCACTTTACTACGCCACCAGCGTTTGAGCTTATCGCGACGCCACCACAGCAAACTTAGGCTTAACAGCAGGTAGATAACCGGCTGGATCCAACCGGATTTAACCGCCCACCAGTAATGAATGGGGATCAGTAAGGCGGCAAGATAAATCCAGTTATGCAATTGCTGCCAGCGGCGCCCTAACCGACGCTGCCAGCCTTGCGTTGAGGTGACCGTCAACAGCAACAGAACAATCCAAGACGCCATGCCTAAGGTAATAAAGCCGCGCTTAATAATTTCACTGCCAATCAATCCCCACGCTAGCTGTAGGTCTAGCCACAGCCACACTAATAAATGCAAACTGGCGTATGCAAAACACCAAAGGCCAACGAGGCGGCGCACTTTAATAAGCGGCCCTGCTTTTAGCATTTTTGCCAACGGCGAGACGCACAGCGTCAGCAATAAAATCCGTAACGCCCAATCACCTAAATACTGTATTAACTCAGGGATAGGATCAGCACTAAAGCGCCCGACGGAAAAGGCCCATGGCAGCCATAGTAAGGGGAGTGCCGCTGCCAAATGGAGGCATACTTTTAGCGCCGTGACGTTTTTGGAGCTTAGCTTCATTAATAAAACGTCCGCAAGTCCATGCCTTGGTAGAGGCTCGCCACTTCTTCTTGGTAACCGTTAAACATCAAGGTTGGCTGGCGTTCGCTGCCAAACAAACCACCCTCGGCAATCACTCGCTCCGAAGCTTGGCTCCAGCGCGGATGATCGACATTGGGGTTCACGTTGGCATAAAAACCGTATTCATTGTCGGCTAGTTTATTCCACGTAGTCGGTGGCTGCTTATCGGTTAAATGGATCCGCACAATAGATTTAATGCCCTTAAAGCCGTATTTCCACGGCAATACTAAGCGTACCGGAGCTCCATTTTGGGGCGGTAGCGTTTTGCCATACATGCCGACTGCGAGCATGGCCAATGGATTCATGGCCTCGTCAATACGCAGCCCTTCTACGTAGGGATATTCAACCCCGCCACCCACAAAGCGAGAGGCTTGGCCACGCATTTGCTTAGGGTCATATAAGGTTTCAAAGGCCACATACTTTGCCTTAGAAGTAGGGTTAGCGGCTTTAATAATGCTCGCTAATGGCACACCCAACCAAGGAATAACCATAGACCAGGCTTCTACACAGCGATGGCGGTAAATACGCTCTTCAAGTTGCTGCTTCTCTAGCCATGCCCATACATCGATGGTTTGCGGGTTATCAACTTCGCCAGAAATAGTAATCGTCCAAGGCTGGGTCTTAAGCTGCTGCGCATAACGGACCGGATCTGACTTATCAGAGCCAAATTCAAAGAAGTTATTATAACTGGTGGCTACCCGCTCGGCAGTAGCAGGCGTTGCAAGTTGGTAGGCTGTTGGCTGAGTAAAAGTGAGCGGATGGGTTTTGGCCATATCAGCGACGGCTGATTTTTTGCTTTCGTTACCACCAAGCAAGGAGTCAAGAAAGCTAGCACTGGCGGTATTACTCACCGCAGCGGCACCCAACCCTAACCCCAAGCCTTGTATAATGTGTCGACGCTGAAGGTACACTGACTCGGGCGTCACTTTATTTTCGCTAAGTGCTGATTTTTTCTTATTGTGGATCCGCATATGAATTTCGCTTTGTTGGGCTAATGACTAACTCCATACAAAGAGCGTCATTACGAGGAAAAAATTTCACTCTTTACGCTTTTCCTTATAAGTACCTGCTTCAATGCCATGGCGATTAAGCAGCTTATAAAAATCGGTTCTATTACGCCCGGCCAAGCCTGCTGCTTGGCTCACATTACCTTCGGTCATGCGTAATATTTTATGCAAATATAAGCGCTCAAACTCAGCTCGCGCTTCATTAAAGGTGGGGAATTGCTCACCGGTGTCAGCCAAAATACCCTCTAGCAGCTGAGGGCCAATAACCGGAGCCGAAGCCATGGCCGCCGCTTGCTCGACTACATTCAATAACTGCCGCACATTGCCAGGCCAGTTGGCTGCAGCCAACATAGATAAGGCCTCGGGAGCGAATCCCGTTACTTGAGTTTGTTGGCGTAACTTCAGTTGCTCTAGTGCATGACGGGCAAGCAGAGGAATGTCTTCTGGCCTTTGCTGCAAAGGGGGTAAGTTTAAATTCACCACATTAAGACGATAAAACAGGTCTTCTCGAAACTCCCCCTGCTCCATCGCCGTCACCAGATCTTTGTTGGTGGAGGACAACACTCGCACATCGGTATTAATGCTGAGTGTAGATCCTAAGGGTCGCACCTCTTGCTGCGCCAGTGCCTGTAATAGCTTGTTTTGCAAAGCAGGCGTTAGTTCTCCTACCTCCTCTAGCAACAAAGTACCGCCCTTGGCGGCCAGAAAGACCCCGGGATGATCCGAGGTGGCTCCCATAAAAGCACCTTTCACATGGCCAAATAACTCAGACTCCAATAGCTGCTCGGTCATGGCGCCGCAATTAAGCACGATAAAAGGATAGTCCTGACGCGGGCTTGCATCATGCAACGCCTGAGCCATTAACGCTTTACCCGAGCCGGATGGTCCGGTAATCATCACACTGATATCGAGTGGCGCCATGCGCCGCGCTTGCTCTAACAAGGCCACCATAATGGGGCTACGCGTCATAATGCGCTGCTGCCAGTCATCAGCCATAGCCGGTAATGACACCGCGAGCGCTTCATTAATGGTTTTGCGTAACTCTTCTTTGTCGATGGGTTTGGTTAAAAAGCCAAATACGCCCGAACGGGTCGCACTCACGGCATCGGTTATCGAGCCATGAGCGGTCATAATCACCACGGGTAAACCCACATGCAGGCGCTGAATACGATCAAATAGCGCCAAGCCATCCATGCCGTCCATGCGCAAGTCGCTCAACACCAAGTCGGGCCGCTCTTGCTCCAGCCACTCTAGCGCTTCGGCACCGCTGGCCGCAGTGAACACGGCAAAGCCTTCACTTTTTAAGCGCAAGCCCAGTAATTTCAACAAGCTAACATCATCGTCCACCAGCAGTATTCTGGCTTTACGTTTCATGGCATTTACTCTCGAAACTTACGTTCGTTGATCTGTTGATCAATATTAGCCAGTTCATTTAACTTTCGCGTTAGGCTATTAACTTGTTGCTGGCGATCGGCTAACTGGCGCTGTTGCTGTAGTAATTCTTCATTATAGGCTTGATAAACCGCAAGAAATTGGCGCTCTTCACTAGTGGCCTTAGACAAATACTGCTTAAACAGCTGCTGAGCCTGTTGTCGGTGGCTGTTTGAAGCCCGAGGGTGACTCAACCATAACGCCTGCTCTAACGCGTTATCCTTCGCCTGTTGCAGGTGATTAAGAGCTATTTGGCGCTGCGCTTCACTGCTGGACATCATCTTGGTCGATAACTGCAACCAATCGGTTAGCTGCATGCCAATCGCCTCTTGTGGTAGTGGTGTCTCGAGCTCTGGCTGCTGAAACGGTGGAAAAGGTAAACTACAGCCCGTTAACATGAGCGCGAATACGCCACTACACCATGCTTTATTCATGCTTTATTCCTTTATCGTTATTATTAGGCAGGCTCAGTTCAAAACACACCAGCTCTGTTACTGTGGTACTCAATACTAATTTTCCACCCATGCTTTCGGCGGCTTCGCGCGCAATGCTTAGGCCAATGCCCGAGCCTTTAAGCACACCCTTGCGTACCTGACTTCCCTGAACAAAGGGTTCAAAAATACGATCTCGATCCTGTTCAGGTATCGCCTGCCCCGTATTAGCAACGCTTAGCACGTAGTCAGTGATAGTCGATTTATCCGCGGCTAACTTACCTACGGTAATATGAGCCTTAATTTGCAGAACTCCCCCCACATCGGCGTAATTTACCGCATTAGAAATAAGATTATCTAACACCAACTTCAAACGATGGCTATCGGCCAGTGGGCATGCATCAATAAGAGCAATGCTGACCTGCAGTGCTTTATTATCAATGGTCAGGCGATGCGCTTCTAGGCTTTGTTCCAACAAGGGCAACACCGGTACAGGCTCTTCATAAACTTGCACCTGCTGAATACGATTGTAATCCAATAGCTGCTCAATTAACTCCTGTAAGCGAAAGCTGTTATGTACCAACAACTCGCAAATCTCTTCCTGATCTGCCGTTAAAGGGCCGGTTATTTGCTCTAATAGCAAGTCGGCACCTTCACGCAAACTGGCCAGTGGGGTTTTTAACTCATGAGAAAGGTGGCGTAAAAACTGCAACTTTTGCGCTTCAAGCTCGCGTAACCGCAGATGCAGCCAGTGCAGCTTATCACCTAGCTCAACCAACTCTGCAGGGCCGCGTATCGGTTTTTCTTCTGGATAAACACCCGCCCCTAAGTTTAAAATTCTTTTTTCAAGCTGTCGTACGGGCCGAATAATAAGATACGTAAACAGCAGTGCCAGCAGTAAACTGGCACCGCCTAGCGCCGCGCTAAGCATCCATAATTGCTGGCGCACCACAATAACATGTTCACGCACCTGTTGAATGCGCCCATCAATTTGCGCCCGAGTTAAACGGTCAAGTGCCAAGGTCGTGCTGCTAAAAGAGTTAAAAATAACAACTCGCTCGCGAATTTGCTCGTTACTGGCCTGAGCCAAGTCCACCAAGTATACCAACTGGTGCTGTAGAGAAACGCCTAAAGTGCCGCCGTCAATTCCTAACAGTAGCTGCTCTAGTTCAAGTCGATAGCGCTCGAGCAGGCGCAGATAAGACTGGCGCAATTCAGGATTTTCCAATACCGCATAGCGACGAATCGCACGTTCCATTTCAAGGGCAAGATCATTCATATCTGATGCTCGTCGCGTATCCACCACCGCACTTTCTATTCCGTCTTGCGCCAGTAATATAACTCGATCTAGGCTGCGTCCATTTTGAATCACCAGCAGGATGAGCGGCAGCAATACTAAAGTAAAGGCGACCAACACCAGCCGTAGCAGAGAGCGAGGGACAAATCCCCTAGCCGCATTAGACATTATCCATTCATCCCATTATTTAATTATTACGCAGAATAGCAAAAATGAGCGCAAACGCAGACCACCGAAATAATAAACGGCGCCCAAAAGGCGCCGTTTATTATTTCGGTGGCTCACACTTCCCGTTATAACAAGCTGTGCTTATCCAATAACCGATACAAAGTGGCTCGCGAAATGTTGAGCTGCTTCGCAACTGAACTAACCTTGCCATGAGACTCATCAAGCGCACGCGCCAGTGCTTCTCGCTCTGCCACTTCTCGAATAGCCTTAAGACATTCCCCATCAGTTGATGGCGGACCCGACTCAATCTCTAGGTCAACAGCTTGAATATAGCGACCCGTGGTCATTACGGTAGCCCGCTGTACGCGATTCATTAACTCTCGCACGTTGCCTGGCCATCGGTGTTGCAGCATGGCGATTTCAGCCTGTTCAGAAAAACTGAGTCGTCCATGATCTTGCTGCTGTTGCTGCAAGAACTTTCTTGCTAACAATAAAATGTCGTCTCCTCGTTGGCGTAACGGCGGTATCTTTAAGCGAATAACATTTAAACGAAAGTAGAGATCTTCTCGAAAGCGACCGTCTTGCACTGCCGCTTCTAAATCCACATGCGTTGCCGCAATAATACGAACATTCAAATGAATAGACTGATTAGACCCCACTCTTTCTATGGTCTTTTCTTGTAGAAATCGCAATAAATTAACTTGCTCTTCTAGCGGCAAATCACCTATTTCATCGAGAAATAAAGACCCATTATGCGCCGCTTCAATCTTACCAATTTTACGCTGTGTGGCGCCGGTAAAAGCCCCTTTTTCGTGGCCAAATAACTCCGACTGCACCAACTGCGCCGGTAAAGCCCCACAGTTAACAGGAATAAATGGGCCTTCGCCACATTCAGATGCTCCATGTAACTTTCGCGCAACCAGCTCTTTACCCGTACCGCTTTCACCAGTAATGAGCACCGGCAATTGGCAACGAGATAATTTTTGCAGCTGCTGTTTCAGAATATGCATGCTCTGGCTTTGGCCTAAAATCATTTCGCTTGAATCACAAAGCGCCACGACTGGTTGGTCGGTGTTACATAACCTAGCCATGCCCAAAGCATGGCCCAACATATATTGCAGCCGTGTGAAATCTGGTGGGCTGGTATGAAAATCGTAAAAATAATTCTTCAATAAGTAGCGCACTGCATCATCACTCAAACGAGACTGACTCACTATAGCAATCCAAAAAACACCAGCATAAGTCCTAACAAATGACTCAACCGTGTCTATGTTAGTGCCTTCACTTATCTCTATAACTCCAACTTGTACCCCTAGCATTAAAGAAGGTGGAAGCGATCGAGTAAGCCACTTAGCCAGCCTTACTTCCCACTCCATCTTGCTAACTTCACTAACAATTTCATTATCGCTATGGCACAAAAATAATACGGGGTGCTGCCGCCGGTAAGTCATTCGCTAATCCCTGCTTTGATGGGGTCGGTATGCATTAAGACTAGACGATAACGGCCCTCTTAGAGTAATTACACACCAACCCCTAACCAACCCTTTAAGTACAATATAGCAATAAAAACAAAACAACGTCTCGATTTTGATACAAGCCAGCATTAATGAGAATTAAGCGCAAGTAATTGTTTAATATACTGTTATTTTAAAACCAACAATTATTCGTCTCTTAATTGAGACAAGCAGAAGCAGAGAATTAAAATAAAGTGCCTAATAATCAACACCTTAAAAGTTGGCCCCGTTATTGCAAACTTCTGATCAGCGTTAAGTTAATAAGCAGCCTCATACCAACTAAGTGCAGGGAGCATGACATGGATAAGGACAGCGCAATCAAAGTAGCCACAAAAACCGTGAACTACGCCACAGCGACCCTGTTGTTCGTGTCTCTTAATGTGGCTGCCGCCGACTTGCACCAAAACATCAACCGTATCGAACCTAACACTCTGAATAATGCTAGCGGCTTTATCGGCATTAATGTGGCCGCTGGTGATAATAATCTTCAAGCCAACAGTGTCAGCATCGCCATTGGTAAAAATGCCCAAACGCTTAATCGTTCATCTATGCACACCAGCACCTTAAACGGTGAGGCAGGCTCAGCCAGTGTCAGTATGGGGGCCAATACCCTCCATAATGCTAGCGGGCTAATTTCAGTGAACCAAGTTGCGGGCTCGGGTAATGCCCAGTTAAACGCTATTGCTATAGCCTTTGGTGACAACATTCAAATGTTATCAGATATTTCCCTCAGTGTTCGCCCGTCTGCAGTCAATAGTTCGAGTAACACTGATGATATAAATAAAAACACAGTCATGTTAGATAGTAATTCGTTGAGAGGAGCCGCAGGCGCCATTCAACTAAACCAGATTGCCGGGAATGGCAATATAGCAGTAAACCGGGTTTCCATGCCCATCCAATAAACGACAGTACTTATGGTTTAATTACCAAGAGCAAGTCGTAGTTACAGTGTGTTAAAAAGTAAAAAATTGCTTTCAAGGAGAGAGACAATGAAAAAACTTATTATAGCCCCAGTAGCAGCCGTTGTTATGCTTGGTTTAAGTGGTTACGCCGCAGCAGGCGGTAATAGTAACGAGACCGGCGTAGACATTTATAAGCACGTCAACATTACCAACGAAATTGATTATTCAGGTGGAGCCTATATAGGCGGTTATATTGGCATTAACAAACTTGGCATGGCGGTTATTGATAGTTATCAAAACACCACCGGCAACTATGTTGAAAACACCCGTAACACCAACAACGCCAAAATTGATGGTGGCTCAGGTAACAACTTGGCCGGTAATGGTGGTTTGAACGTGGCCGCAGGCGATAACAACGTACAAGCCAACAATACCGCTATGACCGTATTGGGTGACAGAGCGGATGCTGAGCCCGGAGAGGTCGGTGAAGGTTCAACTGCCAATGGCCTGCTAGGGTTTGGCTGGCATAAAAATGGTGGTGCGTCTGTAGATGCTGAAATTAGTTCTAGCCAAGTTTCTGCGTTTAATGATGTCAATAACCAAGGTAACCACAACAACGCAGTAATTAGTGGTGGATCACTAAACGGCGCTGCTGGTAACTTGGGTGTGAACGTAGCCGCAGGTAACGGTAACGTGCAGGCCAATAACTTTGCCTTGTCTTACGGTCAAGACGCCAGCTTAGCGGTGTCGACTGTAGATAATAAGCAGTTTACTACCGGTAATAACACAACCAATGCTTCCTTGAGCACAACACGTGAAGGTCAAGTAGTGGGAGTAAGGATGTCAGGAAGTGCTTCTGGTACTTATAACGGTAATAGCGTGCAAAGTAACGACGTGTATCCTGAAATTTGGGAAGGACCTAGTGGTAATGCAGGCAGTAACCACCCTGGTGCCCAATCCTACTGGGGACATGCTGACTTTGACAAGACCCCCGACGATAGCGGTGTAGATAGTCACTTCGAGTTTGCTGAGAATGGTGATATTGCGTTAGATACCATTTCTTTGTCAGGTAGTGTGATGACGTATAATACCATTGTTGGTCGTACCAACGTGAACAATGCAGTACTAAGTGGCGGTTCATTGAATAACGCTGCTGGTAACGTAGGTGTTAACGTGGCGGCAGGTACTAACAACCTGCAAAGCAATAGCATGGCTCTTAGCGTAGGTAATTTCTAACGCTACTCTGGCTCCGGAGCAATCCGGAGCCTTTTATTCTTTGCTGAGGGACCGGCAATGAAGCTACTATTAATTAGCGTATTACTCTCCCTTTCATATTCCACTATGGCTGCCAGCATTAATATGACAGGCGTAGTATCTGGTGTAGGCGGTTCGAGTAAAAAAGTAATCAGCCTAGCCGAGCGTCGATTCATTGGCGTAGAACAACAAAAAACAGACTTTAGTTGCGGAGCAGCCTCTGTTGCCACCATATTAAAATATTCTTATAACATTCCAACTAAAGAAAAATGGGTGATGGACGGCATGTTAGCCATGTCAGACCCTGAGTTAGTGGCCCAGTATGGGTTTTCTATGTTAGATATGAAAAATTATGTCGAAATGCTCGGCATGCAAGCAAAAGGCTTTAAAGTTAAATCAGAAAACATTGATCAATTGACTATTCCCTCCGTCGTATTGCTAAACATTAAAGGCTTTCACCACTTTGTGGTACTAAAGAAAATTGATAGCGATGGGCGTGTTTATTTAGCAGACCCTGCACTGGGTAACCAAATTGTAGAAATGGATGAATTTTTAGCTGGCTGGAATAATATAGTGCTGGCTATTATCGGCGAAGGCTACGACAAGCACTCTATTCTAGCAAACCCAGCTCTGCCACTAACTGCGCGAGGCAGAGATGGCCGTTTTGTTCCCGTGTCTGATGCAGCCTTAATGGAATTTGGCTTTAATTATAAAGACTTGTTGTGAGGTTATTATGAGACGTATAGCAGGATTGCTGGCGTTAACATCAGCCATAGGAATAGCCCAAGCCGCTGAAATGCCCCATTTATTTAATAATAATGAGGTAGGTGTATTATTAAGCGATGAGGTGCTAGGCGCACAACGTGGTAAGTTTGTTTCCGCTAACTCACAAGCTCATTACTTTGGTATAGAGTTTATTACGACCATTTCTGGCCCGAATAACACTATGATTACTAATGGTATGCAATTAAATGTTAATTTTAATCGCACGCAGCCAGTTAGTGTCAATACCTACAGCAGCGAAAACTCACTAACTAGCACCAGCGTCGGTATTGCCCCTAACAGCAGTCTACCTAATGGCAGTGGCGTTGTTCAGGTAGCACAGGTATCGGGTAATGGCAATATGGGGGTTAATGACTTTATGTTTGTGCCTGGCCAGATGACAGTAAAGGGTAGTGCTCTCACTCAGAACCATTACCAGCTTAGCTTACCTAATGGCATAGGTACTGTGCGTTACGATGTTGGCGGCAGTGGCTTAGGAATGTCATATGCGTCCCAAGATGGCCATGTAACTTCCGCACAAATGCTGCGTAACAGCAATGGTAACCAAGGTTTTGTGCAACAATTTAGTATTGCCGATAATAATAAGCTATTGTCTAATCAGGCTAAGTTTTACATGGGCGATAAACTAGGTGCCTATACTGATTTAGCAAATACCCTAAAGCAACAGTTGCCGATGGGAATTAAATTATAGCGATCACTTTTTAATACGCAAGGAATGCGCATGAAAAAAACAACCATTGCACTGGCAATATTGAGCTGTTTTTCTAATCTAGTGCTGGCACAAAATGCCTCTTCGGCTGCCGAAGAGGCATTGTTGCAACAGCAGCTCGATAACTTGCGCCAGCAACTCATTCAGCAAAATCAGCAGCTACATCAGCTGCAAAACCGACTAGCGACTAGCCAACAGCAGCCAACGGCACAAGATACTGCGGGCCGTGTAAGTGGTGAGCGGCGCACGCCTGCACCCAGCCGCGCGACCGAAGACTTATTGATAGAGCAACACAATGTATTCGACCGTAAATTTAGCCTCGACTTCGGTATCAGCTATGCCTATTACGATCGCAAGCAGTTGTTACTACGAGGCTTGGTGGTTTACGATGCGATTTTTCTTGGCAAAATCGATACCGATCGTATTCGATCTCACCAGTGGACGGCAGATGTTACCGGCCGCTATACTTTTAACGACCGTTGGCAGGCCGAACTAAGAATTCCCTACGTCTATCGTTATATGGACTACACTGCTAGCCCTGATCAAGACAAGAAAGTATTCGACAGCTTAAGCGATAGCAACATTGGGGATATTAGTGCCGCTGTTTATTATCGAATGCTCACCGAAACCAACAGCCGACCCGACTTGGTATGGAACTTCAGGGTTACCGCTCCGACCGGTCGTGATCCGTTTGGCATTCCAAACACGCCCAATAATGTTAATACTAATCTAATAAATGTGCCTACAAAGCTTGCCACCGGTACCGGCTTATGGGGCCTATCAACTGGATTTTCTGCGGTTAAAACCGTAGACCCCGCTATTTTATTCGCCAGCGTCGATTATACCCATTACTTGAAAGGCAGCTTCGACGATATTTCAGCCGGCAATAATCAACCTGGAGAGGTACAGCTAGGTGATTCATTTGGTTATGGCCTAGGCATGGCTTTTGCCTTAAGCGAACGTTTAAGCCTGTCGCTAAACTTTAACCAGAGCTTTAACCGCGAAGCCAAACAAGCCTTTGAAGGAGAAAGCCTAAGTAAAGTTCAAAGCTCCAACGGCAACTCGGCAACCATGGGCATGGGTGTAACTTGGGCCATAGACGACAACTTATCTATGGTAGTTAACTGGGCCGCAGGTTTAACCCAAGATGCACCCGACTATGTAGTAGGCGTGCGCTTCCCTTATCGCTTTTAACTTTCGGTATAAACACACCTATCAAATACACAGCTTTGACGGTTAATCACCATCAAAGCTGTGTTCGTTAACCGCCTAAAAAAGTGCGGTGTTTACCACTATATTCGCCCACCGGTGCACTATACTTATAAGGTTTAGTGAAACTTACATAACACTATCAATGCACTATCAATAAGCTATTCACTCGGCTCTGGTTGGCTTACCGAGTAAAATAGTGGCACACTCGATTTAGACCTTAGAGAAGCGCTGTCTAAACAGGCCTTCTGAAAGGGTTAGATAGAGAGGCCATGTAGAAGGAGAATGATGATGGTAATGGCGACGGTAAGCGAAATTATGCGGCGGAGCATCCCCTTGCTGACGGCAGAGATGTCGATCACCGAGGCGTTAGACAAGTTACTGTCTTCCGATTTAAGCGGCCTGCCAGTAGTCGATACGCAACGCAAAATTATCGGCTTTCTTTCCGAGCAAGACTGTATTCCTACTTTAGTTAAGGCCAGTTATCACTGCGATAACCGCGTGACGGTTAATGACTTAATGTATAAAGAGCCGCTAACCGTGTCACCCAACAGCGATGTATTTGAACTAGCACGCATGATGGGGGGAGCCAAGCCCAAGCTGTATCCGGTAATCGAAGACGATAAAGTGATCGGCATTGTTACGCGGCATCAGGTAATGATGGTGCTTAACGAAAAATTACAAAACTGCACGATCAGTTACTAACCAACAGTTACTAACCAACAGTTACTAATTCGCTTTTATAAAAAAAACGGGAACCCTTGGGTTCCCGTTTTTTGTTGTGCTATCTGTCAGTTATAGCAAGTCTGCTACCGACTCATGTAGGTCAGCTGGCCACACACCACATTGCACTTGGCCGATATGCGAAAGCTGTAGCAACAGCATCACAAGACGAGACTGGCCAATGCCGCCGCCAATAGTTTGTGGTAGCTTGCCTGCCAGCAAGGCCTGGTGCCACTCTTGGCTCGCTCTGTCTTCTTGGCCGGTCAACGCCAACTGATGGCTTAGGGCCTCTTGATCGACGCGGATCCCCATAGAAGATAATTCGAAGGCATCTTCTAATATTGGGTTCCACACTAAAATATCGCCGTTTAACCCACATAAGCCATCTTTGCCTGCGCTCGACCAGTCGTCATAATCTGGCGCTCGCACATCATGGCTTTCACCGTGGCTAAGCTGACAGCCAATGCCAATTAAAAATACCGCGCCATACTCTTTAGCAATGGCACGCTCACGGCCTTTGGCATCTAAATCAGGATAACGAGTTAGCAGCTCTTCGGCGTGCAGCATTTTAATGTGTTCGGGTAAAAAAGGCGTTAAGCCAAACTCGGCGGCAGCCGCCATTTCGGTTTTTTTAATACCATCGTAAATCTGTTCGACGGTACGCACTAAAAAGTCGGCATCACGGCTTTGGATAGACATTACCTGTTCCCAGTCCCACTGGTCTACATAAACAGAGTGAATAGGGCTAAGACGGTCTTCATCGGGGCGCAGTGCCTTCATGTGCGTGTATATACCCTCACCGGCCTCAAACTCAAAACGTGCGAGGGTATGGCGCTTCCATTTTGCCAATGAATGCACCACTTCGAAAGTAGACCCCGGAATAGCCTTGACCTTCACTTGTACCGCTTTTTCTGAACCAGACAGGTTATCTTGCATACCATCACCTAGGCGGCTAAGAATGGGGGCCTGCACTTCCAGTAAATTGAGCTTCTGCGCCAGCTGGCTGGAGAAATACTCCTTCACAAAACGGATCTGGCGTTGGCGTTCAATATAGGATTGCTTCATCTTATTCACCTAGGTTGTTTGTTGGTATTAGTGAATAATCAGGCAAGTACGCCATAAATTCAACATTGAATAGAAAAAACTCGCACATTGGTTTAAATTCATCAAAATAACACCTATTTTTTGAGGAATAGACAAAATATGACAGAAAAAGGCGAGCTGCATTATCGAATCGATAATTTGGACAAATCGATTTTAGTGGCATTAATGGATAATGCCCGCACCCCTTATGCCGAATTGGCCAAGCGCTTTGCCGTTAGCCCAGGCACCATTCATGTTCGGGTAGAGAAAATGAAGCAGGCGGGCATCATTGAAGGCACTAGAGTTCAGGTGAACCCTAAAAAGCTAGGTTACGATGTATGCTGCTTTATCGGCATTATTCTAAAAAGTGCCCGCGACTACCCGTCGGCACTCGCCAAATTAGAACAACTAGAGGAGGTGGTAGAAGCGTATTACACCACCGGCCATTACAATATTTTTATCAAGGTGATGACCCACTCTATAGATGAGCTGCAACAAGTGTTGGTGCATCGACTACAGACTATTGACGAAATCCAGTCCACAGAAACCCTAATATCACTGCAACAACCGATAAATAAAGACGTAACGCCCTAACAGCCAGTGAATAACAAACCATTTCTGCCACGGAATACACGGAACAACACGGACGAAGAGCAAAGCCCTAAAGATAAAAACATGAAGCTATATGAAGCCCTAGCCAAGCAGGTTTTTTAGCCCTAGATCTTCTGTTTCGTAGAACCCACAGCGTGGCCCTACAAAAGACTCGCTCTATGTAACCGTGGCTGAATCACTCACATGACTCCCACCATTAAAGGGTAACACCGATCAGTTAAGAAATTTTGGCGATCGGTTGACCGATCCTTATACGGCGTCAGAATACCCTCATCACCATATGGTATGAGGGTATTTTTTTGCTTGCTCACTGGTTACTCGACACTGATACATTTGCCGCTCCTGAGTCGTTATCGACCTTCCACAAACACCTTCCTTTGGGCTGGATTCATACCGCGCTAGAGCAAACGGATAAAGCGAGTGTCAGGCGGCGAAAGCTCCCCGCCGAGCTGGTAGTCTGG
>NZ_JBHTJS010000002.1:0-214710 GCF_042676125.1 Oceanisphaera ostreae
CAACGCATATGCACAGCAACTTAATGCTGCTTAAACTGGTGTCTACTTTAGTCGGGCCATTCCACCTTCTAACTTCTTTGTTTTGCTCTTATCCAAAAAGGGTGCGGAGTCATTTTTGCATATATTTATAGCGAAATGACTCCGACCCCTTTTTATTATCGAAACAAAAACACCGAGCATAAGCTCGGTGTTTTTTCGTACGGCGTACGGCGTGAAACGTACAGCGGTATTTACTCGCTTAGGCGGGCATCCAGCTCTTCGATTTTGGCTTTCCAGATTGCTGGGCCGGAGACGTGGGCGTTATTGCCCTCACTGTCTACGGCAACCGTCACTGGCATGTCTTCTACGTCAAACTCGTAGATGGCTTCCATACCTAAGTCTTCAAAGGCCACCACGCGGGCTTTCTTCACGGCTTTGGCCACTAGGTAAGCGGCACCGCCTACGGCCATTAGGTACACGGCTTTATGCTGCTTAATAGACTCAACGGTAGCGGGGCCGCGTTCTGCCTTGCCGACCATGCCGATTAAACCGGCTTGCTCTAGCATCATGTCAGTAAACTTATCCATGCGGGTCGCAGTAGTGGGGCCTGCAGGGCCCACGGCTTCGTTACCAATGGCATCTACTGGGCCGACGTAATAAATAAAGCGGTCTTTAAAATCAACCGGCAATGGCTCGCCATTGGCCAACATTTCTTGAATACGCTTGTGCGCCGCATCGCGACCGGTCAATAGCTTGCCCGATAACAAGACCGTCTCGCCCATTTTCCACTCTTTGATGTCTGCACGGGTCACGGTGTTTAGGTCTACACGGCGCGCGCTATCGCCTACTTCCCAAGTCACTTCTGGCCAATCTTCTAGTCTTGGTGGCGTAAGTTCGGCAGGTCCTGAGCCGTTTAGCGTAAAGTGCACGTGACGGGTAGCGGCACAGTTGGGGATCATCACCACCGGCTTTGAAGCCGCATGTGTTGGGGTGGACATAATTTTAATGTCCACCACCGTAGTGAGTCCGCCTAGGCCTTGGGCACCAATACCCAGCTTATTGGCTCGTTCAAAGATGTCTAAGCGCAGTTTTTCTTCGGTGGTAACGGCGCCGCGCTCAATAAGCTCGTGAATATCCACCGGATCCATTAATGACTCTTTGGCCATCACCGCCGCTTTTTCGGCGGTGCCACCAATACCAATGCCCAGCATGCCCGGTGGGCACCAGCCCGCACCCATAGTGGGCAGTGTTTTGAGTACCCACTCGGCCACATCGTCCGACGGGTTAAGCATGGCCATTTTGGCCTTGTTTTCGGACCCACCGCCTTTGGCGGCAATGGCCACTTCCACTTCTGCACCTGGCACCATGTCGATGTGTACCACGGACGGGGTGTTGTCTTTGGTGTTGATACGCTTACCCGCCGGATCTGCCACAATCGAGGCGCGCAGCGGATTATCGGGATTTAGGTAGGCACGACGCACACCTTCATCCACCATTTCTTGTACCGTTAAATCACTGTCCCACTGCACTTGCATGCCGATTTTAACGAAGCAGGTCACAATACCCGTGTCTTGGCATAAAGGGCGATGTCCTTCGGCTGCCATGCGCGAGTTAATTAAAATTTGCGCTATAGCGTCTTTAGCGGCTTGGCTTTGTTCTTTTAAGTAGGCTTTTTCTAGCGCCTGCACAAAGTCTAACGGGTGATAGTAAGAAATATATTGCAGGGCATCGGCAACGGAGTCGATAAAGTCCTGTTTATTGATAATGCTCATCATTTCCTCGCAGGTTCGGCGTGAGTTCTGTTTAAAGGCGTAATGACCCAGACTATGCTCGGTATTGTTATAATGCCCGCTATGATACGCTTTGCGGCCCTAGGCTGGCCAGCCCGAGCGCCAGACCAGATGCCAAAACTGTCGAGTGGATTACATAATGGGACTGTCTTTACACATTCACAGCCAACCGTTTAGCGGTTCGGTGCATGATTTCTTTTCGCCTATCGCTCATTTACCTTGGGCGATGCTGCTTGAGTCGGGAGCCGCCAAGGGTGTTGATAGCCGTTTTCATATCCTGAGTGCCGAGCCGATCGCCACGCTGGTGACGGAAGGTGAGCAAACGGTGATCGATCATCAAAATCAGCGTCACACCTCAACGGAGTCACCTTTTTTCTTGTTAAAAACCTGGCAAGCAGAGCTTATTGGCGCGGTGAGCCTACCCGATGCATATCAGCATCTGCCATTTGCCGGCGGTGCACTGGGGTTGTTTAGTTACGATTTGGGTCGGCGGTTAGAGCGCCTGCCCAATCAAGCCATAAATGAGCTGGCCACGCCAGACATGGCGGTCGCGCTGGTCAAATGGGCGTGGGTGATTGATTGCCAGCAACATCTAGCACACTTAGTGGTGTTGGGTGATGAAAGCGCATTAAGCGCACGCTTGGCATGGTGGCAGGCTCAGCAAGAAGCAGCTAGTTCAGCTGCAGCCGCACCATTTAAGCTTACCGATGACTGGCACGCTAATAAAACCGCGGCGCAATATGAAGCCAGTTTTAATCGCGTGCAAGATTACTTAAGCGCCGGTGATTGCTATCAAATTAATTTAACGCTGCGCTTTAACAGTACCTTCAGTGGCGATTGCTGGCAGGCATATCGTCATTTAAGTGAGCATAATCAAGCACCGTTTTCGGCTTTCTTGCGATTGCCTACCAGTACGCTGCTCAGTCTGTCGCCCGAGCGCTTTATTGCTCTAGAAGGCCGACAAGTTGAAACCAAGCCCATTAAAGGTACGCGTCCAAGAGGGGCCACGGCCGAACAAGACCGAGCACTAGCTGCAGAGTTAGCGGTCGCTCCTAAAGATCGTGCCGAAAACTTGATGATAGTGGATTTATTGCGTAACGATATTGGCCGCGTATGCGTGCCCGGCTCAGTAAAAGTGCCGTCATTATTCGCCATAGAGTCATTTCCGGCGGTGCACCATTTGGTGTCGACCATTACCGGCGAGTTAACCCTAGGCTTAACCGGTGCCGACTTGCTGGAAGCGACCTTTCCTGGCGGCTCTATTACCGGTGCACCCAAGGTGCGGGCCATGGAAATTATCGAAGAGCTGGAAACCCATCGGCGTCACGCATATTGCGGCAGCATCGGGTATTTGAGCGCTCACGGGCGTATGGACACCAGCATTACTATTCGCACGCTAGTGGCCGAGCAAGACCGCTTATATTGCTGGGCAGGTGGCGGCATTGTCGCCGACTCTCAAGCGGATGATGAGTATCAGGAACTATTTGATAAGCTAGGCAAAATCTTACCCGTGTTAACAGAACTATAAAAAGCCGTACGCTTTACGCTTTACGTTGTACGTTGTACGCTGTAAGTCAAAGATAAACTGTGTTTATCTTTAGCGTATGGCGTATGGCGTAAGGCTTACCGCGATGTATTATGCTCTTCGGGTTTTGAACCATGACATTAGACGAATTAAAAACGCGCCTTAATTTATTGCCTCCGTTGCCGGATCCGCATTTGCCCGCTCATGCTTATCCGGCCGCGGTGCTGATGCCTGTGCTGCAAACTGGGCAGGGGCTAGAGCTGATATTAACGCGGCGTAGTCGTCACTTGCGTAATCATCCGGGGCAGGTGAGCTTTCCTGGGGGGCGAGTCGAAAGCACCGACACCAGCTTGTGGCATACCGCCGTGCGTGAAAGTTGGGAAGAAATCGGCTTGTTGCCCGAGTTATGCCAGCCATTAGCGCAACTGCAGGCGCAATATACGATATCGGATTTTGCACTCACGCCGTTTCTCGGGCTGATAGAGGGCTCGCCTGAGTTCAAGCTTAACCCTGGCGAAGTAGACGAGCTGTTTCAGGTACCGCTCGAGTATCTATTGGACTTGCGCCACCATCTCCTGTTTTATGCTAACCGCCAAGGACAGCGCCATCAGGTGGTGTTTATTCGCTGGCGTGGAGTATGGATTTGGGGCATTACCGCCGCCATTATCCATCAGCTCGCGCAACAAATTGCTCGTTAATAAGCGAACCTCTCTGTAGAGGCTGCTTTAGCTGGCCGCAAGGCACTATTTTTGCTCTTGCCAATAAAATCCTAGATCACTTTTCGCTTTTATCTCAGCTTAATTTTTCCGTGTCCTTCCGTGTATTCCGTGGCAAAAATAGCTTAGCTTTGGCTTTATGTTTCCCTCGGTACCCTTCACAAAAAACCGTCTTAAGTAATCTTGCGTAACTTATGTGGATACTAAGGCTAGCTTTTCTTTCTCGTCACCCTCGCGAAGGCGGGGGTCCAGTGTCTTTGCAGGAGAAGCGCAGGCTGACAAATCTGCGCCACAGACCCTGGATTCCCGTCCCCGCCTACGCGAGGATGACGTTCCTTCGGGAATGACGGCAGAACCACACCTGTTAAGCGGCATTACTTAGCGCTTTACGGCTTTGGCTTTTTGTTGCGTTGCTCTCTTGCTATCAACTTGCAGTCAATCCAGCCGACCAACCACATGGCGAGTGCGCCTACGCTTATCATCAGTAAATAATGTAGCCAGTCCATTAGCGCTTCCTTAGTTTACGAATACCAGCTTCATAACGGCCTTCGTCGCTATCTACTTGCGTTTGAAAGTACTTTAAAAACCACATGTATTGCTCTGGCCATTCGCCTAGCAAGGCTTCTATTTCTACGTTCATCGCTCGCGTGTCTGCTGCTAAGTCTTTGGTAGGGTAGGGGCTCATGGCGGGGCGTATGATCAACTCATAACGGTGCAGAGCTGTGTTGTATACGCTGAGCACGGGGACCACCTTAGCGCCGGTGAGCTTCACCAGTTTGGGCAACGCCGGTAGCGTGGCTTTTAATTGTGCAAAGAAGGGCACAAATAAGCTGGCCTCACGGCCGTGATCTTGATCCGGCAAATAAAAGAAGTGTTTGCCGCTTCGTATCGTTTTTATAACCGCCTTAATCCCCGCATCACGCTCATACACAATGCCGTTAAAACGCGCGCGTTGTCGGTTAATAAACCAATCAAACACTTGGTTTTTAGCGCTGTGCATCATGGTGCACATCGGCAAACCTAACGAGGTAAGATACAGGCCACCGGCATCAATCGCCCAGGTATGGGGGATCATAAAAATAATTTTTTCATCCGCAGCCAAGCACGCATCTAAGTGTTCTTGGCCCTGCACCACAAAGCGGCTTTGCAAATACTCACGGCTGCGAGCGGTCCATTCGCCATAGCCGATAAAGCTCATTAAACCGGCACGAATAGAGTCTGCTAGCATTTTCTCTATCTCTGGTGCCGACAGCTCAGGAAAGCACAGCTCAATGTTGGTACGGGCAATATAGCAGGGCTTTTTGGCAAAGCGGATCAGTAACGGCGTAAATGCACCGGCAAATGAATCGCGCGCCCGCACGGGCAACCAAGCCAGTAACCACAGGGCAGCAATGGCAAGCCAGGTGAGCCAATATTTGGGATGCAAATAGTGGCGCTTAAATTCAAGGTCATAAACGGGGTCGGCCAGAGACACAACAAGATCCTTTTTAGAAATAGACGGCAAGTGTAAGAAAAAACACGTAATAAATCATCAAACCTAACCCTATTTTTGCCACGGTATACACGGAACGACACGGAAGAAGGGCAAGACCTAAAATAATATTTCAGCGTAAGAGCGACTAACTAAAAGGTTATACCTAACTCTAGCTACAAATCACGAGTTCTAGGTCTGCCCTTACCCCATGATTCTTATCTTGGTTTTTAATCTTTTTTCCGTGTTCTTCCGTGTATTCCGTGGCGAGAAAGTCTTTGGTCGCGGTTTTTAACTGTTCAACCCTTCACTTACGGCGGCGTGGGCGAAAATAACCCTGATTTTGATAAAAGGTCGGGTCTTCATTGTCAGCCCACCAGCCCGGGATCCCCAACATGGGGAGCGGCCGCAATGGGCGGGGTTGATCAAACAGCGCCCGTTGTTCAAGCTCCGCTGCTAGTTTACGGTCTAGCAGGGTGTAGCGCTGTGTAAGGGGTAGCTTAAAAAACTCAGCAGACATCTCTACAATCACGCATTTTGCCGTCATACCAATAAAAGGCGCTAGCGCTTGCTCATATAATGCATGGCCAAACACAAACGGTTGCCAATGTTTACCCCAACGGTGGCGCTGGTCAATAAACAGCTGTTGCCAGTCGTGATCGCACAGCCATTGTTCTATTTCTGCTTTATTGGCAACCGCTAACACCATGCCGCACTCATCAAAATGCGTGACACGGTCGCGCCTTGGGGTACGCCGCAAGCCAAGTGTTTGAATATCAGCCATGTGTAAGCGATTCAGCAAGGTTTTGGTCTTGGGGTATAGCGCCCAAATAACGGCGCCAAAAAAGTCATGCCAGCTTGCGGCCCTCGTGGGCACCAGCCCTTGTTCTACGGCTTGCTCGTAATAGCAGTTTAGCGCGATAAAGTCGTTATCATCAATAAAACGTACTGGCAGCTGTGCGCCCAGCGTTTGGTTGAGTTCGCTCACCGTAGGCCAATCTACCCAAGGCACGTTAATTGGCTCAGCCAGCTGCGCCAGCACGGCGTTACGCTGGGTAACGTTCGCATCCCAATCCATATTCAACACCCGTAGCACAAAAACAAGCAAGCATACCCCACAACGACGCTAAGCGCTAAGCTTCAGGCGCCAAACCAGAAGCAAACACCACGGCTGAAGAGATAACCCATTTTTGCAACGGAAAAACACGGAACGCACGGAAAAATTAACATGAGATAAGTACGAAAAGGTCCAAGGGATTTTATAGGTAAGAGCAAAACAAAGAAGTTAGAGGGGCATTAGGTCACCCTTCACTCTTCACCGGTTTTTATTCAGATTTGCTCGCTATTTTTCTGTGGCTGTCGTTGCAAAGGGGCTTTAAGTAGCCCCACGCTTTAGCTGTGGCTTTCCTTCGGTACCTGCTTTGAGTTACAGCGTATGGCGTAAAGCGTACAGCTGTTTTTAAGCCAGAAAGCAGAAAGCCAACCCAAGACGTGTCTTGGATTGGCTTTTATTCAACATTGTTCAGCTAGGCGCTTAGCGCTTAGCACTGTGTCGTTATTCGTCTTTGTTGGCCTTCATGGCACGGCGAATACACAGAGCGGCACCGCCCCACGTTAGGCCAAGGCCAATGACGAGCATAATAATGGCGCCTGTGGTCATATTTTGTTCTCCTGCTTGCTGCTCAGGTTGATGATAATGGACACTACCAGCATGGTGGCAATCATGCCCCAGCCAATGTAGGTCACTTCACTGTCCGCATAGCCGCCGTAGTTTTCCATAAAGGCCGTCTTGATGTTGTTAAACAAAATGACCACCAACATGGCAATAGAGACAAACTTAATGCACACGGCCCACCAGTTACCGATGGTAAATTCCGAGATACTGTTGGCATGGGCACGAAAATCTTGCAAGCGGCACAACCAGCCCACCAACAACAGCTCAAGCAGGCAAGAGCCAAGCAGGGCGATGTTATTAATGAAGTAGTCAACCAAGTCCAACAGCAATAAGCCGCCTTGAGTAATAAACATCATGCTGACCACTAAGCCAACAGAACAAAACACGGTGGCCGTTTTAGGACGGCTCCAGCCTAGCTTGTCCATTAGACCGGTGGTGACGGCTTCGGCAATAGAAATATGCGAGCTAATACCGGCGAACATCAGTGCCAAGAAGAACAGCGGGCCCATTACACCGGGTGCAGGCAGCAAATTAATGGCGGTCGGCAGCGTAACAAACGCTAAGCCCACACCAGAGCTCACCACATCGGTTAAGGCTTTGTCTTGTGCATTGGCCATATAACCTAGGGCGCCAAAAATCATAATACCCGCAAGAATAGAAAAGCCGCAGTTCATTAATACCGTCATAAAGGCGTTGTTATTAATGTCGGATTTCTCGGGCAAGTAGCTGGCGTAAGACAGCATAATCGCGAAGCCCACACTCAGGGTAAAGAAGATCTGACCGTAAGCGGCCGACCACACTTTAAGATCCCAAATTTTACTAAAATCAGGCTCTAGCAACCAGTTAATGCCATTTAATGCGCCGGGCAAGAATATAATTCGGCCAATTAGCAGCAGCACCATGACGAACAGCAAGGGCATAAGTACCTTGTTGACCTTTTCGATACCACCTTTTACACCACGATAAGTAGCAAAATAGGTAGCCGCCCATGCCAAGCACAGCGGGAACAACAAGTTCCATTGCAGGTTACCTAAGTTAGACGGAGCACTGTCGTCGCCTAGGCCTAAAAACTCGCCAAAGAAAAAGGCGTTGCTGTCTTCGCCCCAGGCTTGAGTAAAGGCAAAATAAGCAAACGAAATCGCCCAAGCAATAACCACCACATAATAGAAGGCGATAATGGCGGAAATCATCACCTGAAACCAACCTAGCCACTCAAACTTGTTGTTGAGCGCACGTAAGGTTTTAGGCGCGCCGGAGCGATATTTATGACCCAGAGTAAACTCTAAAATCATAAAGGGGATACCTGCGGTGAGCATGGCAAACAAATAAGGAATGAAAAAGGCGCCACCGCCGTTTTCGTATGCCATATAAGGGAAGCGCCAGATATTACCTAATCCTACGGCCGAGCCTACCGCCGCCAAGATAAATCCAGTGCGAGAACCCCACTGTTCTCGTTTCATAATCATTCCTTAAATCAATAAAATCAAAGTTAGTAATAGATAGCCGACGAGGAGAATAGGTAGCCAGCGACGTTAAATCAACGTGATCACTGGTCGAACAAGCAGAGATTGCTCTTGAGTTTGCGGGTGGTGAGTGCCGTTAGTGGTGATTATTGTTGCTTTGTGTTGTTAATGCAGTGTTATCTGTTGCGTGTCTTTTGTTTTCTGGTTGATATGTGTTTTTTGCATGATGAGCATAATCGTCGACAGTTAATGCATTTTGTAGTGGTGACTGCTGTTTGGTGTTTTCTGTATAATTATTCATTATTAACCACCATGCTAGGCGATCTCTTCTGGTTTGGTGCGTAAGTGTCTGTCATATGTGCTTGATTATGTATTGGCGCACTCTTGAGCGTCTTTTAGGCCGTACCGCACATTATTGTGCGAGTGATACCAATCTAAGTCAAAATCTGATCTAGTTTAAAATCGGATACGAGAGGAAACAGAGTCAGCTCCCACGACACGCCATAAACCCATCCCTGGGGGCTCAGGAAATGCCATCCCTGGCATTGTCACGGTCGTGGGAGCCGATCTCTGTTGCCTCTCCTTAAGCTCTGAGCTGTCTGTAAAGCGTACCAACAGGCGACCTCGCAGCCTAGGGACGGATAAAGAGATCGGCTCCACCGACCATCACATAACAGGGATGTTATGTGTTTGAGCGTCACACGGATGTGCTTGCAGCGGGTCGGTGGAGTTGACTCTTTGTTCGGCTTTTATACAAACAAAAATAGTTCAGTTAGTTTTCCAGATTGGTATGAATTCGCCTCTGTCCAACCGCAGTGCCAAGAACTCCCGACCTTCGTTAGTCATAAAGCAGAAAGCCAACCCAAGACACCGTCTAGGGTTGGCTTTTTATGAAGCATTAACGGCTCCACATTCTACCAAGCGGTTATTGTCCAAATAAGTAGAAATAGCCGGACAACAAGCCAATGCAGGTAATGTTTAACACCATGCCTGCGCGCATCATGTCTTTTTGTCGAATAAAACCAGAACCAAACACAATGGCGTTAGGTGGCGTTGCCACCGGCAGCATAAAGGCACACGAGGCTGATACCGCTATCACCGATGCTACCATTACCGGCGGTAGGCCCAAGCCTTCAGACACAGCCACAAATACCGGGATCAGCAGTGCTGCACTGGCGGTATTAGAAGCAAGCTCGGTTAAAAACACCACGAAGGCAGTAATGGCCAACAGAATAATAAACGGATTAGCATCACCCAACATATCTGCTAGGTGGTGAGCCAAAAACAGACTAGTGCCGGTTTCTTTTAGTACATGGCTGAGCGTTAAACCACCACCAAACAGCAGCAATACGCCCCAGTCGGTATGCTTTTCAATATTTTTCCACTCGGCTACTCGCGTAATACCAATTAAGGCGATGGCCAGCAAGGCAACTATGGTGTCAAAAGACGCCAACCCGCCCAACGCTTTAGACACGGGGCCCGAAAATACCCACAAAAATACGGTAATGGCAAAAATACCCAGCGTGGTTTTACGCTTGCCGGTCCACGTAATGCGCTCGCCGCTAAACTCAATACGCTCGTTCAAGGTGGGGCGGAATAACAAATACAACACCACAATCGCAATCGGAAGTAGTATCAAGGTAATTGGCAAGCCTAATGCCATCCACTCACTAAAGCTCAAACCCACTTCAGCCGCTGCAATGGCGTTGGGTGGGCTGCCTACTAGGGTTGCAATACCACCGATGCTGGCGCTGTAAGCGACGCCAAGCAATACAAAAAGATAGGTATTATTATGGCGTTTAGAGTCCAAACAGCTAAGCAAGCCCAATGCCAGTGGTAGCATCATGGCCGTAGTGGCGGTGTTACTTATCCACATAGATAAAAAAGCGGCCGTTGCAAACAGCAAGAGCACGGCGGCATCGAGTCGGCCGTTCGCCATGCGCAGAATTCGGCTGGCGATGAGTCGGTCTAGTTGCTGGCTGTGCATGGCCGCGGCTAATGCAAAGCCACCTAAAAATAGAAAAATAATCGAGTTCGAAAAGTTACTGAGGGCGGAGCTGGTCGTTAAAATTCCGAGTAAAGCCGCTAACAGAGGTACCATAAGGGCAGTAATGGTAATATGCAGGGCTTCGGTGAGCCAAAGTACGGCAATAAACACCAGCAGGCTAAGACCTTTGGTTACGCCGGGCTCAAATGGTAGTGTGTTAAGCATCACTAAAAATAAAATTAGGTTAGCGCTTAAAATCCCCCACTTTGGCCTTATATTTATATCTTGTTGTGGAATCTCATTAGACATGCTTTTCTCTCGTCACATTATTGTTTTTTCAAAGCTTGTGAGTATATCACCAGTCCTTAGGAGTAAAAGATGACGATGGTGGCAAAACGGCTAAAACCTTTTGCACGAGGCAGGGCGTTGTTGATGTACGGTCTGCTGCTATCGCCATTACTCCTGGCTTATACGGCGAGTCAGTACTGGCTACATCGCTATTACAACGCGTTAGAGCTACAGATAGCACCGGTGGTTAGCGCACTAGAGAATCTACAGCACGAAGTGATAATCAGTAACGAAAACAGTAAACAATTGAATAGTAAGGTAGTGGCATTGTCTTTGGCTACATCAGGCTTTATCGATTTTATTCAACAAGCAGGCTCTCCGTTAACCGGCTCAGATAATCTGATTGATTTACTTGAACAATATCAGAAAAATATACACATGTTACAAGACGCCGACATGCGTAGTCGTTATGCACTCAACGCCTTTGCTGACAAAGTACAAGCTTTGCCCGCATCGCCGTATAGCGACCAATATCGCGTGTTACTGCAACGCAGCCAGCAGTACCTTAATGTCACTAACCCTATATTGTTGTATACGCTGGATGAAGACGCCGGCCGTTTACAGCAAGAAATGGGCGATAATCAACAAGACCCCCGTTACTTTTTTCAGCTTTATCGGCAAAGCCTCGAACAACTGGTGCAGTTACGCTATGAGCTGCTGGCAGACGATAACAGCGCGCTGTTAACTTATAGCAAAGCATGGCGCCAACAGGTTGATGGTAGTTGGCAAAAAACGATGTTAATGCTGTTTTTAATGCTGTTACTTGGCTTTAGTTTAGCTTTAGTGATGCTGATGTTACGCAACCGCCAACTGCGAGAAACCAGCCAAGCCGCCTTAGAGTTAACACAGTCTAAAACTGATTTTCTGGCTAACATGAGCCACGAAATACGCACGCCCATGAATGCCATCATTGGCTTTGCATCCTTGCTACAACAAACCCCCTTGGTCATGCAGCAGCAGCAATATTTAAAGAAAATTAAAAACTCATCCGACAACTTACTGTTATTGATTAACGATATTTTAGACTTAACTAAAGTAGAGGCGGGCAAGCTGGAATTAGAGGACATAGAGTTTGATCTCAACGAGCAACTGGAGCGGTTATCGGGCTTATTTTCCGATATGTCTGAACACAAGCAGCTAGAAGTCATTATTATCAAAGACCCCGCAGTACCGTCAAATTTACGCGGAGATCCGCTGCGCTTAGGTCAGGTACTCGTCAATTTGGTCAACAATGCCGTTAAGTTTACCGAGCGCGGAGAAGTGGTGCTTGCAGTTTCTATTAGTAACGACCCCGAACCACAATTATGCTTTGTGATCACCGACACCGGCATTGGCATTTTACCTGAAAAATTAGAGGGCCTTTTTCATTCCTTTACTCAAGTAGACGCAAGCACCACGCGTAAATATGGCGGCTCGGGATTAGGCCTGAGCATTACTCAGCACCTTGTAAAATTGATGCAAGGCACTATTAGTGTCATCAGCCAACCGGGGCAGGGTTCTTGCTTTAGCGTTAATTTGCCACTGCAAGCAGCTACCACGGTGCGATCTGAAATCAGCCCCCGTTTTAAAGGGCGAAAAGTATTACTGGTAGACGACAATAGCTTAGTCGTAGAGGTGCTCGGCCAACTGCTTCGCCAACAAAAAATGGTGGTATACAGTGCGCCAGACATACTGGGTGCTAAAGAAATGCTATTAAAACTAGGTAGCGAACTGGACGTCATGCTCATTGATTACCGCTTAGGGCAAGACAGTGGCCTAGATTTGGCGCGATTTGTACAGCAGCAACCCCATCTAAGCCACATTAAGTTGGCACTTACCAGCGCGTTTGGCCAAGACCGACTAGCAGCGCAAATGCGCAAGCTCGGCTTAACGTATTATTTGCCTAAGCCCGTCACCGAATATAGCTTAAAGCACTGCCTGCAACAGTTGTTAGAGTGCGGCTCAGTTGAACAGGAAGCGTCACCGGGCGCAAATCTATTAGACTTGTCTTATTATCGAAACCAGTTACGCGGCAAAAAAATATTGTTGGCAGAAGATAATCGCATGAACCAACAACTTATTGTGGAGTTTTTAAAGCAAGTGAATGTGGCGGTTACCTTGGCAGATAACGGCCGCCAAGCAGTAGAGCTGATGATTACACACAGTTTTGATGCCATTTTAATGGACCTACAAATGCCCATACTCGATGGCATTGAGGCCACGCGGCAAATTCGCAAGTTTAGTACCAATCACAACATTCCCATTATCGCGCTCACGGCCAGCGCCATGCGCGGTGATCGAGAAGCCAGCTTGGCGGCGGGCATGAACAACTATGTAACTAAACCGGTGAACCGTTTTGATTTATACCAAGCGCTGACACAGGTATTGTCACCCTCGGCAAGCGCGCTAAGTCCGACTCCGGCTACGCCATCCTTATCCAGCACACACAGCCTAGAGGCTGCATTACTGCAGAGTAAGTTGCAGAGTAAGCTGAAAAGTAAGTTGAACGATCAGCGCGAGTTTATTGATCAGCACCAAGACGTTGGTTGGTTATTACAAGCATTAGTGGCAGCACAAGACTGGTCGCAAGCCCAGCAACTAATGAACGCACTGGCAGAAAAAGCCAAAGCCTGTGACTTATTATTATTACTTGAGCCAATACATAATGTGCGGCTCTCACTAGAGCGTGAACAAAGACCTTCGGTTGAGCAAATAAGCGCATTAACCCACCAACTCGCAGAAATAAAGCGCATGCAGGCCGAGCTCTAAGGGCAATGTTGAATGCTTAATTTTTAATGTTGAATGATGAACAAAGCATCGCGCAAATCCTACCAAACCACGACCCTCGACACCTTCCCTGGTGCGGAGGGTCGGCGGAACAGACACACTCTACCCTCCCATGGGCACGGAGTTGCCTAGATTTGTAGGCGAACGCTTGCTCTCGCATTGTGCCGCAGGCGCAAATCAGTTGCTTTCGGGCAGCAGCTCGATTTAAATCTATCTAAGTAAAAAAACACAGAGCAAACACCCCATCACGAACGTAGATACTCTGTTGGGTGTCAAGGTCTCACGTTAGTTTTGTAGGTTGGTCTCTTTTAGGTCGTGCCACCATTATTGTGCGAATAAATTCGCCCCTACAAAAAACAAGGAGCCATCCTGAGCGTAGGGTCGCCTTATTTAGGCAAAGAGTATTCGACCTCTTTAGGCCCAGCTATTATTTTTGTGCGAATGTTCTTTATTCAAAACATGGCCCCTAGACAACACGCCCCCTGTTGACTCTACTTCTTATAATATGAGTAATAGTGCGACAGTATACGTGCTCGAAACCTTTGTTCGGCAGTTATGCAAGGCGAGCCGACTACATTACGCCACCTCATTCTTACTTTTAATACAATCAAAAGATGTGACTAAGTGACAGGCTTCGCGCTTCCAGCTTCATCACCTCTCTCTTTTCATTAAAATGATGTCGTTGTCACATAAATTTATAGTTAGAGTTTAATTTCAATAGTTAGCGTAAGGGTAGAATTATATTCTGTAGCACAAACACCTTACAGATAAAGAGATAACCCACGGGGTTGCTGGCCATATGCTGCTTATTTTGTGATTAGCTGGCGATATTTTTTACTCTGGATTTTCTGTCTTTTTTAGAGGATATTCTCGCTATTGAAGCATCTTGCTTGGGGGAAGTGATGAAAGTATTAGTATTAGGAAGTGGCGTAGTGGGTGTAACCAGCGCTTGGTATCTTGCACAACAAGGCCACGAAGTAACGGTTATTGACCGCCAGCCAGATGCTGCTGAAGAAACCAGTTTTGCTAATGCAGGCCAGTTGTCTTTTGGTATGAGCTCGCCTTGGGCAGCGCCGGGCATCCCGCTTAAAGCTATTAAGTGGATGTTTCAGTCTCATGCGCCCTTAAAAGTGCGTCCTAGCCTTAATCCTGCGCAGTGGCAGTTTATGTTTTCTATGTTGGCCAACTGTAATGAAAAATCATACAGCGTGAATAAATCACGCATGGTGCGGGTATCTGAATATAGCCGCCAGTGCGTTAATAGCCTGCAAGATGAGCTGCAACTGCCGTTTGAAGGCCGTAAAAAAGGGCTGCTGCAGGTATTTCGTACCCAAAAACAAATTGATGACGCCGCAAAAGACATCAAAGTACTGCAAGAGTTTAATGTACCCCACAGCATGCTCAGCGTAGCAGACTGTATTGCTAACGAACCGGCGCTGGCGCGAGTAAAAGATAAGTTAGTAGGCGGCTTACACTTTCCTGCGGATCAAACCGGTGACTGTAACTTATTCACCAAATCATTAGTGAAAAAGTGTCAGCAGCTGGGAGTGGTGTTTAAATTTAATACCGAAATAAAAGCACTGGTGAATGACGGCGACCAAATTAAAGGCGTACAAACTTCAAATGGCTTAGAAACTGCCGATCAGGTACTGGTGTGCATGGGCAGCTATTCGCCGTTCTTGTTGCGCCCGCTGGGCATTCGTCTGCCGGTATATCCTGTTAAAGGTTATTCACTGACCCTAGATGTGAAAAGCGATGTTGATGCGCCGCAGTCCACCATCATGGATGAAACTTATAAAGTTGCCATTACGCGATTTGATAATCGCATTCGTGCTGCTGGCACCGCTGAGCTGGCTGACTTTAATACCGACCTGCCCAAGGCTCGTCGCGACACCATTTCCGAGTCGGTAAGAAGTTTATTTCCCGAAGGTGGCAACTTAGAAGAAGCCCAGTTCTGGAGCGGTTTCCGCCCCATGACCCCAGACGGCACGCCTGTTATTGGTGCTACTCGTTATAAAAACCTGTGGTTGAATACCGGCCACGGCACCCTGGGTTGGACCATGGGCCCGGGCTCAGGCAAATTAATTGCCGATCTAATTAGTGGTCATAAGCCCGAAATTGACGACAGTGGCTTAGCCATTAGCCGTTACGGCTAATTCATTTTCGCAAGCCCAGTAGGGCGGCTAGACAGCAGTATATTAAGGCGCCATAATGGCGCCTTTTTAATGCCTGTTAGAAAGTAGCCGAGCCGAAGAGACAAGCCACTTTTGCAACGGAAGCCGCAAAGAACACGGAAAATAGCGAGCAAATCTGAAGAATAGCAATCTGGAAAACTAACCGATCAGATTTTTATGTCTTCTGTAGGGTCGATTTCAATCGACCAAAAACCATAGCACGGCCTAAAGAGGTCGAATACTCCTTGCCTAAATAAGGCGACCCTACGCTTGGGGTTGGTAAGTGAATTCCGTTGCCAAGAGGTTTTGCGTCTCAAGGGCTAACACCGTCTTTTGTTGTGCTTGGCGCCGGACGCTCGGCGCTGATATTAAGGTACCTATGTTTTCAACCTTACTGAACATCGTTATTCCCGTGTTTGCCGTGGTGTCCGTGGGCTTTGTATTTGGCCGTCGCCAACGTAATACCGACATGAGCTTTGTCAACTTGGCCAACGTGGCGGTATTTTGCCCCGCATTAGTATTTTCGGCACTTATCGCCAACCCAATACAAATAGGCACCAGCTGGCCGCTGATTGTGGCGGGTGTTTTGGTGATCTTGTTGCCGGGGTTGATGCTATGCCTATTCAAGTTT
The DNA here is from genome assembly GCF_042676125.1 of Oceanisphaera ostreae. NCBI lineage: Bacteria > Pseudomonadati > Pseudomonadota > Gammaproteobacteria > Aeromonadales > Aeromonadaceae > Oceanisphaera > Oceanisphaera ostreae. Next base: position 16,526 of record NZ_JBHTJS010000002.1, read on the forward strand.
AAGGGGCTGGAGCGGCGCACCTTAGTGCTAGGTGGCATGTTTCGTAACACCGGCAATATTGGCATACCGTTGATGATGCTCGCGTACGGTGACGATAAGCTAGGCGCCATTATCATTTTGTTTGTGTTATCTAACGTTATTCATTTCTCTCTTGGCCTGTTTATCTTGTCACATGAGGCCGGGCGCTGGCAGTGGCTTAAAAGTCCCATATTGTGGGCGGCAACATTGGGCTTGTTGCTCGCAGAGCATCGCAGTGCCTTACCTGAATTTGTTTACACCAGTGCCGACCTGCTGGGGCAAATTGCGGTACCGCTAATGTTATTTGCCTTAGGCGTGCGCTTAGCCAGTGGCGAGGTGGGCGAACTCGGCTTGGCCTTTAAGGTCAATATGAGCTATTTGCTGGCCGGTGCTCTTAGTTTGTTGCTGGTGGCGTGGTGGTTGCCACTCACCTCTGAGTGGCTGCAATTATTAGCGTTGTCGGTCATGTTGCCACCGGCGGTGCTTAATTACTTATTGTGTGAGCAATACCAATGCCAGCCGAATAAAATGGCCAGCATCGTGTTGTTGGGTAACCTTATGTCGGTGTTGACCATTCCTCTGGTCATTTATTTAACGCTGACGTTTCTGTGAACACCATTAATATCAATCAATGAGAAAGCGTGATAGAACTCATAATTAAAGTTGTATTACTTTGGTAATCTATTGTTTCTTAAACGCTTTTAACTCTCTATACTAGCCCTTTATTTGTTTTGTGCGGTAAAAATGGAACTTGTACCTAATTGGTTAAAACCTAGTCGCGCGACCTCTGCGGTAGGCCTTTACATTACTCCCACTCACTTACTGGCCATTGATGAGCTAAAGCCTACCGAAGTGCTAGAGCGAGCAGTTGGCAAAGGTGAGTCTGTGCCTGCCGCCCTTCGTGCCTTTATTGAAGAGCAGAAGTGGCAAGGGCGGCGTTTGTCTATTGCGCTTAATCGGCAGTGGTATAAACAGAGTCAAATAGAAAAGCCGGCGATGCCCGATGAAGAGTTGGCGCAAGCGCTGCCTTTTTGTATGCGTGACTTGGTCGATGTTCCTGTCGAAAGCTTACTATTCGACTATATCGACTTGCCCGCAGGCCCAGCAGGGCAAGCGCGCATTGCCGTTTACAGCAGTAAGCGAGAGCAACTAGCAAGCTTGGTACAAGCGGTCACTCCCCAATGTGAGATTGCCACCATTGGTGTAGATGAATTAGCCATTGCTAACGTGTTAGCGCCAGAAGTGCGTGGCTTATTGCTACATAAGGTGCCGGGGCAAGAGCTAACACTTACTTTTATTCATCAGCGCCAATGGCACTTTTCTCGCACTATTCGGGGGTTTCAAGCGCTAGATGATGAAAGTATGTCTGCCGATCAGTTTGTGTTCGACAACCTATTGCTTGAGCTGCAACGCAGCATTGACTATGCCGTAGGCCAACTTAAACTTACCGCACCAGATAAGTGGTATCTCGCATTACCGCAGCGCGTAACTCCCGCTATTACCGACGCCATTAGTCAGGTGTTTGATATTAAGCCTCAATCTCTAACCTCTGGTGCATTAAGCCCAATGAGCTTGCCTGCATTAGGCATATTAAAAGAGGGGCAAGCGTGAAGCATCGCATTGAATTTTATCAAGCCGCGTTAAAGCCAAGCCAAGACCCAGCCAGCATAACTACATTATGGCGAGTCAGCTTGGCCATTGTAGTGTTGTGGGGGCTGGTGTTCGCATATTCAGGCTTCACTCGCTATCAGCTTGAACAGCAAAATAACACCTTGCAAGCCACGTTAATGGCCGATACCCGCAATGTAGATAAGCTGCGTGAAACCTTAGCGCTACTAACGGGCCGCAAAGACGACACGGAACATGATCGCATAGAGCAAAACATTAGAGCCCGTCAGCAATTGCTTAGCCTGCTGTCACAACAAAACTTGGTTTCTTATGCCAATACCTTAAATGATTTGGCGCATATTCCTTGGCAAGGGGTGGCATTAAAAGGGCTAACCCTGCAAGGCAAACAAATGGTGCTGCGTGGTGAAGCCGCCAAGGCCAGTGCCGTGCCGGCCTGGATCTTGGGTTTTGAGCAACGTAGCAGCTTGCGCGGCCATGGTTTTGGTCAACTGGCCATCAGTCAGCAACCAGAAGGCGGCTTAAGTTTCAGCCTCTACAGTGCGGAGGTGACGCCATGAGTGCTATCAAGCAGCAAATAGAAGATTTGCACAGCCGTTTTATTGCATTATCTCAGCGTGAACGCTGGTTAGTGCTGGGCGCTTGTTGGGCGTTAGTGGCTTGGCTAGGACTGGTATTGTATGAATCTACGTTGGAGGCTAGCGTAGAGCAGTATCAAACTGAGCAACAGGCGCTCACTCGCCAGCTGGCAGAACAAGAACAAATTAAAGTCGAAATGAGCCAAGGTATTGCAAAATTATCCAATAACGATAATGCGCAGCAGCTAGCGCGGCTTAATCGGCGCTTGAGTCAACTTAACGACAACGTTGATGAAAGAATGCGTACCTTAGTTGAGCCAGAACAAATGTCGGGCTTATTGCTGACCATGCTAGAGCAAAGCAAGGGCTTAGAGCTGCTTGAGTTGAGCAATCAGCCTCCTCAGCGATTAAACCCGAGCACCAGTACGAATGAAAATAGTCAGCAAAGTGACCAAGAATATAGCGAGCCTTTATACCGACACGATATTAGCCTGTTGCTGAGTGGTAGCTATATGGAGCTACTTGATTACGTAAAACAACTAGAGCAGTTGTCTGGCCGTATTTTTTGGCGCGGTCTTGAATTTGAGTTAGAAACCTACCCAGACGCCAGCATTAGGCTCGACTTTTTTACTATTAGCCAATACAAGGAGCTGTTACGTGGTTAATTCATTATTGTTATTGCTGCTGAGTACCAGCCCAGGGTTACAAGACCCCACTCGGCCACTGCAAAATGCGCCTATTGAGGTAATAGCACCCATAGAGCAGGTGCAACTTGCTGCTTCATTAAAGCTGCAAGCCATTTTTAGCGGCGGTAGAGCCAGTGCCATTATTGACGGGCAGCGCTATCACGTGGGTGACACCGTGCAAGACTACCGCTTGGCCCGTATTCAACCGACCCAAGTGTTGCTTGAAGGGCAAAGTGAGCCCCTAACACTGACGTTATTTCCCTCATTATCGACGCTGAGTAACTAATGAATCTAACACTACGACCTTTAGCGGTAGCCTTGTTAGGCGCCTCACTTGCAGCTTGTATTGCCACTCCCGATGGTTCTATACCCAAGGCGGCACTAGATGAAGCGTTGAATAGCCGGCCCGATGCGGTGCCCAGCGCGGTAGAAAATGAATTACTTAACGTGCCCTCAACACGAGCCGCGCAATTACCCGAACCAAGAATGCGCCGTTTTAATATTGCCGCCAATAATGTAGGCGCTAAAAGCTTTTTTAATGCCTTGGCCGAACAGCATGGCATTAGTGTTGCTGTTCACCCCGACGTTGATGGCACCATTAGTATTAATTTACGCCAAGCGACACTACGCGACAGTTTAGCGTCCATCTCGCAACTATATGGTTATGGTATAGAGCATAAAAATGGCGTATATCAGGTGTTTCCTAATGGCGTACGCTCTCGTACCTTTAACGTAAACTACCTGATGTTATCGCGCCAAGGCCAATCGCAAACCGCCATTAGCGGTAGTAACTTATCCAATTCAGATGGTGAAAGCAGCAGCACCAATGACTCCACTCGCATTAGTACTGAGTCTACCAATGACTTTTGGGCCGATCTTGAATCAGCACTTAGTCGTTTGATCGGTAGCAAAGATGATCGCGTAGTAGTGACTAACCCGCAAGCGGGTTTAGTGAGCGTTCGCGCCGCCCCTGATGAGTTAGCGCTAGTAGAAGACTTTTTAAATCAAGCCGAACGACAGTTGAAGCGCCAGGTTATTTTAGAAGCGCGCATCGTTGAAGTTGAACTAAGCGATGGTTATGAGCAAGGTATTGATTGGCAGCAACTACAATCAGGTTCTGGCGCAAAAATAACACCCCCGTCCCGTGTAACTGGTAATGTAAATCCTTTTCCTGGGTTTTCAAGCCCAGTAACGGATCTATTAGGCGGCGGCGCGGTGTTTAACTTTACCGATGGTAAATTTACGACAGCGATTAGTCTTTTAGAAACCCAGGGTGAAGTAAACACCTTATCTAACCCTCGAGTGACCACCAGTAACAACCAAAAAGCGGTGATAAAAGTGGGTACCGACGAGTACTTCGTCACCAACTTTACGCTGGAAACCACAACCAACAGTAGTGGTGGCACTCAACAGTCACCTGATATCGAGTTGAAGCCATTTTTCTCCGGTATCTCACTGGATGTTACGCCGCAAATATCGGACGACAACAGAGTACTACTGCACATACACCCTACGGTGAGTGAAGTCACCGACGGCGAAAAACGCATTAACTTTGGCGTTAATGGCGGTGAAGTTATTTTACCGCTAGCCCGCAGCACGGTGCGCGAGTCCGACACCATAGTAGAAGCCCGCTCCGGTGAGATGATCATCATCGGTGGTCTAATGCAAGAAAAGCAAAGAGAAGTAAACAGTGGTGTACCTGTTTTAAGTAGAATTCCGATATTGGGTAACTTGTTTAAAAACCGTAATTTAACAACGATCAAAAGCGAACTCGTGATCATGTTACGCCCAGTAGTAGTAGCTGAAAACACCTGGCAAGACGAACTACAGCGCTCACGCGATTTATTGGATAAATGGTATCCAGAACAGCAGCAACCCATACGTAATGTAGACAGTGGTGCCATGAACATGTCTGAATCTGCACCGAGTCGTGTCAACGTTAGTGTGCAACAACAACCAATACGCCAAATTGATAGGAGCCGCCTGTAATGATGCGGCTAATAATAGCCAAGCTTACGGCTAAAAAACCGCTATGGCTGGCGAGTGTGTGCCTGTTGGTATGGCAAGTGCCCCCCTTGCTGGCGCACGGTCAAGAGCTGGCAGCACCTGACTATGCCAATGTGCCGATGACGGACTTAATGGTGAACTTACCCGATGCGGATATTGACACCTTTGCCACCGAGTTTTTACGGCAGTCCGCAAGTCAGCAGCCCATTCAAACAGTCAGTCTGCCTAAGCCGGTCGTTCGTGGCCCAAGCAAACTGGATTTTAATGAAGTGGTGCTAGGCCGTAGCGAGTGGCTATCGGAAATAAATGCTCAAGTTGATAGCGCTTTAGCTAACAATAACTGGCCGTTAGCAGAGGTAAAATTAGCGCAAGTCTTGGCAGAATATCCAGATGCCCACGACAGTCGCTTGCGCTTGGCCTCGTTGTTATATGGCCGCGGTGCCTTGGGGCAAACCCGTGCCGTATTACAACAAGGGTTAGAATTAGCCCCAAAGCAGGCCGACTTGCGGTTAACCTTGGCGCGATTATTAGCTGAGCAACAGCGCTTTGCTGCAGCATTACAGCAACTCAGTGAAGCCAACCCAGTGCTGGCTGAAAACTTAGATTATTACAGTTTAAAAGCAGAGGTAGCGAGGCGCAGCGGCGAATGTGAGCAATCTATTGCGACTTATCGCCAATTATTAGCCCACAGCCGAGTGGGCTCTTGGTGGTTAGGGTTGGGCTTATGTCAGCGCGAGCTAGGTGAAGAATACCAAACCGCGTTTATGCAGGCTCAGGCCAGCGCCGACTTAGGATTAGCCTCGCAACGTTTTGTAGATCAGCAGCTAGGGCAACGGGAGCAAAATGTCAAAGCACAAACTAACTAAGCGCCTTGGTGAGCTGTTAATCGATCATCAGGTGATTAGCCAACAGCAGCTAGATGCCGTGCTGGCGCAACAGCAAACCGAAGGCGGGCGCATTGGTGCACTCATGGTGCAAATGGGCATATTAACCGAGCTAGAGCTGCTGGGCTTTGTAGCTGAGCAATTGAGCTTGCCGTTATTAGACCTCAATAAAATTGATATCGACGCCAAAGCCGTTAAATTATTGTCTGAGGTGTATGCGCGCCGCCATCGTGCCTTAGTGATCTCGGCTGACGACATGCAAGCCACCGTAGTGTTATCGGACCCCGCCGATCTTGATACTCAAGACGCCATTAGTAACTTATTATCGCCGCGAGAAGTACACTTAGCGGTCGCCCCACAAAGCCAGTTATTTGGCTTGTACGATCAGCTATATCGCCGTACCGACGACATCGCCAACCTTGCCGAGCAGTTACAAGGCGAAAACGCCCCTCGCAGACCCACTATAGAAGCCGAAGGGCTAGATGACAGCGATGCCACCGTTGCTAAGCTGCTGTATTCGATGTTTGAAGATGCGCTGCAAGTGGGCGCATCTGATATTCATATTGAACCCGATAAAACCCTAATCCGCTTTCGCATGCGCGTAGATGGTCGTTTACAAGAGACCGAGCTAAAAGAAGTCAACATAGCACCGGCGTTAGTGTCGCGACTTAAAATAATGGCCGGGCTGGATATTTCTGAGCGCCGCTTACCCCAAGATGGCCGTTTTGCCTTAACCATCAAAGGCAGCCCCGTAGATATTCGTATGGCTACCATGCCCGTACAATTTGGTGAATCCGTGGTCTTGCGGTTATTAGACCAGTCTCAAGGTATTCGTAGCCTAGATAAAGCCGGCATGCCGCCTGAATTGCTTAGCGCTTTTCGGCGCAAGCTAGCCAGCCCCAACGGCATTATTCTGGTCACCGGCCCCACCGGTAGCGGTAAAACCACTACGCTGTACGGTGCGCTAACCGAGCTGAACACGCCGGAGCGGAAAATTATTACCGCCGAAGATCCGGTGGAATATCAGCTGTCTCGGGTAAATCAAGTGCAGGTAAACACCAAAGCCGGCTTAACCTTTGCTGGCATTTTGCGTACCAGCCTGCGCCAAGACCCCGACGTATTACTAATTGGTGAAATGCGCGACCAAGAAACTGCCGAAATCGCCATGCGCGGTGCACTTACTGGTCACTTGGTATTATCCACCTTGCACACCAACGATGCCCCCAGCTCCGCAATACGACTAATGGACATGGGCGTGCCCGGTTACTTGGTGGCCAGCACCCTAAAAGGCGTATTAGCCCAACGCTTAGTGCGCCGGTTATGTGAATATTGCAAGGTTGAACACCCGCTTGACCAAAGCGAGCAGCAATTTTTGCAATATTTAAGTCCTGGCACAGCCAGCACCTTTTATCAAGGTGCTGGCTGTGCCAGTTGTAACCATACCGGTGCTAAAGGGCGGTTAGGGGTTTATGAGTGGCTAGAAATTAGCCACGATATGGCCGACAGTCTGCGCGAACAAAATATAGAAAGCTTTAACCAGTTAGTCTCCAATGATGCCGGCTATGTTACCTTGGCTCATTCAGCGCTTAAATTGGCACGGGCTGGCGACATCGCCTTGAGTGAAGTGCTGCGCTTAAGTGAGTGGATAGACTGATGGCATATTTTCAGTATCGAGCGCGTAACGCTCGTGGCGAGCTTAACCAGGGGCGGCTTGAAGCGACGTCTGCCGCCGCCGCCGCCGACAGTTTGATTGCTGCCGGCTTAATGCCCGTAGAAATCAAAGAAGCCAGTAAAAACATTAAAAGTGGTTTTAAGTGGCAAGCCTTTTTGCACGGTGGCGTTAAGCTCGAAGTATTACTGATTTTGTGTCGGCAGTTTTCCTCGCTTACCCGCGCCGGCATTCCCATTTTGCGCATCGTTGAAGGGCTGCGCGACACCACCGATAACAAACTACTGATCACCGCACTCAACGAGGTGGCCGGCGCTCTTAACCAAGGGCAAACCCTGTCTAATGCCTTGGCGGCACACCCGCATATATTTAACAGTTTGTTTGTCTCTTTGGTTGACGTAGGTGAAAGCACCGGTCAGCTAGAAGAAGCCTTTTTGCAACTGGCTCATTATTTTCAACTGGAATTAGATACTAAACGACGGGTAAAAGCGGCAACCCGCTACCCCATGTTTGTGTCTATCGCCATGGTCGCTGCCATGGTGGTGATGAACATTTATGTTATTCCCGCCTTTAGTGGCATTTTTGCCGGGCTAGGCGCCGACTTGCCCTGGACCACACGGTTGCTGATCAGCTCTTCGGAGTTTTTTACCAACTACATTTGGCACATGGTAGTGGGTACCATAGTGGGCGCAGTGTTACTCATGCGCTATGTGAAAACCAAGTCTGGCAAACTGCGTTGGCACACCATATTACTGCGCATCCCCATCATTGGGCCCTTGGTAACACGCATTTTATTGGCGCGTTTTTGCCGTAGCTTTTCGATGATGCTGGGTGCGGGGGTACCGATCGTACAAGTACTTACCTTGGCCGGTAACGCCACTGGCAATGCCTATTTAACTAAGGCCATATTGCAGATGGGCGACAAACTAGCCTCGGGCAATAGCCTGTCGCGAGTGGCCACCGACAGCGGCGTGTTTACCCCGCTTATTTTGCAAATGTTTAAGGTGGGTGAAGAAACCGGCCGCGTAGACCAAATGGTGATGGAAGCAGGCAAGTTTTATGAGGAAGAAGTCGACTACGACATTACTAACCTCACCTCTAAAATCGAGCCCATCCTGATCGTGGCTATTTCTGGCATGGTATTGATTTTGGCGCTGGGTATTTTTACCCCCATGTGGGACATGGTCGGTTTGGTTGGGAAGTAAAAGACATAGTGCCCAGCTAAAACATAACCCCGGCAACACTAAAGACTCTTTGCAACGGAATCCACGGAACCCACGGAAAATAGAGACAAAATCTGAAAAGAGACTTTGATGGTAAGAGCCAGTGCTATACTGCGCCGTCAGGTGAAACCGAAACAGGTCATCTTTAACGTAAGGCGTACAGCGTTAGACGCGGGCGTACCGCTTTCTTTCGTCGTCATTGCGAGGAGTGCAGCGACGCGGCAATCTAGGTTTGGCACGGTATAGGTCTGAAGGGTGGATTGCCGCGCTGCACTCGCAATGACAAGAAAGAAGGGCGGCTTTTCAGATTTGATCACTATTTTTCCGTGTTCTTCTACGGATTCCGTTGCAAAATTGAGGGGGATGGCTTCCGCCATGTGGACTTTTTTTAAACAATAACAGTTGAATAGCCCCAAGTGGAACGGTATTATTGGTGACAAGTATATCAATGTGTACACTTAGTTTTAAGTCGTGCAAAACAATTTTACAACAACAAGATCAAGGAACAACATATGAGAAGAAGTGCGGGTTTTACCCTAATTGAGTTAGTTATAGTAATGGTGATTTTAGGTATATTAGGCGCAGTAGCTGCACCGCGTTTCTTAAATTTACAAAATGACGCCTATAGCGCTAGTTTAAAAGCATTGCGTAGTAATATGCAATCTGCACTGCAAATGGCGAATGTTAAAGCGGTGCTGGAAGGCAAAGAGCAGAGTCCCACTTGGAACGGTACTGGTGAGTTCACTGGTGTTGTGTTTAAATATGGCTATCCAGCAGCGGCACCAACTGGGATATTAGCTGCTCTGCAAGGTCTGGAGGCTGGTTCAGGTGATGACAAAACACCTAGTGGCAAGCCTTACACCTATATCCTCGATGCATCCTTAAACACATTAACCATAAGACCCTCTAAGAAGAATGTAAGTGACTGTCAAATCGTATATAGAGAAGCGGTGTCAGGTGGAACAGCGTTATTGAACATGAATTCATCGGGTTGTTAATTAAGATAAAATAAAAAGGCGGCTTAGGCCGCCTTATTTTCCCGGTGATTTGGTTAGCCTTAACTACACAGTTAGGCTAACCAAGGTATCGGGTAGATTTAAATTAAATGATAATCAATGCTACATTAAGCATAAAGGCACATTCATTTACTATTAACGCCAAGTTCAAGTACTCGCCACAAGGAATGAGAACCGTGATTGATAAGAGATTATTTATTGAACCATCCTAGCTCGTTACTTAACTTTCAATCTAGCTTTCCACTTCACTGGCAATCTAAACAGTCGGGCTTTACCCTAATCGAGCTGGTGTTGGTGTTGGTGTTGGTGGGTATTTTAAGCGCAGTAGTCGCCCCGCGCTTAATGATTAACAGTCAGTTTGAAGGCCGCCTGCAAGCCGATAAGTTGGTGGGCTTATTGCGCCAAGCACAGCTCAGAGCCATGAACGATCCACAAGCAGTTAAGATCGGATCTGAGCCCTCTCGTTGTTCTAAAGTGTTTATTAATACTGACGGCTTCTCCATTGCTAACAATTGCGAGTCTGGTTTGTTGAGTAAAGAAGTAATTAACACGAATGCGAGCCAAGGATATTTCGTCGGTACAAGAGACTTCAATAATTCTGCTTATACCGGACCATCTCTCACGGTACAATTTGGTCAGCCAGCAACAGACACTAAGTTTCTAAGCGAACCTAGCTTATTAGGCCAGCCATTTATTGGCAGTGAGCAACTTAAAAAAACCTTAACCATCACTATCGGTGGTAAAGCCGTACACATAGAACCAGAGGGTTATATTCATGGCCCTTAATCTCCGCTTTATATTTTCTCGCATGCCTTCTCTTATACCTAACAAACCAGTCGTTAAGCTTAAACAAGCGGGCGTTAGTTTATTAGAGTTTGTGCTGGGTTTGGTATTGCTCGCTATCGTGTTGCTCGGTGTCACGCTTTTTTATGCAAATAATACTCGCCAACTCGATCCGGTATTTCAATTTCGAGCCGTATCCTTAGCCGAAGCCTTGGCCGAGCAAGTGCTATCTGTAAAATACGATGCCGCCAATAACCCATTTGAGCAAAAACGCTGTGGTGTAGACGGAGCTTCTGCTTGTGAAAATAAACCTGATGATACATACGATAAACTCACCGAGTTTAGTCAGGTGGATGACTTTCAGCTGTGGTGCAATACCGGGCCTGACAATGAAATCGGCCCTATCAAGGGCGATGAATTAGCAGCACAGCTTAGTTTAGCTCGCACCGAATTATACCAAAACTTTATGGTAGAAACCTGTGTAGATATAACTCACGTGACGGAAGACCCACCCTATAAAGAGGTCAGCATTAAAGTCAGTATCAACTCAGGGGCAGATATCGTCTTTAAACTGCAACGGTATAATATCCGATGAGCCTTTTCTATAAAACATCAGCCATGAAACATCGTGGTTTTACCTTAATCGAACTGGTGATAGTGCTAGTGCTCATTGCCATTAGCTCGATGATCGGTTTGCGTTTTATTAGCGATATGGCGTACAACCATGTGTCGAGTGCCGAACGTGGCCAGGCCTTAGCCGGAGCGCGTTTTGCCATCGAGCGACTGCGCCGCGAGTTGAGTCTGGCTTATGGGCCCAGTGTGTATGTGAGTGCGAATAGCCGCTGCATCAGCTATGTTCCTGTGGTGGTGGCGGGTACTTATACTAGGCAAGTGCTAGACGCCAGCGCCGAGTTTATTATGCCGATCAGCTTGGAGCAAACCGCGATGAACGGCACTAATATGGCAATTAACGCCCCCAGTGCCATTGATAGTGACCTAGCGGCATGGCAGAGCTACCCCGCTGACTTGCCAGAAAATGTGGTGGGTTTAAAAGCGGGTATTACTATGGCTAACCCATTAGCGTTTGCTGACGCATTTACCAATACCAGCCCGACCGGCTTTACATCGGATAGCCCCAAAGAGCGCTACACCTTGTTAAAGCCCGAACAAGTGCGCTTTTGTTCGCGAGATAACGGCGATCTGGTTCGAGAGGTGCGCTCCAATAGCAGCTGGGAGCAGCTCAGCAGGATGTTGACCGGTTTACAATCGGCACAAATCTTCGGTGACTATCATCAGGCGTCACAACTGGTCACCGTCGACTTTACTTTAACGACCCGAGACGGCGATTTGGTACTGTCCAGCCAATTACAGGTGGGTTATGAGCCTTAAACCGTTTCGCCAGCCGTGGTCTCGACAAAAAGGCAGCATGCTAATTAGCGTGTTGTTTATGATAGTAGTGCTAGGTGGTTTAATGGCGGCCATGAGCACGCTTTCAAGCCAAAGTAGCCAACAATTAGTCTATGAAGTAAAAGCACTTAAAGCCCGGTTAATTGCCGAGTCGGTGCTAGAACAACAGATTTATGCCTCACTTGGCGACATAGAAGCAGATGAAGTTTATTCGGAGGCAGATAAATATGTTGAAAAGGGATGTAGTGCGTATATTCATCCGCTGGAATCGCCGCTTACCAGCCAAGTTAAGCAAATAAATATTATCGCCACTGGCGAGTGTAGCTCAGGCCAATTAACGGTAATACGAAACATTGAAGTTGAGGTGATTGAACGATGAACATTAAAAATTTAGTGCTAGCCATTACACTATTCTCTATTTTCTCTGCAGCCCAAGCCACAGAAAGTGATCCGAAAATAACCACAACCATCGCCGAACTTTTTCCTTTTGCGGCTCAGAGTAATGATGAGCAGGGGGAGATCGATATGGATGATGATAGTTATATTAATGGCACTAACAATCGAGCCCTTGATTTTAAGTTTCAAGATGATTTAGATGGTGCATGTGATGGGAAGAAATGCACGTTAAGTAACGAAATTGGTCTTGCAGCTTTATTGCCAACCTATAAGCCAGATTTGGTTGAATTTCCGTCTGAATTTAAAGAAAATAAATCCTCACGTGAACTGCAATGTACTAAAAGTAACCAATCAAAAAGTGATAGTGATAACGATTTTAAAAAAATAAAACTAGATGAAAAAAATTGTGAAATTACCTTAACTAGTACCTCTGATAGCTTTCATATTAAAGAACTTAAAGTGGAGGGCGGCGGTACACTGACCCTGCCTGCAGGTGATTACTGGATTGAAGATCTTGATATTGATGGTGGACAGTTAAACATTGATGGTGATGCTAATTTTTATATTTATGATGAAGTAAACATTAAAAATGCAGGCGAAATAACGGGTTTGAATATATATGCACCCAATAAAGACATTAGAATTGAAAAAACCAAATTCACAGGCGGTTTGTTTACTAATAAAAAACTAGAGGTTAAAGGAAGCAAGTCAGATGTGAGTGGTCGTATTTCAGCAGATAAGCTGGTTCTAAAAGGAAAGTTAAATCTAGCTGTTGGTAATTATCATTTTCACGAAATAGAGCTAAAAAAAAAATCCAACCTAGAAACGGTTGGCCCTGTCACGTTATATATTGAAAGCGAGTTAGACCTTAAGGAAAAAGCAGAGCTTGGTAGTGAAGACCAGCCAGTTACTATTTTTGTATATGGGCAAGAAAACCTATATGTGAATCGAGACGATGATGACGACGACGACGACGACAAAGATGATGGCGAGGTTGATCTGGATAAAGGTGCTAAAATTTATGGCTTTGTTTACGTTGAAGGTGAACTAGACTTAGATGAAAGTGCTGGTATTTATGGCGCAGTAAATGTCATTCATCTTGATATGGATAAAAAAAGCTTTATTGACAATGGTACACAAGCCGGTTTTGATGTAGATCATTACGAATTGCACTTTAATAGTTGCAATGCTCAGCTTGTTGTTAAGGCATGCGGCGATGCAATTTGCTCACCTAAAAACCTATATAGAAATAAAGCAACTGTGCACGTAAAAAATCAGGGTGAACCATATAAGAACTTATATAAATTTAAAGATTTTGAAGGATTGCATAGTACGAACATCACCGAAAAAGCAGAACAACTGGAGTATCAGTTTGAGTTGGGCTATCACTCTTCAGGTAAAGGAAACCTTGATCCTCAACCTAAAAACGATCTAGTTTGCTATGTCGATGGTGTTAGAACTTGTTTTGTGGAGCGCCGCTATAATGGCTCTAATGATGGCGAGTTAACACTAAGAGTAGACACTGCTTATGCAAGTGGAATGGCTCCTATTTCTTTAACTGGCGGCTGTTTGATTGACAATGAAGAAGTTGAAGTTGAATTCGGCTTTGATGGCAATGAAAGTGGAAAAAATAAATCATTAACAATCATGCGACCTGGTTATTTAGCCGTTGATGTGAGTTTGGAAGAAAAGAAATCGCTGACGTTGCCACTTAACGGAGCGAGCATCCGTTATCCCGTTGCCGATTTATTAACCTTGAGTATTAAGAAAAAATTACCAGATGAAACATACGGTGACAAGTTAACCGACAAGGTCGCTTTTGTTCCTAAAAGCTGGCAGGTACAAAATCCCGTTAATTGTGGTGATGAGGATGGCTTCGAATATATACGGGATGCAGAAACCTGCACTGTATTAGCGGCTGTTGGTGATGATGTTAATTTTGGCATCTCGGCACTGGATATAAATAACAAACCACTATCTCTGGATTGGCTGAAAGAAAAATTCGATACGGATAGCCTGATACAGGCTGTCACCAAACACCCACATAAAAATATGGCAGGGAATATAACGTTATTTAAGCTTAATGATGAAGATGATACGAAATCTCAACATACAGTAAAACCCGACATTGTTGGTGCTGTTGAAATCATCACCAATTCTTGGGAGGCGGATTATATCCCCGATGGGGATGCTAAGATGCCAACATCAGGTGAAAGTAAATATATCGGCCGAGCTGTACCAGTTTCGCTTCGTATAAAAAAAGCAGAAAGCGGAGATATTACTGGAAACGTTGTATATGCGGCCCATCCGGCCCCGATTACTTTTAACACAACGCCCAGTTTTACAGTGCAAGGCCTCGACACACAAGGTAAAGTGTTGCCCAGTTATAGTGGTGAATTTTCCAGTGGACTTGATACGAATAGCCAAGTCCAACTTGCTACCAAGCTGTCTAATTCCGAATTGTCACTTATTTACTCTGAGCCGGAAACCGGCAAACATTTACTTAAGGTCGATACAGCTGATTTAGCTTTTATTAAAGATGAGCCTTTTGCTGAAACTGACTTATCGTTGCCGCTCATATTGACGATTTATACTCACGATAGTATGTCAGGCGTAACAGGCAACACTACTTTAGCTGCTGAAGAAGATAAATTACGCTTTGGTTTTTTATCACTGGACGGTCTCGAGTTACCGGTTGGGCAGGCCGGTGAGATGAAAACACATTTAAATTACTATTTGAAGTACGATTCGAAAGAAATTAACACTGTGAATGAAGACAGCGATTTTCCTTACGAGTTAACAGCTAGTAATAAACCTGTTTTAGAGTCTTCACTTTCTCCGTCGCCTCAGTTGAGAGTGACTGCAAAAGAACTCGAGGTGCCCGCTTATGAACAACCATGGAAAGGTACGGTCAAGATAAAAGTGCCACATTGGTTGAAGCCCGATACAAGCAGTGATTGGATAGTTCCGGCAACACTAACCATCACCTCTGACGCCCGTAAACGCGGTAACGACCGAGTATTTAACCGCCGCGAGGTGGTGCGATAACCGATGGTACAGCACTAAGCCTTACGCTATACGCCGTAAGTTAAAGACAAACACTGTCTTTTGTAGCCCGCCGCTTCAAGCTGTTGGTCCTGTGGAACAGGATGGCTGTTAAATCTCGCAGAGACAGACTGCTAGCTAAAACAGCCGCTACAAAAACATCAAAGATAAATGCAAAACTCTGATTTTGGCTTAAGTGTTGGGCGTTAATCTTTGACTGATAGCTTATGGCTGAAAGCTGCTCGAAGGGCTTATTCGTACCAATAACATCACTTGGACCTTTTCGCTCTTATCCCATGTTAATTTTTCCGTGGGGCCTGTGGATTCCGTTGCAAAAATAGGTTTTGCTCTGGTGCCGTCAATAGGTTCCGCCAGCGGCGAAATGCGAGAGTAAACGTTCGCCAACAAAACCCAGAGCAGATACCGGGGCCGTCATGCCGGGCCACGACCCGGTACCGGCATAAGGGACAACACCAAACCAACCTAATATTCAGCTCTGTTTCGCCTGTCACTTTTGCATGTGTCTAATCTCAGCCCTTACCCATCAAGATCCCTTTCAGATCTGATCACTACTTTTCCGTGAGTTCCGTTGCAAAAATAGGTTTTGGTGTTGAGGTTTTTCCGTGACTCTCGTAGCAAAGAAGCGTGGTAAAAATGGTTTGGGATTGATGGTGTTATATTGTCCACTTTGTATTTTTTAGCTGCTAACTTGATGCTGCGCAAAGTGGCTTTTGTGACGGCAGCTATCATTACCAAACGCCAATCGACACAGTCTGTTTACATGCTGGGTACATTTGGCTACTGTAACCAGCTATAAAAATACTAATTCAACGTTAGGTAAGGATGCCAAGCAGTGAAACACACCACAAAACATCGGGAAGGTCGTCAGCCGACTCTAAATTTTAGGGACAGTGCATCTCATCCTAACGACGTTTCATTAGCTAACTCTCCTAAGCACAGTTTATTCTTTAAACGCCAGTTACTACAGCACCTGTTTGAACACTCTGTTGAGTCGGTGATGGTGACCGACGTTAACGGTATTATCGAGCGTGTTAATGCCGCTTTTACCGACATTACCGGCTACAGTGCCAAAGAAGCCATTGGTCAGAGACCTAATTTGGTGCAGTCATCTCGTCACCAACCAAGCTTTTACGCGCAAATGTGGCAGCAGCTAGAAAAAACCGGCAGCTGGAGCGGACAGGTATGGAATCGCCGAAAATCCGGCGAAGTCTATTTGCAATGGCTAAACATTAACACCTTAAATGATGAGCAGGGTAAGGTGACGCACCGAGTGGCGATTGGTCATGACTTGACGAATCAGCAGTCTATGCACAACGATCGTAGTCTGTTTACTTTTAAAGATCCGTTAACCCAACTCGGTAACCGCCAATTATTAACCAGCCGCCTCGATCAGGCATTGGCCGAAGCCGAACGTAATAACATTCGTATTGGCCTGATGGTGGTGGATATTGGCCGTTTTCGCCAAATTAACGAGCAACTTGGTTTAGCCTGGGGCGATGATATTTTGCGCCAGCAAGCGCGTACCTTGCAGGCGGCAGTGGATGAAGCAGACACTTTAGTGCGGTTGCAAGGCGATATGTTTGCTATTTTACGCCACAGTCGCGCGCAAGATGCCGCCATGGCACAGTTGGCCGATAAATTATTAAACTTAATGTCGCAGCCCATTATTTTGGCGGATAAAAGCGTAGTGAGCTTACAACCCAGCATTGGTATTGCCATTTATCCTCGCGACGCCGAAGATAATGCTGGGTTGTTACAGGCAGCAGAACATGCACACAGCATGGCCAAGCGAGCAGGGCGCAACCGTTTTCAGTTTGTAGACCAACGCCAGCACGACTTACATCACCGCGAGTTACAAATTGAGCATAGCTTGCAGCATGTGCTTAGTAATGAACTTGGCGAAGGGCTGAGCTTATATTATCAACCACAAGTAAGACCGACCGATGGCAAAATAATGGCTATGGAGGCGTTATTACGCTGGCAGCACCCTAAATTAGGCACATTGTCGCCGGCTGAGTTTATTCCTATAGCCGAACAAAGTGCCCAGTCGGTGCGTTTAGACCGCTGGGTTATAGAGCAAGCTTGCATGCAAGTAGCGCAATGGCGAGAGCGTTATAGCCAAGTGCCGGTGGTATCGGTTAATTTAAGTGCACCACAGTTTAGAGAGCCTGATTTTGCCGACTGGCTGCAAGCGTGTGTGGCGAGTTGCGGTATTAAGCCAGAATGCATTAAATTAGAAGTAACCGAAACCACCATGATGACGCAGAAAAATAACTGCGTCGCCATGTTGGGTCGATTACGTGAGTTAGGCTTTAAAATTTCGTTAGATGACTTTGGCACTGGCTATTCCGCCTTAGCCTGTTTGCATCAATTTCCGCTAGATGAGCTAAAAATTGACCGCAACTTTATGGTTGAAGCCAGCCAAGACCCACGTGCGTTATTATTGTTAAAAACCATCGTTCATTTAGCCCAAGAATTGTCGTTAACCCTAGTAGTGGAAGGCGTAGAAGATCAAGCGCAGCTTAATCTGTTGGCCAATTTTGGCCCATTAACAGTACAAGGCTATTATTATTATCGGCCCATGCCCGCCGCCGATATCAATAAACTGCTCGGTTAATTAGTAATTTTTCCAACCAAACCCCCAGCACCCACAACCACCTCCTCTCTAACAAGACACCCATTTTAATGGGTTTATTTTTCGCTTGGCATCTACACTTAAAAAGTTCGATTCTGGATTTTTGAGGAGGTTCGGATGCCAAAACCACGTTCTACACAAGTGAGTTTAGAAGATACGCCCTTTTATCACTGCGTTAGTCGCACAGTGAGAAGGGCGTTTTTGTGCGGAATTGACCACTATTCTGGTCAATCATTTGAGCATCGCCGAGGCTGGGTAGAGCAGCGGTTGTTGTTATTAGCCCAAGTGTTTGCGATTGATATCGCAGCTTATGCCGTGATGTCTAATCACTTGCATGTGGTGTTGAGAATTGACGCTGAAACAGCACAAGCTTGGTCCAGTATGGAGGTTATTAATCAATGGCATCAGTTATTTAAAGGCACATTGCTGACGCAGAAATTTGCTAAGGAAGAACCCATCGAGGCCTATGAGCTCGACAGTTTGAATAGCTCGATTGCAGAGTATCGTCGTCGGTTAATGGATATTAGCTGGTTTATGCGGGCTTTAAACGAGCCAATAGCCCGCCAAGCCAATAAGGAAGATGACTGCACGGGGCGATTTTGGGAAGGGCGATTTAAGTCACAAGCGTTGCTCGGTGATGCAGCTGTACTGGCTTGCATGGCATATGTTGATTTAAACCCCATCAGGGCTAAGGAGGCTACAACACCTGAAAAATCCGGCTTCACCAGTATTCAGCGTCGGATAAATGCAGCGGCTAACGGTAAGCAGCCGGAGCGATTATTACCTTTTGTGGGTAATGAACACAAAGATATGCTGAAAGGCTTACTGTTTGATGCCAAAGATTACGTAATACTGGTTGATGACACTGGGCGCATGGTGCGCGATGATAAACGAGGAGCTATTCGAGCAAGTACAGCCAATATACTGAATAGATTGAATATTCCACTTGATAACTGGCTTAATATTACGAATGAATTTAAGCACTTATTTAAAGGACCGGTAGGGTCGCTCGAAGATCTTACCCTTTACTGTGAGCATTTAGATAAGAAACGAGTGGTTAATGCTAGCAGCTGCCGGCATTGGCATAGCTGACATTTTAATTGCGCCTAAGCTCTCAAATGCGACCTGTTATACTCCAGCTGGAGTAATCTAGTGCTGGCTGAATGCTACCTAATTGATGCTTATTGCTAGTGTTTTGTTTCAAGTCGGCATCCCTCTTCAAATAATCGGCAATTCATCGTCACTCACCTCGCTAATGATGACAATAAATCCCAGTTATTGGTTCTATCAGTCCACGGCTTAGTCAGCCGGACTAAAATGGGTGGCTATATAAATGTCATATAAATGGGCACTATTAAAATGGGTGGCCATATAAATGGGCCGTGGCCCAACATGGCGAAGGTTCAGGGGCTGCCGTTAAAATAAAGAGCAGATACCAAGGAAAGGCCGGTAAGGCGGTATAGGTTTTGGTTTTAAGTAATGCCGCTTAACAGGTGTGGTTCTATCGTCATTCCCGCGAAAAAGGTAAGCGAGGGTGACGATAAAGATAAGTTAGCCCCTGAATCCACATAAATTATGCCGGACTGCTTAAGTAGCACGGCATAACAAGTGTGGAGCCGAAAAAGATCTTTTTCGCCAAGGAACAACACCCTCTTTGTTTACGAGAGTCACGGACGCAGTTCATGTGAGGCAAGAGCCTAGAAGCCTTTGAGGGGTAAGGCCTTGTCGCTCCTATGATGGTGCACTTGTGTTTGGCTCTTACCCATCAAGATCACTTTCAGATCTGATCTCTATTTTTCCGTGGCAAAGATGGTTTAGGTGTTGGTGTTATTCCTATTCACCCTTCACTCTTTCGTTATTTCCAGCGCGATGGTATCGGCCAGTTGATCCCAGGCTTTGCCTAAGGCGCGCACTAGGGCGGGGTAGCCATCGTCTTCTAATGGCGTGCTAATGCTAAAGCTGCGCTGTTTAATTAAATTTCCTGCTTCGTTTAGTAGCTGCCATTGGCCTTCTGCTAATGCACCACCGCCGTGTTGCCCCTGAAATCGAGTTACATTAACCCGAATGTCGCGTACTGGTAGTTGGGCTTGCAGCGGCTGCCCTTTGCTGACCACTTGAGCTTGTGGCAGGGTGATAGCTAGTCGTTGTTGCAGCTGCTGTTGCAGTTGCTGGCTAATACCTTCTGCCCACAGGTGCTGGCGAGCCTGATACACTTCTATGTCATTTAACTGCATCACAATGCCTTCACTGTCTAGGTGCCCGGCAATGCGCACTGGCGACACCATTATCGCCAGCGGCTTGTGATATTGCTGATCGGCTGCGGTGCTGGGCAGCATATAGGTAGTGGGCGCGGTCGTTGAACCAGCGCAGCCCGCAAGCCCCAATAGGGTAGCGCAGGCTAATAAGCCGGCTAACGATTTGCTAAACCGCCGTGTGGCGACAAGCCGTGCAGAGTTACGATTAAAAAAGCGCATTATTTTTTGGCCCTTGGTTGTGGGTCTTCAGCTAGTTTTTTATCAAAAATTAGCGCGTTGGGTTGATCGCTTAAGGTACGTACTATCGGCTGTACATCCCGCATTAGCTTCTCTAGTCGTGACAGCGTTTGAGTCAGCTCATTATAGCCCTGTGAGTCGGGTGCAAACCCTTGCAGGGTATCGCGCAATTGACGCATGGTGTTGTTTACATTGGCCGGTAACTGCCCCGTGGCAGGGTCGGCTAATAGCGAATCTACCGAGGTGGCAATGTCATTGACCTTGTTCATGGTTTGCTGGGTGCTCACCAGCGTGCTGTTCAGCGAATCCAATATGGGTTCAATCTTTAAGTCATTCAGCTTATCCAACAAGTTAGACACTTTTTGTTCAATTTGCGCAAAGCTGCCCGACGTGGTGGGAAACACCGACTTGTCGGCAAAGGTCATACGCTGAAACGGCACTGTGTCTTTATGAAAGTTTAAGTCGACAAATAGCGCACCGGTAAGCAGGTTGCCCGCTTTGAGTGAGGCACGTAAGCCGTGGCCAAACATTTTCTCTAATCGTTGCTGCCAATCGGCCAAATCTATATCTTGTTCGCTGTCGCCAAATCGTTGTGGTTCGATGCGAATAAGCACCGGAATGGCAAAGCGGCTAAGGGAGTCGGGTTGCGGCGCGCTAAAATTCCACGGCACACTCACCACGGTACCAATGCGCACACCTCGGTATTCTACGGGGGCGTTGGGGCTTAAGCCGCGCACGGTGTCATCTACTAGCAGTACATATTCTAAGTAGTCGCCATAGCGGCCTTCTTTAGCACTGTCTTCATCATTAAATAGCACATAGTTGGCTCCTTCTTTAGCTTGGCGGCCCATAGATGCATTATTCGGCACACCAAAGGTAATGCCGCCGCCGACTAATGATTCTAAAGAGGCAACATTCACCCTAAAGCCTTCAGAGTCTAAACGAATATCTAGGCCCGAGGCGGTCCAAAATCGCGTGGTATTAGTGACTAATACTTCGTAGGGGGACTTAATATATAGCCGGTGCTGCATCTCGCGCTTTTCGGGGTCAAAGTGACTTTTTTCTACGCGGCCTACGGTATAGCCTTCATACGTAACAGGGTCGCCAGTGGTAATGGAGTTGCCAATCTCGCTGATGAGATTAATGCGCAAGCCAGGGGCGTCGGGCGGTGCAACGGGGGGTTGTTCTAATACGTCAAATACATCCAGCGATTCTTCGCTATTGCCTGGTTGTAACTGTATGTAGGCTCCCGACAATACGGTGCTTAGTCCACTGACACCTTCACGGCCAATGCGTGGCTTAACCACCCAAAATTGTGTTTCTTTGTTCAGCATATCGGCGGCCTGGGGGCTCATTCGAGCGACTATTTCGGCATGGTTCATATCATCCGACAAGCTAACTTTTTCAACTTTTCCCACTTGTACGTTGCGGGTTTTAATTAGCGTTTTTCCTGCTTCTATACCCTCTGCATTATCCATAATGAGCGTAATAGACGGCCCCAAGCGGCTAAGGTTGTCGTATACCATCCAAGCGCCAATAAGCACGGCAACTAATGGCACTATCCAAATAGGAGAAAGAGATCGCTGGGTCCGACGCGTAGCGCGCTGGGTGTCAGACATGATGGTGTTCCTTGGGTGATGAGACATTATTAGGCATTAAAGCAGGAGGGGTAGGTGCCGCAGGCTGCCAAATACCCCTAGGGTCAAACATAATGGCGGCTAGCATGGTTAACACTACCACAGCGGTAAACGATAAGGCTCCGGCGCCGGGCTCAACCGACATAAGCGAACCGTTGCGAATAAGGGCCACTAAAATGGCCACCACAAACACATCAACCATAGACCAGCGGCCAATAAACTCGGTAATGCGATAGATACGAATACGGCTTAATTGGCTCAGGGTTGATGTGGGCTGGCGTACTATATAGCACAGCCACAGCAGCGCCAGCATTTTGCTTACGGGCACTAAAATGCTGGCGGTTAATATAATGACGGCGATGGGCCAGTCACCATGCTGAAAAAACGATAATACGCCACCTAATATCGTGGATGGCTGAGTATCCCCTAACGACGTGGTGATCATAATAGGGTAGATATTGGCCGGCAAATACATAATAACAGCGGCTGCCAGCAGCGCCAGTGTGGCCTGATTGTTCACGCCCTTATATGGGTGCAGTGGTTCGTCGCAACGCCGACAGCGATGGTGTTTTTTGCTGGGGGCTAATTCAGACAAACGATTAACCAAACCACAGGTATGACAGCCTGCCAGCCCTTGTGCAGAAGCCGACTCGCCCAGCTGCACATTGGTTGGCGCTTTAGGGTCGGAGTCTAAATATAGCCACAGCCAGTCGCGGTCTACCGATTGGGTGGTGAGCAGCAACAAGAGGGCGTAGGAGCAAAAAGTCCAAAATGACAGGCCTAGTTCAACGTCGGCTATGCCCATTATTTTAATTAAGCTAACCAAAGTGCCAATAACAAATACATCCGCCATCATCCATGGCGTTACATAGCCCAAGGTGCGGGCGATATGTTGGCTTTTGGGCAAAGGCTTGCCACGGGTAATGCCCACACATAACCAAAGTAGGCTTAAGAGGTAGACGGCAGGCAAGATAATAACGGTGAGCAGCACGCACAGGGCCACCAGTGGTTGATGCAGGCCAATGAGTGTAGAAGCGGTTTCCGTTAGCTCTATGCGATTGCCGATACCGCTGATATTAAAACTTAAAAAGGGGAATGCTACCGACAGTGCCAAGGTGATAAGCGTAGCCATGGTTAATGCTAAGCTGCGCTCGGCCGGGTTAGTGTGGCGGCGAACTAAAGTATGTTGGCAGCGTGGGCACTCGGCTTTTTCACCGGTTTTTAAAGGCGGCAGTGCCAGCAGCAAGTCGCACTCAGCACATACCCGCAATCGCCTGCGCGAAAAGCGGCTAGATGGTATTGTTTGCTGAGGTACGAGAGATTCGGTCAATGTAAGGTTCAACTAATTAGGACGTTTGTTAGCAGAATAGTAACAATGAGTGGTTGATAATACGACAGCTTTAGTGAGCTTACCAAGGTAAAGGTTCAAATGAGCCGTGTAGTTTATTATTTCGGTAAGTAATGCTTTATAACTGATGTGGATTCTGTGACTGATTTGCCTTTCTCGACACCTTCGCGAATGCGTCGGGCCAGTGTCTTTGCTAGCGTCATGCAGGCTGACCGTTCTGCGCCACTGGCCCTGCCTACGCGAGAACGACGTTCCTTCGCGGGAATGGCAAAAAACCACGCCGATTATGCGGCATTACTTATAAGCGATAAAGCAAGGTAAATAATGGCTGTTTTTTTGGACTAAATAGTGGCCTCGACCATTTTAAAAATGGTCGTTTTCTTTATAATGGGTGTTTAAAATCCATTTGGAACTCAATCAATGACCCACGCGAAAGCCATCACGTTACTACTAGTAGACGACAGCCGTGTGGCTCGTCTTAGCTTAATGCGCCAATTAGCTGCCCTTGGCGCTGAATTCGATATTTTGCAAGCGGCCTCTGCAGACGAGGCACAAGCGATTATGGAAGGGCGACAAGCGGATGTGGCATTAATTGATTTTAATATGCCAGGGCGCGATGGTTTGACGCTGGCGGCTGAATTTTGTGACAGCCATCCGAATATGAAAATGGCGTTGGTGACGGCTAACATTCAACGGCCAGTGGTCGAGCGAGCGCAAGCATTAGGCATGGCCTTTATGGGTAAGCCGACTAACCCCGATGAGTTGGCCCGCTTTCTTGGGGTTGCTCCATGAGCCCATTGTTATCTGCCGATGAACATGAATTAGTGGTTGAACTAATGAACATCGGCATTGGTCGTGCGGCTAATGCCCTGTCGCAAATGGTGCAAGATGAAGTGTTGCTGTCGGTACCGCAACTGCAGTTTTTGCACCCCACAGAGGCCAGTGGCTGCTTTTGCCACTATATGCCCGGTGCGTTAGCGGGGGTTATGCAAGATTTTAGCGGCTTTATGACGGGTCGTGCGGCGCTGTTATTTCCTGAAGAACGCAGTCTTGAGTTAGTACGCGCTATTTTAGGCGAAGATATGTCGATTGGCGAAATATCGGAGCTTGAACAAGAAACGCTTGCCGAGCTTGGTAATATTTTGCTGAATAACTGTTTAGCAACCTTAGCGAACTTGTTGAATCAGCAGATTCAAACTGATCTGCCTCAGATATTTAATGTTGATCCCCCTCATTTATTAAACCGCCTCACCTTGACTGAAGATCAAGATAACACCTCGTTTATCATGTTGGTACAAATTAAGTTCAGCTTGCGTGAGCGAGACTTAGAAGGTTATTTAGCGTTTGTGATTGATGTGCGTTCTGCGGATATGTTTGTAGCCGCGTTACAAGAATATCTCGCCGAGCTAACTGTACGATGAAAGTGGCATCTGCTTTGCCGCTGTTGCCTATTGTTAACGTAAGCCAAGTGGCTTTAGAACAAATAGAAAATGGCGTTATGCTGCTAGATTCAGAGCAAAAGGTGTTGTTTTGGAATCAGTGGCTGGTGCGCTATAGCGGCGTTACAGCAGAGGCTGCGTGTGGTCAGCGGTTAGACCAGTTGTTTAATACCCCCTTACCTGCCGTAGTAATGGGGGCCATTAAAGACGCCTGCGAGCAAGGGTTAGCACGGTTGTTGTCGCATCATCTGCATCAAGAGCTATTGCCGTTACACGCTCATTTTATCTCAGGTGATGCTAGCCCAATATTCCATTCTATGGTACTGCGGCCCTTGCGTCATCACGGTGTGGTATTAGTACAGCTGCAGAATATTACCACTGCTGTACGTCGCGAAAAGCACTTGCGCGCCAAAGAAAAAGCGTTGCGCGGGGCACATCAAACTCAGTCTGAAGAAAAGCAATTTATTGATACCGTGTTAGACACCATGAGTGCGCTGGTGGTGGTCACTGATGCTGCGGGTTGCATTGTTAATTTAAACCGCAGTGTTGAACTGAATACCGGTTTTAGTCAGCAGCAACTCCAAGGTCAGTCTTTTAAAATGTTGCTTGGGCTGGATGGCTTTAAATATTTGCCTAGTACGAACATGCAGGCCGCTGAACTCAGCTCGTTCACCTGCCGTATGACGAATGCCAGTGGAGAGCCGATGCATATTCGCTGGACCGTCAAACAGGTAAAGGAAGACGGTTATCCACTGCGTTATCTTATTTATAGCGGCCAAGATATTACCGAGCGTGAAAGAGCCGATGCGTTGCTGCGCCTAGAGCGAGAAATGTTAGAAATGGCGACCGGTAACGCGTCGATTGATCATATTTTTAACCATATTTGTTTGGCACTAGAGCAGCAGTTAGAGTCGTGTCGGGTGGCCGTGGTGCAAATCAATACTGATCATCGACTGCAGGTGTGTAATGGCCCTAGTTTGCCTGAATCACTTTGCTTGCGGTTGCAAGAGTTACAAAATGCCCGCTTGCTGCAGGTGCTACAAACGGGGCTAGAGCTGGGTCAGTTGCAGGTGTTCTCGGTACAGGCCAAAGGTGAGCACTGGCAGCAGTGGCAACAGTTGGCTAAGCAATACAAAATTGCGGGATGTTGGTTAATGCCGATTCAGGTTAACCCACAGGTATCGCAACGTTTTCTCGCAGTTTTTCCCCGCTACCAGAGTCATCCCTGTGATCACGAACAGATGGTGGTGCAGCGTATAGGTCATTTGGCCGCGCTAATATTAGACCGCCAGCAGCAACAACAGCAAATAGAGCGCTTAGCCTTGTACGACTCGTTAACGGGGTTGGCTAATCGCAGTTTATTAAATGAGCAGTTATTGCGCTGTATTCATCGGTCGCAGCGCACTTTTCAATCATTTGCCTTGTTGTTTATCGATTTAGATGGCTTTAAAGCAATCAATGATAACTATGGGCATGATGCTGGCGATGCCTTGCTGATGGAGTTGGGATTGCGATTGCAAAATCGATTTCGTGCTACCGATTGCTGTGCCCGTATTGGCGGTGATGAGTTTGTAATTTTGTTGGATGAAATTGCAGATGACGGCAGTGCCTTTACCTTGTCTTATTCGCTATTAGAGCTTATTGCTCAACCATTGGCGTGGGGACCGCACCCGTTGCAGGTAAGTGCCTCTATTGGTATTGCCTTGTATCCAGAAGACGGTGATAACGCCGCCAGTTTGCTAACCCGAGCTGATAATGCGATGTATAGAGCCAAGGCCGAAGGTAGGAGTAAAGCGGACGGTTGTGGTGCAGTAATACGTTTAAGCGAGTAGCAAAACTATGCCTAGCACCGTATATCGAGTGTAGTATGACCATAAAAAACCCCGCACTGCGGGGTTTTTAGTCTCAAGCTAGCCGTTATTAAACGATGGCGGCAATGGCATCGCACAAGGCGTCGATATTGGCCTTAGTAATGCCGGCCACGCTAATGCGCCCTGATCCTACAATGTAGATACCAAACTCATCTCTTAGTCGCTCAACTTGTGCTTTGGTGAGGCCAGAGAAAGAGAACATGCCGTTTTGGCGGGCAATAAAGCTAAAGTCTTTATTAACACCGCGGCTGGCGAGTTTTTCTACAAACAGGGTACGCATTTCTTGAATGCGATCGCGCATTTCGGCCAGTTCTACCAACCAGTCGGCATACAAGGCTTTGTCTTCGGCGATCATGGCGATCACGTTAGCACCGTGGGCAGGCGGGTTAGAGTAAATAGCACGAATAATGCTTTTAACTTGGCTAAACGAGGTGTTGGCGGTGTCGGTGTCTTTAGCGACTAGGGTGAAGGCACCTACCCGTTCGTTATACATACCGAAGTTTTTAGAGAACGAGCTGGCAATTAGCAATTCAACGTTATGCTCGGCAAATACGCGCAGGCCATAAGCATCTTCGTCTATGCCTTTACCAAACCCTTGGTAAGCAAAATCAAACAGCGGCAACCAACCTTTTTCTGCAGCCAGTTTGGCCAGTTGTTGCCATTGCTCTGGTGTAGGATCAATGCCAGTTGGATTATGACAGCAGCCGTGTAGCAACACCACATCACCGGCTTTAGCTTGTGCTAAATCTGCCAGCATGGCGTTAAAGTCGAGGTCTTTGGTGTCGGCGTTATAGTAGCCGTATTCTTTAATATCGAGACCAGAAGCGGCAAATACTGCCTTGTGATTAGCCCACGTTGGGTTAGAAATCCAAATGGTGTTGGTGTCGAGCTGGCGGGCAATAAATTCACCGGCAATGCGCAGTGCACCTGTGCCGCCTGGTGATTGTGCAGTGCGAGCACGCTGCTCACTAATAATGGCGGCATTGTCACCAAACAACAGTTTTTGCACTACGGTAGCATAAGCGGCAACGCCTTCAATGCTGAGATAGTTCTTGGTGGTTTGTTCTTCAACCAAGCGCGCTTCGGCTTTTTTTACACAGCGTAATACTGGAGTTTGTCCGGCTTCGTTTTTATAGATGCCAACGCCTAAGTTAATTTTATCAGTACGAGGATCGTTACGAAAAGTGTCAGTCAGGCCCAAAATAGGGTCGGCCGGTGCAGCGGTGACGTTCTCAAACATAATATCATTCAATCCTTGTGATGAGTGTTAATGGGGGAATTCTGTAAAGTGACACCCTATTTATATCATTTGCTGCGACATTAAAAAACGGCTTTTAGCATTCTTACTGCTCTGGGCGCGGTAAGTTAGGCCGAACTAACAGCCAATAAGCGGCTAACGCCACCCAGGTGCACAATGTCATCACCAACGCCATCGGTAATGCCGAGGGCAGATGAATGGCGTTAACGGCATAAGTGACCACCGCCCCATAAGCCACCAAAGCCGGTACTGGCCGTAAACAGCAGCATAATGGTCACATTCTCCGCACTCTTTACGGAAGTTTGCGATAAATATGTAACCGTGGGATCAGCGCTTCATCGGTAATGGTGGCGGCGCGGCGCTTGCGCACCTTTGTGGGCGGATAGTTTTCTAGTGCGGTAACGGCCGGCGGCTCATCTTGGCATAATAACAGGGGTAAATGGGCTTTCACCTGTTGCTGGCGTGGGGTGAACTCTTCGCTCCAACGTACATTTGCCATGGGGTGGGTTTTAACGGGCCTGCGTAAGCGCAGCTCAGCATTTGCTGGTAAGCGCTTTACGTCATAAATTTCTCGGTCCACGCATTGCAGCCAGGTTTGGGCATGAGTGAGCGCCGGTGGCGATAAACGGGCATCGGTGAGCTGCTTGATGAGCACATCTTTATCTATTTTTTGAATAATCTGTTTATTAGCCCAAGTAAAACCCAAGCGCGATACGGCATGGGACAACAGCACTAAGTGACGATATACCTGCAAAGTAATGAGGCCGGGCAGGGTGTCGTGCACCAAGGCAAATTTTTGGTCGCGGTTGCCCGCGTCTTGCACCTGCGCCTTAAACTGGGTTTTAAGGCGGTTAATCTGCTCAATAAGGGATTGTAGCTCGGGCTTAACTGCGCTTGGCAATACTAAATAGCCGGGCAGACGAAAGCTGGCCTTGGCCGAACAGTTAGGTTGAATAAAGCACTGCTGAAAGCCATTTAAAGCTGCCGTTATTGCCTGTTCACCGTCTAAACGGTGGACACTTATCTGTGCAACGGGATCATGCTCGTCGCCGGTGGCAACCAACGGTAGCGAAAAGCAGCAAGCCTGCACTGGTGCCGTGTTAGCAGTGTCAGTAATTAACTGAGAGAGTGCCTTTAGTGCACTTTCTAGCTCACTAAAGGTATGGGTTAAACGTGCCGCCGGTGTAAACATCTTATTATGCCAACATACAAGGTTTGACTATAAATCTAGCAGCCACGCCAAACAACAGCAAGCAAATATAAAACGGTGATACCAATCTAGAAAACTAACTGATCAGATTTTTATGGTCGGTTGGTCTCTTTTAGGCCGTGCCACCATTATTGTGCGAATGAATTCGCCCCTACAAAAAACAATAAGCCATCCTGATCCTAGGGTCGATTTCAATCGACCAAAAACCTTAACCCGGCCTACAGAGGTCGAATACTCCTTGCCTAAATAAGGCGTCCTTACGCTCGGGGTTGGTTGATATTTACCATTTGTGTTGTGCTTTTAACTTCATACGCTTTACCCCTCATGCCTCACATTCACTAATACGCCATTACTTCGCCGGTGATTTTTAAGCCTACGTATTCGCCGGGAGTGTAGCTGTGGGCACCGCTAACGCGGATTTGTATTTCTTGTGCACCAAATTTGGCGTCGGTTTTTATATGCACTAAGGCGTTGTGACCATAATAAATGGTTTTTAATACCTGACCGCCCAGCTGTTGTTCGGCGGGGGCGCTGGGTACAAATTGCTCGGGGCGGATCATAATAGTGGCCGAAGAGCTGTCGATAGCGCAGCCCGGCGCTAAAGGTAGCGGGCCAAAACAGCAGTGAGCACGGCCATGGTCTAGTGTGGCCTCTAAGGTAATAGCCTCACCCACAAAGTAGGCCACGTGAATGTCGGCAGGGTATTTATACAGGGATACCGGATCGGCCACTTGCACACATTGACCTTGGCGCATCACGGCCACTAAATCTGCCATCGACAGGGCTTCTTCTTGGTCGTGGGTGACTAAAATGGCGGTGGCACCAATCTGATTTAAGGTGGCTTTTACCTCTTCGCGCAGCGCGGTTCTTAAACCCGCATCAAGCGCCGAAAAGGGTTCATCCAGTAACACTAACGACGGCGAGGGAGCCAGTGCACGTGCTAAAGCGACTCGTTGTTGCTGGCCGCCCGATAATTCATGGGGCATGCGTTTGCCTAACCCAGCCATACCCACAAGTTGCAGCATTTCTGCTACGCGCTGGGCTTTTTGCTCTTTGTGAGAGTAGGCCGAGTCACTTAAGCCAAAGGCGATGTTTCTTGCCACACTTAAATGCGGAAATAATACCCCATGCTGGGGTACGTAGCCGATCTTTCTGTGTTCGGGTTTAATATTGGTTTGCTCACCAAATACGGTTTGACCGTTGATGATAATACGGCCCGCATTCGGGGTTTCAAAACCGGCAATAGAGCGCAATAAGGTGGTTTTACCACAGCCAGAGGGGCCCAATACCGCCAACATGCTGCCTTCATCTAGTGCGAGGCTAACGTTGTGTAAGGCATTAACGTCACCAAACTGCTTAGACACATTCTGGATGATTAACTTTTTCATAGTCTGCCTTTAAATTTCTGCTGTAAGAGGATTCGTGGCCTGTTTACTGCCTTGAGTAAAAGAGCGCATGGTTAACAGGTAAACGGGTAAACCGGACACCACAATCAACAAGGCCGCATAAGGGGCTGAGGCACCAAATTCGGCATTGGCGGTATGCTCCCATACTTTGGTGGCCAGGGTATCGACGCCGGTGGGTCTGAGTAACAAGGTGGCGGTGAGCTCTTTCATTATTTGCAAAAATACTAACGCCAACCCCGCACCTACGCCGGGGGTAATCAGCGGCAAGGTAATGCGCATAAAAACCGTTAACGGCCCTTTACCTAACGAGCGCGCCATTTCTTCTAGCTGTTGCGATACTTGCATTAATGCCGCGCGAATAGACGACTGCGCTAGTGGCAAATACAGCATGGCGTAGCCAATGAGCAGTAACAGCGTGGTTTGATAAAAAGGATAGGCATAACGAATGGCAAAAAACACCAGCGTTAGGCCAATCACCAATCCCGGCAGGCTATGAATAAAGTACGGCAGGCGTTCGGCCAACATGGCCAGCTTACCTTGGTAGCGTACCGTTAAAAACACCAGCGGCAGGGCAAATACAATGGCCAGCACCGCGCCACCAAAGCCAAAGGTAAGGGTGGTAGTCAAGGCGCTAAACACGTCATTGATATGTAGCGCGCTTGAGGTGCCGGTGAATAACCAATAGCCGATAATGCCCAGCGGCACACCGGCGGCCAAGATGGTGAGCACCACTAATCCGATAATGGCCACCGGCTTAATCGCTCCTAAGGCGATGTGCTCGAGCATGCCTGGGGTGCCTTTGCGTGCGATGGCGTATTTGGCCTTGCCACGCACCAATAGCTCGAGCGCCAAGAACCCCAAACACAGTAGTAATAATACCAAGGTGAGCATGGCGGCTGAGGCACCGTCGAAGGCCACGTAATATTGATCAAAAATGGCGGTGGTGAAAGTTTCGTAATTTAAAAACGACAGTGCGCCAAATTCGGCCAGCATGTGTAGTGCAATTAGAATGGCACCGCCAAACAGAGAGGGCCGCAGTTGCGGCAAGATCACTTTAAAAAAAGTCTGGGTGCGGTTAAAGCCCAAGGAGCGCGAGGTTTCTTCTAATGCTGGGTCCATACCCCGCAACGCGGCGGCCACCGGCAAATGCACCAGCGGGTAGTTACACAAGGTAAGCACTAAAATGGCACCGCCAAAACCTTCTAGGCTGGGGAATATAGAAATCCAGCTGTAACTGCTAATAAAAGCGGGCACGGCAAAGGGCAGGGTGACCAGTGCATTCCACATTTTACGCTTGGGCAAGTCGGTGCGCTCAATCAACCAAGCGGTGGTCACGCCAATGAGGGTGCTTAGCACCGTGACGACGGTCACCAGTTTTAGGGTATTCAGCAGTAAATCATAGACACGGCTGCGAAAGATGAGATTTAACGCATGTTCGAGGCCGGCTTCGTGTGCCCGCAAGGCGATATATAACAACGGTAAGCTGGTGAGTAACACTAGCAGCACCACGGGTAATATCAGACCAAATGGAATGGCTCGAGTGCGCTTTTTATAAGTAACTTTACTACACATTATATTCGCTCTTGGTCTCAAAACATTTTTTGCCACGGGAAAGAGTCTTTAGTATTTAACAGCGAGCGACCGACGAGACTGCCCAGTAGCACGGATAGGAGCACCAAGATTATCGGCTTGGTGCTCCTATCCTTCACCATAACGCTTAACAGGTGTGGTTCTGCCGTCATTCCCGCGAGGGTGACGATAAAGATAAGCTAGCCCCTGAATCCACATCAGTTATGCGTGATTACTTAAATGGGCGACTACAACAGGCGCGGTTTGTCTTTAGCTTAGTGCTGGGCGCCGGGCGCTATAAAAGTTTTATAGCAGGCCCACTTCTTGTAGTAGCTCAACGGCGGCTTTACCGTCGCTGTATTCGCCTAAGTCTAATGTGCCGTTAGGGGGCGTTAATTCAGAGAACGGCTTTAACCCATTGGTATCTACACTTTGGTTCAGTGGATACTGCGCACTCTGGTCGGTGAGAATTTTTTGGCCTTCTGCACCGGTGGCAAAGGCCATAAACTGCTGGGCTTCGTCTAAATTTTTGCTGGACGCTAAAATAGCCGCACCCGACACGGTAACTAAATCACCTAAGTCGTTGGTACCCATAAAGTACAGCGCTGAGTTCAGGTTGTCTGCGCCTTTTTCGCGGGCCATGCTGTCCCAGTAGTAGTTATTGATCAGAGCAAACGGCATATCACCGCGCTCAACCGCATCCAGTGCCGCCTTGTTATGACGATACACTTTGCCGTTTTTGCTTAAGCCTTCTAACCAGGCGGTGGCTTTTTCTTTGCCTTCTAGCTTGATCATGGCCGACAGTTGTTTTTGAAAGGCACCACTGGTTTTAACGAAGGCAAATTGGTCTTTCCACTTGGCATCCGTTAAGTCGTGCACCGAGGTAGGCAGCTGATCTGGCCTGATAGTCTCTTTGTTATACGCAATTACCCGGGAGCGAGCCAACAGCCCCACCCAGTTGCCGTCTTGATCTCGATATTCGGCGGGAATATTCTCGAGCGCAGTGGCATCAATTGTTGCCAGCAGGCCTTTGTTGGCCAGCATGATCAGCGGCGTCGATTCTTCGGTGTAAATAATATCGGCAGGCGAGCGCTTACCTTCTTCTACAATTTGATGAGCTAATTCGTTGCTCGAGCCCTGACGCGATTCAACTTCAATATTGGTTTTGGCAGTAAAGGCGTCAATAAGGGCGATGGTAGCGGCTTTGTGCTGGCCATTATAAATGGTTAACGCCGCATTGGCGCTTAATGGGCTAAATAGCATCATGGTCGTTAAGGCGATGGAGCTAATTTTAGATCTAAGTTTAGGCTTGCGACGGGCAGCATTCGACATGATTAATATCCTTACTTCGGTTGTAGGAGAAAAGCGCAGCTGACTGGCGATATGTAGGCATTAACCAAGGAAACCAGTTTGTGGTCTCTGCTTAATGTGTCCGTGCGTTTCGTGTTCTTCCGTGGCAAAAATATCGAGTCTGTGGTGCTACTTATTATGTTGCACTATGCTTTTAGTGGTATTGATAATAGAAATAGTTATCAATGCCATAAAAATTTATCATACACCACGCCCATGTCAAGTGTGGCTCGTGCAGTTTTTGGTTGGTCGGTTAATTTTTAGGCCGCTAGGTTAATGCATTAGAAGCGTTGTACTTAACATAATGAAGTTGAGTGCGCAGTGAGGGCCAGTTAATTGCGGCGTACGGCGCAAGACGTATAACGATGTCTGATGCCGTCTTCCTGAACTTGATTCAGGATCTGCCTTTAATATCTAGAGCAGATATCGGAGCAAGCCCGTAAGACGGCATAGAGGACAGAACCAACAACAGAGAGTGTTTGTCTTTTACTTACAACTACGGCGATGATTTAACGGCTTAAAAAACCGACCGCAGAGCAGCCAAAAACACACATACACGCGGGCGCATGTATGTGTGTTTTTTATCTTTAACGTACGGCGTATAGCGTAAGGCTTACGGCTTACGGCTATATTTTATGTCGCTCTTGCAGTTTGGCAATCACGTCGCTGAGCTGTAGCTCTTCTTGCTGTAATAACACGGTAAGGTGATAGAGCAAATCTGCCGACTCGTTAACGAGCTCTTCGTGATCGTGCACGGTGGCGGCAAGCGCGGTTTCTACGCCTTCTTCACCGACCTTTTGTGCGATGCGCTTGGTACCGCTGGCATATAGGCTGGCGGTGTAGCTGGACTTAGGATCGGCGCCTTTGCGACT
This sequence comes from Oceanisphaera ostreae, assembly GCF_042676125.1. Classification (NCBI taxonomy): domain Bacteria; kingdom Pseudomonadati; phylum Pseudomonadota; class Gammaproteobacteria; order Aeromonadales; family Aeromonadaceae; genus Oceanisphaera; species Oceanisphaera ostreae. The sequence goes on from NZ_JBHTJS010000002.1 coordinate 50,972, forward strand.
AGCAATCACGTGCTCAAGCTCAGACAAAAATGCCAAGTCGGGCAAGGTTTGCTGGTTAAAGCATGAGGTGTGGCCTAAGTGACAAGTAGGGCCGATGGGCTCAACTAATGCCAGCAAGGTGTCGTTATCGCAGTCGGTGCTAATGTCGGTGAGCTGCAAAAAGTGACCAGAGCTTTCGCCTTTGGTCCACAAGCGGTTTTTAGTGCGGCTAAAAAAAGTTACCTGCTTGCTTTCTAGGGTGTGGGCAAGGGCATCTTGATTCATGTAGCCCAGCATTAGCACGCGGCCGCTGCGGCAGTCTTGCACGACCACGGGCATAAGCCCGTCGACTTTTTCCCAATCGAGTTGCTCTGGGGTGAACTTGTTGTTTAGCTGGTTTTCGGGCTTATTGTTATCAGTCACGAATAACGATTCCTTCTTGTCTTAAATACTGCTTAAGATCACCAATATTGATGATGCCTTTATGAAATACCGACGCGGCTAATGCGCCGTCAACATCGGCCTGCAAAAAGGCATCTTTAAAGTGCGACATTTCACCGGCACCACCAGAGGCAATCAGTGGCACATTACAAATGGCACGCACTTTTTGCAGTTGCTCAAGATCGTAACCTTGGCGTACGCCGTCTTGGTTCATCACGTTCAATACAATTTCACCGGCACCGCGGCGCTGTACTTCTTCAACCCAGTCGAGCGTGCTCCACTTGGTAACCTGAGTACGGCTTTCGTCACCGGTAAACTGATGCACCTGATACTCACCCGTGGTCTCGTCAAAGTAAGAGTCGATACCCACTACGATGCATTGCACGCCAAAGGTATTGGCCAGTTCGGTGATCAGCGCCGGATTGCTTAAAGCAGGGGAGTTGATTGAAATTTTGTCGGCACCAAACTCTAAAATTTGTGCGGCATCGGCAATTGATTTGATGCCTCCAGCGACACAAAACGGAATGTCGATAACTTCGGCAACGCGGCTGACCCAGCTTTTGTCGACCACACGGTCTTGGCTGCTGGCGGTAATATCATAGAACACCAGCTCGTCGGCACCTTCTGCCGCATAACGCTGTGCTAATGGCACTATGTCGCCAATAATTTCGTGGTTACGAAATTTAACGCCTTTAACCACTAAGCCGTCTTTAACGTCTAAACAAGGAATTATGCGCTTTGCCAGCATTCGATTGCCTCCGCTACACTAAATTTACCCTCTAGCAAGGAGCGACCTAAAATCACCCCCGCTACGCCAGTATTGGTTAGCGCCTTAATGTCATCGATGTTGCCGATGCCGCCAGAGGCTTGCCACGAAATAGTGGGGTAGCGAGCGGCTAGCTCACGATAGAGCGCCACGTTTGAGCCGGTGAGGGTACCGTCTTTAGAAATGTCGGTACACAACACATTACACAGGCCCGCGGGCAGGTAATGCTCGAGCAGGGCTTCAATAGTAATGCCACTGTCTTCTTGCCAACCGGCAATGGCAATTTTCTTTTCGCCATCGGCGGTAATGTTAATGTCTAGCGCCAGCACGATGCGGTCTGGCCCGTATTGCTTGAGCCAACCGACGACCATTTCTGGATTTTTAACCGCCGTTGATCCAATCACCACCCGCTGTACGCCAATGTCGAGCAAGTCTTTTACATCTTGCTCGGTACGAATACCGCCGCCAATTTGTACCGGCACCGAGGTGTTGGTAACCAGCTGCTCAATGATATCTAGCTGGCGCTGGCTGCTGTCTTTGGCACCGTCTAAGTCAACCAAGTGCAACTGGGTTGCGCCTTCAGCGACATAGAGGTCGAACTGTTGTTGTGCCGATGCGGCATACTCGGTTTTTTGTTGGTAGTCGCCTTGATATAAGCGCACTACTTTACCGCCAATTAAGTCTATGGCAGGAATGATCATGTTTACAGCTCCAAAAAATAGGTCAGCAGTTGGACACTTTCCGGCCGTTCATTTAAGTCTATGGCAGGAATAATCATGTGTTACAGCTCCAAGAAGTTTTTTAGCAATTGTGCACCGGCCGCACCCGAGCGCTCGGGGTGAAATTGCACGCCAAAAAAGTTGGCTTGAGCAATGGCGGCGCTAAAGGTGATGCCGTGCTGACAAGTAGCCAAGGTATAATCGCCTACCGGTACCGCATAAGAGTGCACAAAATAAAAGAAGCTACCCTCGGGAATGTCTTTAAATAGCGGGTGCTCGGGCATGGGGGTAATGTGATTCCACCCCATGTGCGGTAAACGAATACCGTCGCTGGCTTCTAAATGGCTGCAGTCGGCAGTAATTAGACCTAGGCCGTCTACATCGCCTTCATCCGAGTGCTGCACCAGCATTTGCATGCCTAAGCAAATGCCCAGCACCGGTTGCTGCAACTGACCAATAAGCTCAATCAGGTTACGCTCAGCCAAGTTTTTCATCGCCTCGCGGGCGGTACCCACGCCGGGCAATAGCAACTTATCGGCGGCAAGGATCACGTCGTGATCACGGCTCACCGTAACGCGATAACCTAAACGCTCGATGGCGTAGCGCACCGACGACAAATTGGCACAACCGGTATCGATAATTACGACATTAGTCGCGGCGTTAGTCACTGTATTTATCGACTCGCTCACAATACCCCCTTGCTGGAAGGAAGCTCGTTGCCTTCCACCTTTAAGGCTTGGCGCAAGGCGCGACCAAAGCTCTTGAAGGTGCTTTCCACCATGTGGTGGGTGTTATCGCCCGTCACTTTTAAGTGAATATTGGCGGCTAAGCTGTCACTTAATGAGCGAAAGAAGTGCGGCACCATTTCTACCGCCATATCGCCGACGCGGTCTTGGTTAAACTTGCCTTCAAACGACATATAAGGGCGCCCGGACAAATCCAGTGTCACCGCCGCTTGGCACTCATCCATGGGCAGTACAAAACCAAAGCGGCCGATGCCGCGTTTGTTACCCAGAGCTTTGCGCAAGGCTTCGCCTAGTGCGAGCGCGGTGTCTTCAACGGTGTGGTGATCGTCAATGTGTAAGTCACCATCCACCAGCACGTTGAGCTGAAAACCGCCGTGAGTGGCAATTTGATCGAGCATGTGATCAAAGAAGTGCAGACCGGTATTAATTTGGCTGCCGCCTTGGGTGTCCAAGTCGAGATAGATGTTAATGTCGGTTTCTTTGGTGGTGCGGGTTACGGCCGCCGTGCGACCACGGCTTAACAGGCGCGCGACTATTTGTGGCCAGCCCAGAGTTGCTTGGCCGACAACGCCATGACCGTAGTGCAAGCTCGGCAGCCCCATATTTTCGGCCAGTTGAATGTCGGTTTGACGGTCACCAATCACCCAAGAGTCGGTAAAGTCGATGCGACCCGCTTGCAGGTAGTCTTTTACCAAGCCTAAACGTGGCTTGCGGCAGGCGCAGTCGTCTTCTTGAAAATGCGGGCAGACTAATACGTCCTGAAACACTATCCCTTGTGAGGTTAAAATCTGCATCATCAGATTATGCGGCGCATCAAAGTCGGCTTGGGGGAAACTGTTGGTGCCTAAGCCGTCTTGGTTGGTCACCATCACCAGCTTGTAGCCGGATTCTTGCAGCTTAAGGAGGGCTGGGATCACACCGGGTAAAAATGCCAGCTTATCGAGGCGGTCTAATTGCTTGTCGATGGCCGGCTCTTCTACCATGGTGCCATCGCGGTCGATAAATAAAATACGTTCCTTAGTCACTTATTGCTCCTGTTGCAGTACGTCGAGTACCGCGTCCATCTCGGTTTGTGTACCGATGGTGATCCGAATGCAGTCTGCCAAGCCGGGTCTGCTGGCGAAGTCGCGTAATATAATGCCGGCCTTGGCCATGCGTGCAAATAAAGCCGCCCCTTGGCTAAAGCGTACCAGCACGTAGTTGCCATTAGGGGCAAATACTTCTTGCACCTGTGGGTGCTGGCGTAGTTGCTCGGTGAGCGTTACCTTTAGCTGGTTTATGTCGGCCACGCGTGCGCGCATGGTGGCTAAACCGGTATCACTGAGTGCTTGGGCGGCAATTTGCGCCACCGGCTCAGGAATAGGATAGGGCGGGATCACTTTAAGCAGCAAGCCAATGACTTCAGGGTTGGCTATGGTAAAACCACAACGCAGCCCCGCCAGACCAAAGGCCTTAGACAGGGTACGAATGAGCACCAGCTGCGGATAATCGTCCAGCAAATCGGCTTGCGTAAACTCGGGGCAAAATTCAATGTAGGCTTCATCTACCACCACCAACGCCCGACCTTTGGCGGCATCCAGCAAGCGCCGTAGCCCGGTGCTGTCTACTAAGTCCCCGGTGGGGTTATTGGGCGAGCACAAGAACACAATTTTAGTGTTGTTCAATTTGGCAATAATACCGTCAAAATCTGGTTGGCGCTGATTATTGAGCGGCACATCGATGATGCCCACGCCGTTGGTCTCGGCACTAATGGCGTACATGCCATAGGTGGGCGAGCAGATCACGATATTGTCTTGGCCCGGCTCGCAAAAGGTACGGATCAATAATTCGATGCCTTCGTCACCGCCACGAGTCACTAATAGCTGTTCGGCGCTCACACCAGCATAGGCGGCATAGGCATTCACCACGTGCGGTGGCTGACATTCGGGATAGCGATTTAGGCGCGAACAATCTAACTGATATTCGCCGCTGTCGGCCGCTTCGTTGGCATTAAGCCAAATATGGCCGTGCCCGCCAATGCGCCGTGCCGACTGATAAGGCGTTAACGCTTGCACTTGCTTGCGAGCTAACAGGGTGATGCTCATGCTTGCTTCTCCAGTTTGGCAAGCCGCAGGCTTACCGCATTTTTATGGGCATCCAGGGTTTCGGTGGCGGCTAATAGCTCCACCGCCGGGCCAATGGCGAGCAAACCGGCTGGGGTTAGTTCTTGCACGGTAAAGCGGCGCTGGTAATCGGCAATTCCTAAGCTGGAATAGGTACGAGAATAACCATAGGTGGGCAGGGTGTGATTGGTGCCACTGGCATAATCACCCACCGACTCCGGCGTCCAAGCCCCTAAGAACACCGAACCGGCGTTTTTAAGCGTGGGCAGCAAGGCGCGCGGATCGGCGGTTTGTACAATTAAGTGCTCGGGCGCATAGGCGTTAGAAATATTCGCGGCCTGTGCCAAGTCGGTGCAAATAAAGGTGCGACTTTCGGCCAGAGCTTGGCTGGCAATATCGGCGCGAGATAATTGCGCCAGTTGCTCGTCTAAGGCCACGTTCACTTTATCGGCCAGTGTTTGGCTGGGGGTGACTAAGATCACTTGCGAGTCGGCGCCGTGCTCGGCTTGCGATAACAAGTCGGCGGCCACAAAGTCGGCGTCGGCATCGGCGTCGGCAATCACCAACACTTCCGATGGGCCAGCCGGCATATCAATGGCGGCACCATCTACGCTCGACGACACTTGGCGCTTAGCTTCCGTTACCCACGTATTGCCAGGGCCAAAAATTTTGTCGACCTTGGTGATACTCTCACTGCCATAGGCCATGGCGGCGATAGCTTGCGCGCCACCCAGGGTATAAATGGCATCCACACCACAACGGCGAGCGGTATAAATAATGGCGTCGTTAATGGGCGGCGGTGAGCACAATACCACGCGCTCGCAACCGGCAAGGCGTGCCGGAATGGCCAGCATCATTACCGTAGACACCAAAGGCGCCGTGCCACCAGGCACATACAAACCCACGTTTTCTATGGGTTGAAAGTGCAGTTCGCAATGCACCCCGGGGCTGGTTTCTTGTACAATCGGCGTGGGTAACTGAGCGCGGTGAAAGGTATCAATGTTAGTCATTGCCAGCTCAATGGCGGCTTTTAACTCGTCGCTAACGCGATTGGCTGCGTCATCAATTTCTTGAGCGGATAATTGCAGCGTGCTGCGCTCACACTTATCCAAAGTGCGAGTGAGCTCAATTAGCGCTTCGTCACCGCCACTGCGCACCTTGGCAATAATGTCGGCCACTTGGCCTTCTCGGCCACTTTGGGCCAGAGCAGGGCGACACAAGGCCGCCGTTTGCTCAGACTCACTCAGTTGATTCCAATCAAGAATATTCATGTTTACTCCATCATCTTCTCGATGGGCAGCACCAGAATGGACGACGCGCCCAATTCCTTTAAGCCTTCCATGGTTTCCCAGAACATATCTTCACTGCTCACCACGTGAATGGCCACTTGGTTACTTTCACCGGCCAGCGCCATAATAGTGGGTCGCTCGACCCCGGGCAGCAAGTCGATTACTTCTTCTAGACGCTCTTTAGGAGCGTGCAGCATGATGTATTTGCTTTCGCGTGCTTGCTGTAAACCTTGAATACGGGGCAGCAGCTTGTCGATTACCGCTTGCTTGCTGGCTGACAGCGGGCTGGCGCTTTGAATGAGCACGGCCTTAGAGCGAAAAATAACATCGGTTTCTACCAAGCCATTGGCTTCTAAGGTGGCACCGGTAGACACCAAGTCACAAATGGCTTCGGCGACACCTGCGCGCGGTGCGACTTCTACTGAGCCATTGAGCATGACGCTTTTAAATTTAACGCCTTGGCTGTCCATGTAGCGCTTAAGCAACCAAGGGTAAGAGGTCGCAATGCGCTTCCCTTCTAAGCTTTTAACACCTTGATAGTTGGCGTCTTGTGCGACTGCCAGTGATAAGCGACAGCCCCCAAAATCTAAGCGTTTTAGTATACTAAACTCGGCGGCTTCGCCTTGAGCTTGGCGCTCCATCACGGTTTCTTCTAACACGTTTTCGCCGATCACGCCCAAATCCACTACGCCGTCCATTACTAAGCCGGGAATATCGTCATCGCGGACTAACAATAAGTCGATTGGCATGTTTTCTGCGTGTGCAATTAGGCGCTGTTCACGCAAGTTGAGCTTAACGCCACAGCCCTTAAGTAGTTTTTGACACTCTTTACTAAGGCGGCCAGATTTTTGAATAGCGATGCGTAAACGAGATTGGTCCAGAGTCATGATGTGATAGTCCTTGTGTGTCACTTTAAATTTAAAAACGTTACTTAAGTCAGTAATGCGAATGGGTAATACGGCCAATAATACGAAAAAACCCCCGGAGCAAAGCTTCCGAGGGTTATGTAATCTATCCTACTGGAAGCCGCCAAGCGTTAAGCCCTCCAGAATAATATTCTGAAAGCTAGTCGGGAATATGATGGTGGTGCTTGGCGTTGTGTAGGATGTTCATGAATATTGTGGCCTTGTCTCTTTAATAGGTCTGAGCTCACATTAGCAAGCTGAACCAGTTTTGCCAACCCCAGATTACAATAAACTTCCGAATACGGCGAGGGGGCGGTGAGAGCTGGATGACTCTTGTGAACAGCTATTGGTGAACTATAGGGTAAATCTTATTTTTGGCAGTAAATATGAATAATTATTCATGCATTGTTGGTGTTATCTGTTGTTGTTCAGCGACAGTATATAATCGGCAAACAGGCGGACTTTTTCTACCTCACCCAGTCGTTCAGGATAGGCTAGATAATAGCCGCTGGCGCTAAATAGAGAGTGAGTCCAGGGGATAAAAAGTTGCCCTCGCGCAAGCTCATTTTCAATCAGGAAGCGCGGTAGAAGGGCAATGCCTGCACCAGCCATGGTCGCCTGGATCAACATATGAAAGGTTTCAAAGAGGTTGCCTTGATAGCAGTGTTCGGTGCTCAGGCTCTGGGAGGCAAACCAGTCGTGCCAGCCCCGGGGCCGAGTCGAAAGATGCAGCAGTCGGTAATTGGTCAATTCCATCGGTGAATCAATAGTTTGGCAGCTTCGCAGTGTTGGCGAGCAAACAGGTATTACCTCTTCATCAAACAATCGGTGACACTCTAGTCCCGGCCAGCTGCCGTGACCGTAGAAAAAAGCGATCTCGATGTCTTCCTTATCCAAGTCGAAGGTTTCGACTTTTTCGCAGCAGTTAAGACTGATATGAGGGTGGCGGTCGAGAAAAGTAGTCAGCTTAGGGGCGAGCCACCGGGTGCCAAAGGTAGGAAGCGTTGCAATCTTGAGCACGTCGAGGTGGTTGTTATAGGACATGATGTATTGGGACGACATTTCTAGTTGGACGAGGATTTTGCGCACTTCGCCAATATAAATGGTGCCTTCTGGGGTCAGGCACAAAGAGCGTCGTACTCGTCGAAACAGCTTGCGATTGAGAAAAGCTTCCAGCTGAGCGACCTGCTTACTGACCGCACTCTGGCTCAGGCTGAGCTCATCTGCCGCGCGGGTAAAACTAAGGTGTCGGGCAGCGGCTTCAAAACACTGCATGGCAGCAATAGAAGGTAGGTGGCGCATGAATCCGTTCATCGGGAGGTAATAGGGCGCCAGTATACCTGTGTCTTGGCTGCTTGTATTGGTTAAAGCATGAGGGGAAAGGCGTGAGAGGGTCTCCCACGCCTTGTTTTAATTTATATGCCAGCCAGTATGGGGCGCTGGCGTTGCAGCCAGTAGCAAACTGCAATTAACAACAGACCGGAGACTGCGCTGATTGCACCTGGGACCACCATGGCCAATCCGGCGACCAGCATAATGGCTCTTTCCAACATCGATGAAGGGCGAATGAAATAGCCGATCAAAGAGCTACTAATCGCCATCATACCCAGCAAAGCCAACGCTAACACCATAACTAGTTCTGGTAGATTCACGTCCACCATCACCAGTATCGGGTTATAGACAAACACATAGGGAATGATAAAAGCGCCAATAGCCAGCTTGACCGCGGCAACCCCTGTTTTCATCGGGTTAGCTCGGGCGATACCGGCCCCAGCATAGGCTGCGAGACAAACCGGCGGGGTTATGTCAGCAACGATGCCGAAATAGAAGACGAACAGGTGCACGGCGATAGGAGCCAAGCCAAATTCGTTGATCAGCGCCGGTGCCGCTATGGTGGCAGTCACCACGTAGTTGGCGGTGGTTGGTAGTCCCATACCCAGTATGATGCAGGCAATCATGGTAAAAATAAGCGCCAGAATCAGAGTGCCGTCGGCTAGATTGATGATACCGGCGGCAAACTTGGAGCCCAGTCCTGTCATGCCGACCACACCGGCAATGATACCTGCGGTCGCTACGGCGGCGATCACCGGCAAAGCCACTCGCGCGCCCTGTTCAAGCAACGAGAGCAGTGATTTGGGGGATAGCCGAGTTTCCTTTTTTACCATGCTGACGATCAGCGCGGCGGCGATGCCGAGCAGGGCAGCACGCTGGGCGGTAAAACCGACGAGTATGGTACTGACGACTACCACCAGCGGCAGCAGCATATAGCCTTGGCGCTTGAGTAGGCCCAGCTTACTTGGTAGCTGATCTTTGGGAATACCCAAAATACCCTGTTTTTTAGCTTCAAAGTGAGCACCAATAAAGATGCCGCTGAAGTAAAGAATGGCGGGGATCATGGCGGCCATCATAATTTCGGCATAAGACACGCCGATATACTCCACCATAATAAAGGCCGCGGCGCCCATCAGCGGTGGCATGATTTGGCCACCGGTAGAGGCGGCAGCTTCGCTGGCTGCGGCAAACTCGGGCTTAAAACCCGCCTTCTTCATCATTGGAATGGTGAAAGATCCGGAGGCGACGGTATTACCAACCGAGCTGCCGGAAATCATGCCCTGGAAGGCGCTGGCGATGACGGCAGCCTTGGCAGTGCCTCCGGTATAGCGGCCAGTACACGCAAAGGCTAAGTCATTGAAGAACTGACCAACGCCGGTGCGGGTCAGCACGACACCAAAGAACAAGAATAGGAAAATGAACTTGGCAGAAATCTGGATCGGGGTACCAAAGATGCCACTTTCTCGAAACCACAAGCTGACCGAGACGTCGGTTAACTCAAAGCCGGGATGAGAGAGAATACGGGTCGGAATGAAGTTGCCAAACAAGGCATAAGCAATGGCAATTGAGGCCACGATAACGATGGGCATGCCAACGGTGCGTCGGGTCGCTTCTAGAACGAACAACACGCCGAGAATAGAAATAGCTAAGTCAAAAGTTGAATAGCCGGTGATGCGTCCCTGTAGGATCTCGTTGAAAAACAAGATTTTATAGTAGGCGGCGAAAGTAGCAACAAATGACAAAATGACGTCATACCAGGCTACACCATGGCGCTTGATGCCGTTGCGGGTGGCTGGATACAGCAAAAATATCATGCCCAGAGCGAGACCGAGATGGACTGCGCCCTGCTTTTGGGTCGGCAGAGTGCCGAAGTAGCCGGTGTAAAGGTGAAAGCTGGTTAAGGCAACGGCAAACAGGGTGACTATCCATCCCCAACGGCCAATATTTTTTCTGAAGGCCGACTCTTTATCGTATTTTTCGAGCAACGCTTCAGGTGTTTGGGTGTTATCCATAGCAGATATCCATTAGCTAAATAAAAAGAGGCGGACACGAGTGCCCACCTCCATCCAAACTGGGACGATTTAGTTCCCTTTGATACTCTCGAAAGAAGAGACGTTATTGCCTGAACGGCTGACGATTTGCACGACTTCTGGGTAAATCTGGCCGATGAAAGCGGCGTTATCGACCGGAGAACCTTCGAACTCGGCTGTGCCTTCCAAGGCATTACGGGCCGGTACGTGAACCGACATACCAAGGTCCATCTTGCCATCGCGGATTCTGATCAGGTTCTCGATGGAAGCACTGGTTTCTACGTTGGTGAAGTTGGCGCCAGGGATATTATTGTTCCAAGTGGTAGCAATTTCGCCACCCAATGGATAATAGGTGCCGCCCTGACTACCGGTGCCGAGAATAAATTCTTGTTTTGCGGTGATGTCACCGAGCTCGGCTACCGACATATTCACGGTCAGGCCTTTATCTTCATAGAAACGTTTGGCACCTGGGTGGATTTTCAGTGAATCACTACCATTGAGGGCGTGCTCTAGAGTCAGAAACTTGGCCTGAGAATGGGTGATTTGGTCGGCTTGGTCGTACATGACCTTGGCCAACTGATAGCCCATTTCTTCGTTAATGGTATTGGTGTTACCCATCATGACAGCGAAGGCTGCAATGGTCTGAACGTCCTTATCGAGGAACTTGTAGCTGTCTTTGCTAATGATAAAGCGGCGGTAATCACTATTTTTTTCGATTTTATCGACGACTTCATCCGATAGGCTCAGCATGACCACGTCACCGGAAGAAGCCTGCAGGCTTTCAATACTGCCGGCCGGCAAGCCCATGATGCCCATGGAAATATCGATATTGCCATCCTGAACTCCATCCAATGCATCACCAAAGCGCTCTTGATATGCGTTGAAATCGCTTTCTCCGATGCCGTAGGCATCTAAGACCATGTGCGATACTTTTTGAGTAGTACTGGCGGCGGGGCCGATGGCGATATTTGCCTTGCTGCCACCGGCGTCACAGCCGATTAAAGCGGTGGTTAGAGTAAGGGTAGCAACAGCGAGTAATGTCTTTTTCATAGATTTAATGTCCTTATCAGCCGAGCGTTCTGTCCATATCATCGTCGATATCAGCCAATGGCTGTTGATGTTTGGCGTACTCCGGCCCTGTTAGTGATCCAAAATGAAGACGCAGGGTCTACTATTTTTCGCTTAATATCAAATAAAACGTGGCAGTGTAACTATTTTTTTTATCTCCCATCCTTAGTGCTTTAGGTTGCTTGTTGGTTGTTAAATAGATATTTAGTCTTTATTTGTGACCTTGGTTGGGTTTTTGTGGGGAACGCTGGGTGTGCCGGTACGGAAAGAGCGGTTGTTATGGGCTCGATGCTGTTGCCGAATAGAATGAGACATCATCCTCCGGCTTACCTACATCATAGGTAAGCCGGATTGGCTACCAGAAGGCCTCAGGCGCCGAGCGCCTGAAGCACTTGTTGAATAGAATCGTCCTGCAGTTTGGCGTAAAGGCTAAACTCGTCGATCACAGGACAACCCAAGGCTTGTTCGAAAGCGGCCTGGTTAGCATTATGGGCATAGGCCTGATGGCTGATACTGCCCAGGTTAGACTGGAAGATGCCGGCGGCGCTGACTGGTAGAAAGTCTTCATAGGTGATGGGGGTAGCCTGTATCAAACCGGCTTTTATCAGGACATCAAGCTCGCTGTTGGTACTGCCGAGCTCAGCCTGCTGGCGACCAGCTTCGGTCAGGTTATAACGGAAATAGCCCAGCTGTTGAGTGCGCAGGCTATGTTCATCGTCCGGAAACTCGGCGAAGGCGGTAGCCAATAGGCGCTGATGGGTCTGGTTATCAGCCTGAGCTTGCTTGTGACGTGAGCGGTTCAGCAGCTCGTCGTAGAGCGTGCGCCCCTTGGGGGTGAGTGCCATGCCGCGTTGCTCGATTTCACCGAAACGGGCGGTATGAGTACCAACTTGCTCACCGGTAAAGAAAATTGATTCTTCTAGGGCAGTAAAGCTGGTCTGTCGCAGTAAGATGGGGCAACGACGACGGGGCGGCCCTTCGATCACCACCTTGGGATTGATGCCAACGCTGAGCATCTGTTGCTGAACGGTATCAATATCTAATGTTCTCGGGGTTAGATGATTAATATGCGGACCGCGGAAGCAAACCACGTCGGCAATCAGAGCATGAGCCTGCTGCAGGGCCTGATAGGTATCAAGATCGACGGTAGCGTGCTGATGCCAGCGAAAAGTCTCCAATACTTCGGCGATAAACAGCTGGGCCTCGTCTGCAGTCAAGCCGCCCTGAGTTTCGGCTAGGACGACCAGCTCACGCGCCTTAGTAGTAAATATATCGCGCTGGGCTAGTATCTTGGCTGCGCGAGCTCTTAATGTCTCATCTTCAATCAGCTCAAGACGCAGTAGAGATGTGAAAATACGAAACGGATTTTGTTGTAGAGAGGCTTCATCGGTGGGGCGAAAGGCGGTGGAGTGCACGGGAATACCAGCTTCAGACAAGTCGTAATAACTCACCGGATGCATACCCATAATGGCGAAGACTCGGCGCAGCATGCTGAGCTCGGCAGCCGTTCCTACCCGAATGGCTCCATGGCGTTCCAGACTAAGCCGCTCTAGCTCGCCGTTATTATGCAGTTGCTGCTGCAGGGCTGGTTCACTGGCCAGTGTCTGTTCGTTGACCTCGGCGACCAGTTGCATCAGGATGCCGTACTGGGGTACTTCCTGCTGATACATACGGGACATGGAGGTGGAGAACAGAGTGCGAATATCGTCAGTGGGCAAAAAGTTTTCGAGCGCCATGGTGGTATTGTCCTTTGACCAAAGAGGTAATGAATATCTCTGAACCTTAATACCACATCATGAGCTATGACAAACGGCAACTGTTCGTGAATCCATTCCAAATAGGAATGGATTATGTTTTGGCAGGCTATGAAGTGCTGGCTCAGGAGTGTTGATGAGCGCTTAGTATTCCTAAATAACATGCGAACTGCAAACCATTGGCGCCGTGTGTGCTTTGACAATAGTTGAAGGTAGTATTCAGGCAACGGGAGGTAGTATCGGCTTATTCGGATATATGAGTGCCACAACTCTCGCCGAGGCACTCCTGAGTATTATCCGCTATTTTTGTGGCAACAATAGTTTGAACGGTTGGTTTTGGGGACATTGCCAGCTTGACGGCGGCATCAAGCTGAGCACATAAGAGCCTGAGCTTGCTGTCTTAGCGGTCAGTTATCATTTTTTATCGATTTTTTGATATAGCTAAAATTTGACATATGATTACCGGTGCGGCCCACTATTTGAAAGACCTCGGGGTACAGTTGACCAATAAATGCAGCGTTATCTACAGGTGCATCGGCAAATTCGCCAACGCCTTGCAATGCCTCAACGGCTGAAATGTTTACCGCCATACCCAAGTCAATTTTACCCTCCCCCATGCTGTGCAGGTTTTCAAGGGAAGCCTGAGTGGCTACATTGGTAAAGTTAACACTGGGTATCTGCTTATTCCAGCGGGTAGTGAGCTCGCCGCCGAGTGGATAGTAGGTTCCTCCTTGGCTGCCGGTGCCAAAAATGAACTCTCGCTTAGCGGTCACATCATCTAATGTGGCCACCGTCATGTTGACGCTAAGGCCTTGCTCTTCATAAAAGCGTTTGGCACCCGGATGAATAGGCAGGTGATTGCCGCCGTTTAGGGCATTTTGCAAGGTTAAATAACGAGACTGTGCATGAGGCAGTGGCTCGGAGACTTGGTCATACATGATTTTGGCCAGCTGATAACCCATTTCGTCGTTAATGGTGTGGGTGTTGGCCATTAACACCGCGTAGGCGGCCAGCGTTTGTACGTCTTCAGTTAAAAAGTGATAGCTGTCTTGGGTGATGGTAAAGCGCCGATAGTCACTGCGTTGTTCGATTTGTGTGATTACCTCATCAGGTAAACTGAGCAGAGTCACATCTCCGGTGGCGGCCTGCAGGCTGTCTACACCGCTAGTGGGCAAGCCAAGAAATGCCATTGAAATATCGATGCTGCCTTCTTGTACGCCTTTAAGTGCTTCGTCGAAACGCAAAGAGTGGGCATTATAGTCGGTGTCTTTAAGATCATATGCACCCAGTATTAAGCGGGATATTTGTTGTGTAGTACTGGCATTTGGCCCTATTGCAATGTTGGCTTTGTTGTTTTGCGCATCACAGCCGCCGAGTGTTGCTGTTGTTATCGTTACTAAAGTTAAGGTGAGGGTAGCGGCCAGTAGTCGCTTTATGTTCAACATCAATCAATATCCATATTTGCCAAGCGTTCCGGTTATTTTACCGAGAAATTCAGCCAATGATACCGCTAAAAGACAGCGATTATCACCTAGCGCTAAGCATTAAATTTCACAATAAAACGTTGAAAACTGAGCTCACAACATTACTGCAAAGCATACAAACTAGGCGAACGCTGGGGTTTGGCTGCTCAGCAAACGGGTTTTAGAGATGAAGGAGCCGTGTTTGGAAAAAATGTTGGCAGCTTGGTCGCGCAAGGTATCGTCACTAATAAGTGCTAGTTTGAGCTAAAAGCTAAGGCCTGTTATTCAATCGGCCATAACAGGTGTGGTTCTGCCGTCATTCCCGAAGGTACGTCATCCTCGCGTAGGCGGGGAATGACGCTCCTTCGTCGATGTATGGCGACAGAACAACACCCTCTTTGTTTACGAGAGTCACGGACGCAGTTCATGTGAGACAAGAGCCTAGAAGCCTTTGAGGGGTAAGACGCTGTCGCCCCTATGATGGTGTACTTGTGTTTGGCTCTTACCCATAAAGTTCACTTTCAGATCTGATCTCTATTTTTCCGTGCTTCTCATAAATAAAGAGGCGTGTTCTTCCGTGGCAAAAAGGTCTGTAGTTTTTAAGGAGTAAGCTGGCCGAGAATTCCACAGCAGTTATGAGCTATTACTTATTCCACGAACGTTTGCTACTGGATGCACGGAAAATACGAAAAATTAAGATGAGGTAGCTCGAAAGCCCAGAGGGTGTCAGTATGGACTATGGCCTAAACCAAAAGCAGCGCCAAGCGCTTTTCTAGCGAGCGATAAACTCGAATTACCATTCCTATTTATGTATTTAGTCTTATCAATAAAATATATTTTCAGATTTAATCTCTGTTATTCAGTGTGTTCCGTGGTAAAAGCCTTTAGTCTTAAGAGTTGGAATATATTGCAGTTTAATTAGCTAATGGATGAGGTACGGCATTAATGATTGAAGTTCTTATTATATTCGGTCTGACCTTGATGGCGGGCATGGCTATGCCGTTAGGGGCGTTTGCGGGAAGTAAGCAGCATGTACGGCCTAACTGGTTAGAAAATGAATTTCGCCATGGGGTGGCGGCCTTTGGTGGGGGGGCTTTACTGTCTGCGGTAGCGCTGGTGTTAGTGCCCGAGGGCACAGAGCAGCTGTCGTTGATGCCCGCGGTGTTGTGTTTTGGTGGCGGTGGCTTGGCTTTTATGGCGCTCGATATACTCTTGTATAAGCTAAATACTCCCGCCAGCCAGTTGGCTGCCATGTTGTCGGACTTTATTCCTGAGTCGCTGGCGCTGGGGGCGGCCTTGGCTATTGGTGGTGTCGGCAATGCTATATTATTGGCGGTGTTAATGGCGCTACAGAATATGCCGGAAGGTTTTAATGCTTATCGTGAACTGGATGAGTCGGGGCGTATTAAGGGTAAGAAAATCATTATTGCCTTTTCCTTAATGGCTTTATTGGGGCCAATTGCCGGTATCTCTGGTTATGTTTGGCTGGCAGACTCGCCCATGCTAGTCGCGGGTATTATGTTATTTGCTGCCGGTGGTATTTTGTATTCGGTATTCCAAGACATTGCACCGCAAGCGGTATTGCAAAAACATTGGGCTCCGCCAATGGGGGCCGTATTAGGTTTTGTGCTCGGCGTAGCAGGGCACATGCTGATATAGCTACCAGCACCAAGCTCAACATAGGGCGGTGTTTGTCTTTAGCTCGGCGCTGGGTGCTTGGCGTCGGGCGCTATGTTTTTTTCTGCTCTTCGTTCTTCAATACATCGGGAGCTTTCTCCAGATGATCGGCTTCAAACAAGGTTTCTAACTCGGTGCGAGCTTGGCGAGCGGTCTGAAATAATGCCGCTTCGTCGTCGTAAAACTCGTGTTGTTGCATAAGCACTCGCTCGTCGTGTTCACGAAAACGATTTAAACGAGCTTCAATTTGCTCTTCTTTGAGCCCCAACCCCTGCAACACTTTGCGACTCATCTCTAGGCTGGAGTGAAACGTTTCACGCACCGGTGTTGCGCCTAAATCCCATAATTTATGTACATGCTGGCGGTTACGCGCGCGGGCAATGACTTTCATGTCTGGATAACGTTTGCGAATGGCCTGTGCGGTGTGCAAGTTAATGTCGGGGTCGTCGGTGGCCACAATAAAAAACTCTGCCTGCTCGGCTCCGGCGCTGCGCAATACGCCAGGGCGCAACGGGTCCCCATAATAAATGGCAATGTTGTCGATGCTGCGGGTAATGCTGATGGTGTCGACTTCGGTTTCAAACGCCACAAAAGGTACGCGCTGGGCGCGCAATACTCGGGCGATTATTTGTCCCATACGACCCATGCCGACAATAACGGCGCGTGGTTGATGGTCATCTACGTCTTCATACTCGGGTGGTACCGTTCGCGTAACGGGTGGATGCGTTAAGCGGCGAGACAACAGTAATAAAATTAATGGGGTAAGTGCCATCGACAAGGTGATGGTCATGACTAATATGTCGTGCAGTTCGCGATTAAACAGCGCATTGTCTCGGGCCAAGCCAAACAAGACGAAAGCAAACTCACCCCCAGCGGCCAGTAATAACCCGAGCTTAAGGGCGCTTAACGAGTCTAATTTACCGATCATGCGGCCAACCAAGATCAATAACGGTAGCTTGAGCGCCAGCAGCAATAACGCTAACCCTAAAATGGTGATCGGGTGCACCAAGAGCAAGCTTAAATCGGCACTCATGCCCACACCAATAAAGAACAAGCCCAGTAATAAGCCTTTAAAGGGCTCTAATTGCGACTCTAATTCGTGGCGATATTCTGAGTCCGCTAGCAACATACCGGCTAAAAAGGCACCCAAAGCCATGGACACATGGGCCCATTCCATTAGCCAAGCGGTGCCCATGACCACCAACAGTGCGGTGGCGGTCGACACTTCTTGCAAACCCGTTTTGGCTACAATGCGAAATACGGGCCGTAACAGATAGCGCCCGCCGATCACCACTAAGCCAATGCTGGCGACAATTTGTAATAAGTGGGTTCCGCCGTCACCTGAGCTTGCTTGCGCACTACCCAGTACGGGCACGAGCGCGATTAACGGAATGGCGGCTATGTCTTGAAATAGCAAAATAGCAAACGCCTGACGACCATGGGCGCTGCTCATTTCTTTGCGCTCGGCCAGCAATTGCAGCCCCATAGCGGTAGATGACAGTGCTAAGCCAAAGCCTAAAATAACTGCGGCCTGCCAAGATTGCTCAAAGAACTGCCAAGCGCCTAAGGCCAGTAATACGCCGGTAAGGCCCACTTGTGCCAAGCCGGCACCAAATACGGCGCGGCGCATCACCCATAACCGCCGTGGTGATAATTCAAGGCCAATGATAAACATCAGCATCACCACGCCCAGCTCCGATAGCTGAGAAATGCTTTCGGGCGCAGTGATCAGGCCTAATACCGAAGGCCCGATGAGTACGCCGCCTAACAAATAGCCGAGTACGGCCCCTAGCTTCAGCCGCTTGGCAAGCGGCACCATTAATACAGCAGTCAGCAGAAAAATAACGCTGGCATGAAGTAGGCCACCGGTTTCGGACATTTCGACTCCTAGGGTCTGGCAACAAGGTAAGAAAAAGGGCGTTAAGAGTGTCGCACGGTACTATTAAAAAAGAAATACGACAAAAGAAAGCTATACGCCTTACGCCGTAAGCCATACGTTAAAGACAAACTCCGTTTTTGCCACGACATTTATACCAAGGTCGCGTTAAGTATTAGGGGAGCGATTAGGGAGAGCGTCTGATGATTTACGTCTCAAACTTCCTGATGTTTACCTTACTGTGTCTGGCGTACCGCGTATGGCGTAAAGCATATCGGGGTTTAGCTTACGGCGTATGGCGTAAAGCGTATGACGTATAGGGGTGTCTTCTCCTTTCTTTAGGGCGGTGAGGATGTCAAAATGACGTTTTAATTCATGAGGCTGACAGGCTTTGGACGAAGACAGCACGCTTTCTGCTCTGCCATTAACGACGCCACTGAGCACGCTTTTTACCGAGCAGGGCCCTTTGGCGAAGGCCATAGCCGGTTTTAAACCGCGCCAGGCACAGGTAGACATGGCGGCGGCGGTGGCTCAAGCGCTTACCGACAAAATACCGTTGGTGGTAGAGGCGGGTACTGGTACCGGTAAAACCTATGCTTATTTGGCCCCCGTGTTAGCGGCGGGCAAAAAGGTGGTACTCAGCACCGGCTCCCGTAACCTGCAAGAGCAGCTATTTCATCGTGACTTACCGACGCTCGTAAAAGCCATGGAATACCATCACCCTGTGGCCTTGCTCAAAGGCCGTGCCAACTATCTGTGTATAGAGCGGCTTAACCTATTAAACGAGAGCGTGCCGCATTTGTCAGCCGAAGGGCTAGCCGATTTGCAGCGAGTACGCCGTTTTAAGCCGATGACGCACAGTGGCGACATCGGCGATATTCCGGGCTTGGCCGAGCGTAGCGAAATCTTGCCACTAGTGACCAGCACTAACGATAATTGCTTGGGCCGTGAATGCAGCCACTATCAAGACTGCTATTTGGTTAAGGCGCGAGCTAATGCCATGGAAGCGCAAGTGGTGGTGGTGAATCATCATTTGTTTTTTGCCGACATGGCGGTGCGCGATAGCGGCTTTGGTCAGCTAATTCCCGAAGCCGATGCCTATATTTTAGATGAAGCTCATCAACTCCCCGATATTGCCGGCCAGTACTTTGGCCAGAGTCAGTCTAGTCGCCAGTTACTTGATTTGGCGCGAGACTTACGTTTGGCACAAAAAATTGAAGCCAAAGACATGGCGCAAATTAGCAAGGTGGCGGATCAGATTGAGCGCTACGCCCAAGATTTACGCCTTACTTTTGGATACGACAGCCAGCGGGGGCAGTTACGGCCCATGCTGGTAAAGCCCGAAGTCACTCATGCACTGGCGCGGTTAAACGAAAGTCTGGCTTTTTGTTATGAGGTGCTCAAGCTGGCGCTGGGCCGCGGTGAACAGTTAGATCATTGCTTTGA
Organism: Oceanisphaera ostreae; assembly: GCF_042676125.1. Classification (NCBI taxonomy): domain Bacteria; kingdom Pseudomonadati; phylum Pseudomonadota; class Gammaproteobacteria; order Aeromonadales; family Aeromonadaceae; genus Oceanisphaera; species Oceanisphaera ostreae. The sequence goes on from NZ_JBHTJS010000002.1 coordinate 70,565, forward strand.
GCGATTAGTCACGCTACGTACCCAATTAGAGTCGGTGACGCGGGTAGAAGAAGACGGTCACTCATACTGGTTTGAATGCACGCGCTTGCACATTAGCTTCCATAAAACGCCGCTGTCGGTGGCAGAACGCTTTTCGACAGAGCTGGCAAAAGAGTCGGTGAGCTGGATATTTACCTCGGCGACCTTGGCGGTCGGCGACAGTTTTGCCCACTTTTGCACCGATATGGGCTTATCCCAAGCGCGCACCTTGCAATTGGGCAGTCCTTTTGATTATTCTCGCCAGTCGCGTTTATGCGTCCCGCGTTATTTACCTCCGACTAATGCTCAAGGCCGTGGCCGCTGGTTGGCCGAAGCGCTGGCGGAAACCTTATCATTGGTTCCTGGAGGCAGCTTCTTTTTATGCACCAGTTATAAGGTGATGAACGAGGTGGCCGAGGTGCTGCGTCTAAAGTTAGACCGCACAATATTAGTGCAAGGCGAAGACAATAAAGTGCGATTATTAGAGCGCTTTAGTGCCGACGGCCGCGCAGTATTGGTGGCCACCAATAGCTTTTGGGAAGGCATAGACGTGCGCGGCAATGCCTTGCAATGTGTGGTGATCGATAAACTGCCCTTTAGCGCGCCAGACGATCCGCTACTCAGTGCGCGCTTAGATGACTGTCGCCGCAAGGGGGAGGATGGGTTTGCCAGAGTACAGCTCCCCAAAGCCATTATTACCTTAAAGCAGGGAGTGGGGCGCCTGATCCGAGATGTGGCCGATCACGGTGTTTTAGTGATCACCGACGACCGGTTAGTCAATCGTGCCTATGGGGCCGATTTTATTAGTAGCTTACCTGCGATGCCGCGTACGCGTAGCTTGCAGCAGGTGGCCGAATTTTTATCAACGCTGGAGTAATAACCCATGAGCCGCATACTGGCCATTGATACCGCCACCGAGGCGTGTTCTGCCGCTTTGTGGCAAGACGGCGACGTGTTAAGCCGTTATCAGGTGGCGCCTCGGGGCCATACGGATTTAATTTTACCCATGGTGGCTGAACTACTGGCCGAGGGAGAATTAACACTGAATGAGCTAGATGGCTTGGCTTTTGGTCGAGGCCCAGGTTCCTTTACTGGTGTACGCATTACCTTAGGCGTAGCGCAAGGGCTGGCCTTTGGCTCCGACTTGCCTTTATTTGGCGTGTCCAACTTGCAAGCATTGGCGCAAGGGACGCACCGAGTGTGTGGTGCCAAGCAAGTGCTAAGCGCCATTGATGCGCGTATGGGCGAAATTTATGTGGGTGGGTTTGCACTAGAACAGGGTGTGATGATGGTGTGCGAGGCCGAGCAAGTGATTGCCCCAGCTGCGTATTTAGACGACGAGACTAAGTCTGGTTGGGCGTTTGGTGCGGGCTCGGGATTTGTTACTTACACTGAATTAATCTCGCGCGTGCACCGTGTCTGTGAAGCTCTGCCCTACCCAGAAGCCCAAGACTTATTGCCGCAGGCATTGGCATTGTTTCAAGCAGGGCTTGGGGTTGATGCAGCGAAGGCAGAGCCCGTTTATTTAAGAGACAAGGTGACGTGGCAGAAATTGCCGGGTCGCTAACAGGAGCCGATGTGGTTATATTTTCCATTAAGCGGCGCCAAGATAGCCAAATGTCGCTGTTTTATGTGCAGCGGCCTTATCATCGCAGCTTACAATATCGGCTGCGCCGCAGGCGTAATAATCTGCGGCGTACTCGGTTGTGGCATCGCCGTCGGCGCTAGCGCAAAAATAGAAAATTTATGTAAGGTTTAAAGTGATTTGTTGTGGATTTGTAATGAATACTAGAGTAAAAACTTTAATTTAGTGGGCTAGCGACAAGCAGAATCATTTACAAATCCCGATCATGCTAGGCCTTTTGTCCTGTCTTAGGAGACTGACATGGAACATATCCAATCTGGCCAAGAGCCTACTCCCTTTTCTGACAAGCCCTGGCTGCTGCGTTATCCAACAGATGTGCCCGCTGAAATTGATGCCGATGCGTTTTCATCCTTACTCGATATGTTTGAGCAAGGAGTGAATGATTTTTCCGACCAGCCTGCTTATCACAACTTTGGCAAAAGCCTGACCTATCGTGAATTAGATGCCTTATCGCGAGATTTTGCCGCTTATCTTCAGCAGTCGTTAAAGTTGCCCCCAGGCGAGCGCATTGCCTTAATGATGCCTAATCTGTTGCAATATCCGGTGTGTCTGTTTGGTGCTTTGCGTGCCGGTTTAGTGATAGTGAACGTCAATCCACTGTATACGGCACGCGAGTTGAGGCATCAGCTGAGTGATGCCAAGGTCGATACCATCGTCATTGTAGAAAACTTTGCCCACACCTTAGCTGAGGTGCTAAAAGACACGCCGATTAACAATGTCATTCTTACCCGTATGGGCGATCACCTTGGCATGATAAAAGGGGCACTACTTAATTTTGTGGTTAAACACGTTAAAAAGCTGGTGCCTGATTATCATCTGCCCAGTCACATTCGTTATAGCACGGTGTTAAAGCAAGGCAGCGGTTTACGTTATGACCGCCCCCAGCTTAATGGTGACTCGCTGGCCTTCTTACAATATACCGGTGGCACCACAGGGCGCTCAAAAGGCGCCATGTTGAGCCATCGTAATATGCTGGCTAACGTAGAGCAGTGCTTAGGCATGTACAGTCCGGTATTACATATTGGTCAAGAAAAAGTGGTAACGGCATTGCCGCTATATCATGTGTTTGCCTTAACGGTGAATGGCTTGCTGTTTTTTCGTATCGGCGCCCAAAACTTATTGATTACCAATCCCAGAGATATACCCAGCTTCGTGAAGGAGCTTAAAGGCTATGACTTTAGTTGCATCACAGGGGTGAATACCTTATTTAATGCACTGGTGAATAACGAAGACTTTCAAAAGCATGACTTTAGTAGCTTAAAGCTGACCATTGGTGGTGGTATGTCGGTGCAGCGGGTAGTGGCTGAACGTTGGCAGTCTATTACCGGCAGTCGATTGTTAGAAGGCTATGGACTAACCGAATGTTCGCCGTTGGTGAGCGTGTGCCCCTATGATATGGACGGTTATAACGGCTCCATTGGTTTGCCAGTCTGTTCAACCGACATCCGGTTAGTGGATGATGACGGCCAAGTAATTACCCTGACCCACACCCCTGGCGAATTGGAAGTGAAAGGTCCTCAGGTAATGAGCGGCTACTGGGGGGCAGATGAAGCGGACAGTGCGTCTCCCGACAACCCGTTTCATGACGGCTGGTTGCGTACCGGTGATATAGCCACCATAGATGAACAGGGTTTTTTGACCATAGTTGATCGCAAAAAAGACATGATATTAGTGTCAGGGTTTAACGTATTCCCTAACGAAATTGAAGAAGTAGCGATGCAGCATCCCTCTGTACTCGAGGCGGCGGCGGTGGGCGTGCCTCACGCGGAGCATGGTGAAGTGGTTAAACTGGTGGTGGTTATCAAGCGCGGTACCCAGCTTGATAAAAAAGAACTTAAGGCCCATTGCCGACAATATCTCACTGCCTATAAGGTACCGAAAGTGATAGAATTTCGCGACGAATTGCCTAAAACCAATGTCGGTAAAATTCTCCGTCGAGAGCTAAGGGACGAAGTCTCTTGAGCCGAACGCTAAAACCCCGGTTGCTCGGGGTTTTTATTTTACCGCCTACACTGAGTACTCATGACTTATACATTGATCACCGATAACCAGACCCTCATTGACGCTTGTAATACCGACGCTACCTTGCTGGCGCTGGACACCGAATTTATTCGCACCCGTACCTTTTATGCTAAGCCTGGCTTATATCAATTGTTTGATGGCAAACAAACGGTATTGATCGACCCCGTTGCGGTGTCCGACCTATCGCCGTTATGGCGCTTGCTGCACGATCCTGCCCGAGTATGTATTTTGCATGCGGGTGGCGAGGATCTAGAACTGCTGAATCATCAAAGCGGTGCCTTACCCACGCACATTCACGACACCCAACTGGCCGCCGCCTTTTTGGGGCTAGGCAGCCAGCTGGGTTTTGCGCCCTTGGTAGAAAAATTGCTGGGTGTCAGCCTAGATAAAGCTCACGCCCGTACCGACTGGCTGGCGCGGCCCTTGTCGAGTGCTCAGCTGAACTATGCCGCGGATGATGTGATTTATCTTTATCCGGTGTATCAGAAATTAATGGAACAGTTGGCACAAAAAGGGCTAAGCGGTTGGTTTGAGCAAGAATGTGAACGCGCGGCTCTACGTCGCATAGAAAGCGTCGACCCTACCTCTGTCTATTTGAATATTAAAAATGCCTGGACTCTGGATCGTCAAGCGTTGGCTATCTTGCAGAAGTTATGTGAATGGCGCTTCACCGAGGCGCGTCGACGTGACTTAGCCGTTAACTTTGTGGTGAAAGAAGCGCACTTATTCCGTATAGCAGAGCGTGCTCCATTGTCGATGGATGATTTGGCGAGATTGGATTTAGATCCCATGGAAATTCGTCGCCACGGTGAGACGTTGTTGAGCTTGGTACAGCAGGCGTTGTCAGCGCCAGATAACTGGCCTGAGTTAGTAAAGAGGCTGATTGATTATCCCGACTATAAAGCCGAGCTAAAGCGCATTCGGTCTTTAATTGATGTCGCTGGTGAGCAAGCTGAAATTCCGGGTGACGTGATTGCATCCAAACGCGTGATCCATCAATATTTAAGCTGGAAGTGGCGCTTAGAGGAGAGCAGTGACGTAACGCCTATTTTGCTGCAAGGCTGGCGCAAAGAGTTATTAGGCTCGCAGTTGTAGAAGAAAGCCGTACGCCCTACGTTTTACGCTGTAAGTTAAAGACAAGCAGCGTCTTTCGTGAGCTCGTCTTTATGCCATCTTACTGAGCTTGCCCCAGTATCTGCTTTGGCTTACAGCGTATGACGTAAAGCGTATGGCCGTTTCATGTATTTACGGTTTATCGATGGGCTTGTCATCCACTTCCGGAAACATAATGTTTAGCTCCAGCACCGATAGATTCTCGCCTTTTTGATCGAGCTGTACCGAAATCTGATTAATATCAATATTTACATACTTGCGGATTACCGCCAAAATATCTTGTTGCATTTGCGGCAGATAATCGGGGGTATCCCGCTGGCTACGTTCGTGCGCAACAATTATCTGTAAGCGCTCTTTAGCAAGTTGAGCGGTGTTCTGATTCTTCTTTGAACGAAAATAGTCCAGTAAAGACATAACTTAACTCCCAAAAATTCTGCTGAAAAATCCCTTTTTCTCTTCTTCGAGGAAACGGAAGGGGCGCTCTTCGCCAAGTAGACGAGCGACGGCATCGGCATAGGCGAGGCCTGCATCAGATTCGCCATCCAGGATCACAGGTTCACCGGCGTTAGAGGCTTTAAGTACCGCCTGAGACTCTGGGATGACACCCAGCAACGGAATCGCCAGTATTTCTTGCACGTCTTGCACCGCTAGCATGTCGCCACGACTGACGCGCTCGGGAGAGTATCGAGTTAATAACAGGTGCTCTTTGATGGGCTCCATGTTTTGCTCTGCACGCCAAGATTTGGAAGCCAGGATACCGAGTACACGGTCAGAATCTCGCACCGAGGATACTTCTGGGTTGGTGGTGATAATGGCTTCATCGGCAAAGTACAGTGCCATCATGGCTCCGGTTTCAATCCCGGCCGGTGAGTCACACACAATGTACTCGAAGTCCATAGCGGCCAGATCTTTCAGTATTTTGTCCACGCCTTCACGGGTAAGGGCGTCTTTGTCCCGGGTTTGCGAAGCAGGCAAAATATAGAGATTTTCCACTCGCTTATCGCGAATAAGGGCTTGGTTTAAGTTGGCATCGCCGTTAATGACATTAACAAAGTCGTATACGACGCGACGCTCACAACCCATGATTAAATCTAGGTTACGTAAGCCAATATCAAAATCGATAACAACGGTCTTATGACCAAGGCTTGCTAAACCGGTACTAATGGCGGCGCTGGAAGTGGTTTTACCCACGCCTCCTTTTCCTGATGTGACGACGATAACTCGTGCCATATTATGTTCCTAAAGTCGTAAGTTATTAGAGACGGTCGAGCGTTAATTGCTCATCCACCAAAGAAACGGTGACCGGTTGTTCCCAGTTATCACCTTGTAATCCAGCGCTAATTTGATAGTGGCCGGCGACAGATACCAGCTCAGCCATTAACTGCTGGCAATAAATTCTTGCCGATTCATTACCTTTAGCACCCGCCACTGCTCGGCCGCGAAGGGGGCCGTAAACATGAATACTGTCATCGGCGATAACTTCGGCGCCATTGCTTACCGCACCCAGTACCACCAATGAACCATTGGGCGCATAGACCTGCTGTCCCGATCGTACTGGCCCCCGATGCACTTTGGTGCCCGGTAGGTTAAGCAACTCGGCGGGGGGCTCTTTGGCCTCGACCGGATTTTGAGTCACGGCTGCTTTGCCCGTGCTCACTATGGCGAGTCCTGCGGCACGTGCCGCGGCGCGAACCTCATCGCTTCTTGCCCCAGTCACTCCCACTGGCACTAAGTCTAGCTCTCTAAGTGCATTGGCCAATGCTGTAAAATCAGGCATGTTCAGCAGTTTTTCAATATTTATAACCAAGGGTGCGGCCCGAAAAAAGTCCGGAGCTAACGCAACTTTTTGTGCGAGTAGACGTTTTATCTCGGTAATGTTTTGGTCGGCAATGTGCACCACCGAGAGGGTAAAGCTACTGCCTTTTAATTCAATTCCATGCTCCGCCATAAGCGGCTGTCCCCCAAGGATATAATCCTTTTTGTTATTGGTCGCGCTGATGTTATAGTTTGCAGCCTTAACTGGCAATAAAGCCGACGGATTATAGCAATATTCATGTTATCAGTAGTGTATAAAAGTCCTAAAATGGACCAAACCTATCTTTTTGTGGAACGGCGCGACGATTTCTCTCGCGTACCTTCTGCATTGCTCAATACCTTTGGTAAGCCACAACTTGCTATGATTATTAATCTGGCAACAAAAACGCACCTTGGACAAGCTGACTTGGCTAAGGTGAGGGTGGCGTTAACAACCCAAGGTTATTATTTGCAAATTCCGCCTCCGCCAGAAAACTTGCTGAAACAGTTTCGTGCGAATCAAGTGTAGCCGTTTATGGACTGTTTGAGTCAAGCCTACTGAATTATCATTTTACAGGAGCGACTCATGTATCAACATCTGGACTTGCAAGGTCAACCGCTACCTTATGCGGTTGGCAAAGTGGTGTGTGTTGGCCGTATTTATCAAGACCATGCAGCTGAGCTTAACAACCCCATTCCCAAACAACCCTTGCTGTTTATTAAGCCTGCCAGCAGTTTAACGGGGTTAGATGTGCCCTTGTTGCTGCCTAAGGGGTTAGGCGCGGTACACCATGAGCTGGAAGTGGCGTTGTTGATTGGCAGACGATTGTGTCATGCAGAGCCTGGCCATACGCTGGATGCGATTGTAGGGGTGGGGTTGGCACTGGATTTAACGCTGCGTGATTTACAAGACGAGCTAAAAGCGAACGGGCACCCTTGGGAGCGCGCTAAAGCCTTTGATGGCAGCTGCCCAATGAGTCCTTTTGCCGTGCCAGATATGCTGGGTAACTTGCAGCAGCTTGATTTTAGCTTGCACGTAAACGGCACCACCAAGCAGGCGGGCAATACCGCACAGATGATGTGGACCATCGGTCAGTTGCTAGCAGAAATGAGTCGCTGCTTTACGCTCAACCCCGGCGATATTGTGTTAACGGGTACGCCTAAAGGGGTCGCCGAACTCAAGCCACACGATACACTCGAAATGCAATTAAACGGTCAGTACCGTTTTAGTGCCCAAGTAGCAGGATAAAATATGCAGGCCGATTTTTGGTATACCAAGTCGTTAGAGCAGATGACTGATATAGAATGGGAAGCCTTGTGTGACGGTTGTGGCAAGTGTTGCCTTAATAAACTGATTGATGAAGACACCGATGAGTTAATACACACCAATGTGGCGTGCGAGCTGTTGAATACGCATTCTTGTGCCTGTAGTAATTATGAAAACCGATTTTCTATTGTGCCCGACTGCTTAAAAATTACTCGTGATAAGCTAGACGACTACTTTTGGCTGCCCTCAACGTGCGCCTATCGATTATTAGCTGAAGGTCAGTCGTTGCCTTCTTGGCACCCGCTGCGCACCGGCTCAAAAAGCGCCATGCACAAGGCCGGCCAGTCAGTACGCGGCAAAGTGGTACCTGAGTCTAAAGCAGGTGCCTGGGAAGATCACATCATTACTTGGGCTGGTTAAAACATAGCTTTAAGTCGTAAGCTATAAGCGGTCAGTTAGAGACAGATCAGACCTAGCTAAAAATCGAACCCTAGAGGTTCGATTTTTTTTGGTTTGATTTTATTTTTAGCAGATCGCTTAAAGCTTACTGCTGACCGTTTTTTTGAACTTTACCACAATAAACAGTCCCGCCAACGCCGCTAGCATGACAAAGATCCACATTAACCACTGCGGCATACTCAATCCCATCCATACCCACGAAGCATCGGCACAGTCCCCACTAGGGTGAAATACGGAGGGCCACCAGCGGTCGAGCGCCATCCAGCTAGGAAACTCAGCAATGGTTGAGCATTTTGTGAAGGGCGAGGGGTTAAACTGATAGTCAATGTGCTCTTTAGCCAGAAGAGCGCCTTTAATGGCTCCCGCCAACCAGCCAAATAGCGCAAGCGTACTAACGAGGCCGTTTTGAGGTGCCAACCAGCCTAACGCTGCGGCCAGCATCACACCACCCAGCGCTGCGCGCTGATACACACACATCACACAAGGGTCCATGCCTTGGTTATATTGAAAGAAGAGGGCGATAGCGAATAACAAACCTGTGCCCAGAGTGAGTAGCCCCCAAGCAAAACGAGAACAAGAAAAAGCGTATAGCATGAGATCCTCAGGGTAGGTATTAAAGCGTGAATAAAGGCGTATTGGCGAAGGGAAAAGAGATGAGCTTGTAGACAACTGGTCAGCTCTGTTACTATCGCGCTTTGTTTTTCCCTATTAATGCAATTAACAGACAGAGTGGTTTCATGGTCATTAAGGCACAAAGTCCAGCCAATTTCGCGGAACAATATATCATAGAATCCATTTGGAACGGCCACTTTTCCCCCGGAACTATTTTACCTGCTGAGCGTGAGTTGTCGGAGTTAATTGGCGTCACCAGAACCACCTTGCGCGAGGTGCTGCAGCGCCTATCTCGAGACGGCTGGTTGACCATACAGCACGGCAAGCCCACTAAGGTTAATAACTTTTGGGAAACCTCCAGCCTTAATATTTTAGAAACACTAGCGCGGCTAGATGAAGATAAAATGCCTGAGTTAATTGACCATTTATTGTCTGCTCGCACTCATATCAGCAGCATTTTTATTCGAGCAGCCATCAAAAATAATCCCGAAAAGTTAGCGTCTGCTACTTCCGAGTTAGATCAGTTGCCAGACGACGCCGAGGCATTTGCCGCCTTTGATTATGAGTTGCATCATCAATTGGCTTTTGCCTCGGGTAACCCGATTTACGGATTAATATTAAATGGCTTTAAAGGCTTATATTGTCGTGTAGGGCGTTATTATTTTTCGTTACCCGCCGCGCGCCAACTGGCTGTAGAGTACTACCGTGATTTATCGACACTGGCAAGCCACGGTGAGCTTAATCTGGTAACAGAGCGGGTGCGAGAATATGGTAAGGCCTCGGGCCTCTTGTGGCTTGAAATGCGCGAGAACCTACCTAAAGACCTTGTTGAAGCCTGAGGCCTGCGGGTAGCGGTCAGCTTTAAGCCGTAAGCTGTCAGTTAAAAAACAAGACCGTGGCGAGCGTTTTTATAAAGAGAGTTCGGCGGTCCTGCGTTACGTTATTTTAGCTGACAGCTTAGCGCTGTTATTCTAGGTTACGTTCTGGGCAGCGACTGATAATTGTGGCGTTACCGTCGGCCTCTTCTTGCTCTAACAGCACATTAAACCCCCATAGACTATGAACATGTTTTAGCACCTCGTGGTGTGAGTCTGCCAACGGAATACGGTTGTGTGGAACATAGCGCAAGGTTAACGAGCGGTCGCCTTTTACTTCCACGTTATGTACTTGAATGTTGGGTTCTAAATTTGCCAAGTTATACTGGTTAGATAATTTTTGGCGTAATATTCGATAACCTTGCTCATCGTGAATAGCTGAAATTTCTAGGTGATTACGGGTGTCATCGTCAGACACGGCAAATAAATGCAGGTCCCGCATCACTTTTGGCGATAAAAACTGACTGATAAAACTCTCATCCTTAAAGTTTTCCATGGCAAAGTGCAGCGTTTTCACCCAGTCAGATCCTGCAATATCAGGAAACCACGCTTTGTCTTCATCGGTGGGGTGCTCGCAAATACGCCGTAAGTCGACAAACATGGCAAAACCCAGTGCGTAAGGGTTAATACCCGAATAATGCTGACTGTTATAGGGCGGTTGATATATCACATTGGTATGGTTATGTAGAATTTCCATCATAAAGCTGTCGGTTACCAGGCCCTCGTCATAAAGGTGCTGAGTAATAGTGTAATGCCAGAAGGTTGCCCAGCCCTCGTTCATGACCTGGGTTTGCTTTTGCGGATAAAAATATTGGCTTATTTTACGCACGATACGCACAATTTCACGCTGCCAAGGCTCGAGTAGTGGTGCATGCTTTTCAATAAAATACAGCAGGTTTTCTTCAGGCTCAGCGGGGTAGCGGCGCTTTTTTTCGATTTTGTTTTCATCCATGCGTGGCAGCGTTTTCCACAGTTCGTTAACTTGAGTTTGTAGGTAACTCTCTCTGGCTTTTTGGCGCCGCCTTTCTTCAGCCAACGATAACTGCTGTGGCCGCTTATAGCGATCCACTCCATAGCTCATTAGTGCATGGCAACTGTCGAGAATGGCTTCTACTTCCGCTATCCCGTGCTTTTCTTCACACTCGCTAATGTAGTGTTTAGCAAACAACAGGTAATCGACAATCGACTCAGCGTCGGTCCATGCTTTAAATAAGTAATTATTCTTAAAGAAAGAATTATGGCCATAGCAAGCATGAGCAATAACCAATGCTTGCATGGGCAGGGTGTTTTCTTCCATTAAGTAGGCAATGCAGGGGTTGGAGTTAATAACGATTTCATACGCCAAGCCCATTTGCCCGCGTTTATAGTTTTGTTCTGTTTGAATAAACTTTTTGCCGTACGACCAATGATGATAACCAATGGGCATGCCAATGCTGGAATAAGCATCCATCATTTGCTCGCCCATGATAACTTCTATCTGATTGGGATAGGTGCTTAGCCCGTAGTGCTCGGCAATACGGGCAATTTCTGTATGGTAGGCTTCAAGTAGCTCAAAGCTCCAGTCTGGGCCGTCACTCAGTGCCCGAGTATGAGTTTGGGTTGCAGTCATAGTCACCTCATGCCGCCTGTTTTTTGAATAGCTCTCTAAATACCGGATAAATATCTGCTACTGAGCGAATGTGCTCCATGGCAAAGTTAGGAAAGCTGCGTGCAATGGACTCGTACTCTTGCCATAGCGTCTGGTGGGCGCGGTTGGTAATTTCGATGTAAGCGTAATAGCGCACCAGCGACATAATGTCGTCCTCCATTAGCTGCTTACATAGCGGGGAGTCATCGGCCCAGTTATCACCATCTGAGGCTTGTGCCGCATAAATATTCCATTGTTCAGGCGGGTAGCGCTCATCAATAACTTTTTTCATTAGCTGCAACGCACTTGAGACGATAGTGCCGCCGGTTTCTTGAGAGTAAAAGAACTCTTGTTCGTCTACTTCTTTGGCTTGAGTGTGATGGCGAATATATACCACCTCCACGTTTTTATAGGTGCGGGTTAAAAACAGATACAGCAATAAATAAAAGCGCTTTGCCATGTCTTTGGTTGGCTGATCCATAGAGCCCGATACGTCCATGACGCAAAACATCACCGCTTGCGTAGAAGGAATAGGCCGCTGCACAAAATTGTTAAAGCGTAAATCAAAGGTATCAATAAAAGGCACCGCCGCAATACGGCGCTTTAGCTCGAGAATATCCTGTTCTATCTCCAGTATACGGGCATAGTGTTGAGTGGGATGGCGACTTAGCTCAGCAAGCTCACGCTCAAGCTCCTCCACGGTCTTTTTCTTTCCTACTTGCAGCACCATGCGCCGAGCCAAAGACTGGCGAAGCGATCGCACTATGTTGATGTTGCCAGGTACGCCGTCTGTGGAGTAACCCGCGCGAAAGGTCTTCATCTCACTTATTTTATTGAGTTTGTTCTTTTCTAGGTTGGGCAGCTCTAAACCATCGAACAATAAGTCGAGATACTCTTCCTTTGAAATATCGAAAATAAATTCGTCTTGTCCTTCTCCTTGATTGCTGGCATCTCCTTGGCCGCTTCCTTGCCCGGCCCCTCCCTGAGGCCTTTCTACCTTATCGCCGGTAATAAACTGGTCGTTCCCCGGATGAACTTGCTCTCTGGCACCGCCTTTTCCCTGATGAAATACAGGCTCAGAGATATCGCGGGTAGGAATGGTCACACTATCACCCTTGTCGATATCTTGAATACTGCGTTTGAGTACCGCATCTGACACCGCTTTTTTAAGTTGTTGTTGATAGCGGCGGATAAAGCGCTGCCTGTTCACAGCGCTTTTGTTGCGGCCATTTAGTCGTCTATCGATAAAATGCGCCATAAATTCCCCCAACCCCTTTCCTTGTTAAGAAGACTTGCGAACACGCAGATACCATTCGGATAACAGCCTAACCTGTTTGCGGGTATAGCCTTTCTCCATCATGCGGGCCACAAAGTCGTCGTGCTTTTTCTGCTCATCGGTACTGGTTTTGGCATTAAAGGAAATAACCGGTAACAGCTCCTCGGTGTTAGAGAACATTTTCTTCTCAATAACCGTTCTTAGCTTTTCATAGCTGGTCCAGTTGGGGTTTTTACCTGCATTGTTGGCCCTCGCCCGTAGTACGAAGTTAACAATTTCGTTACGGAAATCTTTGGGATTACTGATGCCAGCGGGCTTTTCGATTTTTTCCAGCTCGCTATTCAAGGCACCGCGGTCAAACAACTGACCAGTATCCGGGTCGCGGTACTCCTGATCTTGAATCCAGAAGTCGGCATACACCACGTAACGGTCAAAAATGTTTTGTCCGTATTCAGAGTAAGACTCGAGATAGGCTGTTTGAATTTCTTTGCCGATAAACTCGACGTATTTAGGAATGAGGTAGCCTTTAATAAACTCAAGATAGCGGTCGTGCACTTCTTGTGGAAACTGCTCCCGTTCTATTTGTTGCTCCAGTACATAAAACAGGTGTACGGGGTTGGCGGCCACCTCGGCATGGTCGAAGTTAAAGACCCGTGACAAGATTTTAAAGGCAAACCGCGTAGATAGGCCATTCATGCCTTCGTCTACACCGGCATAATCGCGATATTCTTGGTACGACTTAGCCTTGGGATCGGTGTCTTTTAAGCTTTCGCCGTCATATACCCGCATTTTAGAGTACAGGTTGGAGTTTTCAGGCTCTTTCATGCGTGATAGCACAGTAAACTGCGCCAGCGTTTCTAACGTACCCGGTGCACACTTGGCATGAGACAGTTCACTGTTAAACAGCAGCTTTTGGTATATATCGATTTCTTCGGTGACGCGCATGCAATAAGGTACTTTAACGATATACACACGGTCGAGAAATGCCTCGTTATTGCGGTTATGTTTAAAGTGTTGCCATTCAGATTCGTTAGAGTGCGCCAATATAATCCCCTCGAAGGGGAGGGCGGACAGTCCTTCGGTACCGTTATAGTTACCTTCTTGAGTGGCGGTTAATAGGGGGTGCAGCACCTTGATTGGCGCTTTAAACATTTCGACAAACTCCATTAGCCCCTGATTTGCCTTACACAAAGCACCGGAGTAGGAGTACGCATCTGCATCATCTTGGGAGAAATGCTCAAGCTGTCGAATATCGACCTTGCCCACAAGTGATGAAATGTCTTGGTTGTTGTCATCTCCAGGCTCAGTTTTAGCGATGGCAATTTGGTCGAGCACCGACGGATACACCTTTTCGACCTTGAAGCGGGTAATATCACCGCCGTACTCGTGTAACCGCTTTACCGCCCATGGCGACATAATAGAGCGCAAGTAACGCTTAGGGATGCCGTATTCTTGCTCTAACACGGCGCCGTCTTCTATCGCATCAAACACACAAAACGGATGGTCGTTTACTGGTGAGCCTTTAATGCGATAAATAGGCATTTTTTGCATTAAGGCTTTTATGCATTCAGCCAGAGAAGATTTACCGCCACCCACAGGGCCCAATAAATAGAGAATTTGTTTCTTTTCCTCTAAGCCTTGGGCGGCGTGTTTTAGATAAGACACAATTTGCTCAATACTATCTTCCATGCCATAAAACTCGGCGAATGCCGGGTAGCGGGCAACTACTCGATTAGAAAAAAGCCGACTTAATCTGGGCTCTTGGGCGGTGTCGATCATTTCTGGCTCGCCAATGGCCATCAGCAACCGTTCAGAGGCTGAGGCGTAACAAGCTTTGTCTTCCCGGCACATATCCAAGAACTCTTGCAGGCTATACTCTTCTTCTTTCGCTTTTTCATAACGCGTTTGATAATGCTCGAAAATACCCATGGTGTTCTCCCCTTAAATCGCGGCACTTATACTTCGCTACTTTGAAGTAAGCGCCTTGCGCACACATCGTCATTCCCTTGGTAAAAGGTTAGTCACAATTTTGCTATTACGCCTGTGTAACACTCAGAAATATCAAAGATTTTGCAAAAATAATGGTTACCGCTTCTTTTTTCCATACGAGTCTGAGTTGACTGGTAGCGGCCATTAGGTTGTTTATAAACAGAAGAATTATAAATAAACCCATAATTGCTGGCGCTTACGTTAACGTAATCTTGGCTGGTGGGTGGCGTTGAAGCGAGTCACCAGCAGTTTTATGCATTGACTTAACATTTATCTCCAGTTAAATTGGACGTGCATTACAGTTCAACCCGTTACCCAGCTTGAGTGGTTAACTTGGGCGCTATGATGTGTAGCTCTGTTTAAGCACGTTTCCGTTTATTTTGCCCTCGCTTGCGAGGGTTTCTTTTTTATACCCTCCGCACGTACTTTCTCATCATTACATTACGTCAACGTAATGTAATTGATTAAGCTAAATTCTTCATGAGATCTCATGCTGCTGCCCGAAGGGCTTAGACCTGTTATTACTCAATGAGTATGATGGCAACAGTTTGATACATAAGTTATTTAACAGATTATAAAAACTTGTCGATGAGTAAAATACCTGCACTTAAGCTGGCGCCAGATAAGTTATGCCAACATACTGAGCTCTTCGGAAATATTACTACCCTCAACCACACCCGTTTTAATTTTTAGCAATTAAGAAATAGTAAAAGGATGAGACGACCAATTAGCTTAGTCACAGCATCAAGGAGATATACATGTCATTTTTGTCACAACATGCTGACTGTACCGCAGAGGGGGATTTTGTGGTGCAGCTAACGTATCCCATACTCGCGCGGTTTAGGTATCGATCTTGGGAGGCGGGGTTTGGTTGTGAGCGCTGGGATCAAGGTCGCTGGCATGATGAAGACGGCGACTTTGGTCTGCCGTTATTGGATGCGGCTCAATTTTTATCTATTGATGACCCGCTCGCGCGGTTTGTACAGGGCATTCCAGCAGCGGTGCGTGAGCAGGTAGCCGGCTATGAATATAACCAGTCATTGTTATTGCGTTGGTTAGCCCGTAATCGCCATGCTCGAGACTTATTCGACCATTCTCCCCAGCTATGTTGGCTCCTCATTTGCTATGGCCACGAGCAGCAGTTGCCTCACGCTGAGATAGCCGCATTATTCACCAGCCCAAGAGTGCAGATCTTGCAAGCAGTCACTGGGATTAACAGCAAAGCATCGGTTAAGGCATTAGCGCGAGTACAGTTAAATAAAGGCACCGGCCAGGAGTATCATGTGCTGCGTCACTTTCTCTTGCGCCGAGAATGCTTACAGCCATTAATTCATTGGTCCCAGATCCCGATTCAAGCGTTGTGGGCATGTCGCAAATATCCGTTGTTACTGAACGGCCGCAGTTTAAAAAATTACGAATTTAGTGCGTCGTGGTCAACAGCTCAGCTGCAGCGAGTGATGGAAGGTGAATATCGATATTGGCGAGATGCGTTAAATGTGGCGCGCTTGCTGGACATTAGCGATGCACAAATTGCTTTGGAGCGCTGTACTCACTTTACTGATGTTAAAATTTTGCACGATCGTTGGACTGATAAAGTTAATCAGCGTAGCTACTTGGTAAGCGACGGTGGTACTTTATTTCCGACACCGCCACTGGCAGGCAATGCCGATATTTTTCCTATATTAAGCATGGAAGATCTGCGGGAAGAAGGGCGCTTAATGCGTCATTGTGTGGCAAGTTATGACCGTGATGTTATAGCGGGCAAATGTTATCTTTATCGCATGTTGCGCCCCGAGCGAGCCACCATTGAAGTACGCACCCGAAAGGGCAAGCCAGAATTAGCACAAATTGCGCTGGCTTATAATCAAAAACCGATGGCCACTACACGCACTGCGGTTCAAAGCTGGATCACAACTCACCATGAGCAGACACCGCTACCGAGCAACAATGCCTTAAGCGCTTAAGGCGAAAAACCGTAATGCCAGTGAGCCCTTAAAATCACGACTCCAATGCTAAAGACAATAATGATGGAAATTGAAGATATTATTGCTGAAAAAATAATTGCCCGTACCAAAGGCTTGATTCCTTATGACATCAATGTGATGAACAAAAAGGGCATCGTGGTGGCGTCCACCGATGCCAGTCGCATGGGCTTAGTGCATAAAGGCGCAAGCTGGGTAATAGAGCATCAACAAGTACTGACCGTCGATCACGCTAGCACCCGGTATTTAGCGGGTGCTAAGCCTGGTGTTAACTTACCCATTGAGTATCAAGGTAACTGCATTGGAGTGGTGGGGATCACCGGTGACCCTGAGCGGGTGTGTGAGCTGGGTGCGTTATTAAAAATGACCGCCGAGCTGTTGGTGGAGCAAAGTCGTGAAAAAGACGCGGCCTTGTTATTAAGTGTTGAAAAAGAAAACTACCTGAAGCGGTTAGTTACCGGTCAATTAGACGACGCAACGGCAAAGGCTGGCTTAAAGAGACTGCCTTTAACGTTTCGCTACCCCGCTCTGTGCGTCACACTTACGCCCCACAGCCCCGCGCATTGCTATCAACAAAAATTGGATTTAACACCGACTTTGGAGCTGAGCGTGAATGGCTTATTTTTCTTTAGCCAAGAGTCAGGCTTAACCTTAATACTAGAAGCCAAAAGCACGTTAAACGCTAAAATTGCACAGGTTGCTAGCTTATTAGCTCAGCCACTCACCATTGGGGTAGGGTGTGCGGTGGCGTCGCTATCTGGTTTGGCATTATCTTATGCAACAGCGACGGCCGCTTTGCAATTTGGACTGCCTGAGCAGGCCTGCGAGTTACCGACACCTGCCGCTCACCAAACGGCCTGGTATTCTTATGACAGCCATAAAGAAAAAATTATTATCTCTTCGTTAGCCCAAGGCTGGCATTTGGATGAATTAACCAAAGAATATCGCGCATTAACCGCACAAGATCCGCATGGTGCGCTGCGCCTAACGTTGCAAACCTTAATGTCATCGTCGGTAGACATGACTACTTGTGCTCACCGGTTGAATATACATCGCAACACGCTGCGTAATCGTTTGGATAAAATTCAGCAGATCACCGGCGTTGATTATAAACAGCTGGATCAGTTGTTTAGGCTGTACTTGGGCAAGATCATTCTGGATTAAAACGTAGACGCGTGATGAGCTGGGCGACGTACGTGTGCTGCGCCTCACTCCTTATGTCTCACCTCTCACGCTATTTTTAAACGCATGCACAGCAATTCGTTAATTTGACTGTGCATTTGCACATAGCATTTTGTCTACAAAGCACTGATACTAGATTTCAGTTTACACCTCACCATTTAAGGTACTCACACATGAAAAAAATTGTTATTGCTCCAGATTCTTTTAAGGAAAGTCTGACCGCACTGGAAGTGGCCGAAGCGATTAAAAATGGTTTTCAAGCGGTGTTCCCTGATGCCGAGTACTGTTTAGTCCCGATGGCTGACGGTGGTGAGGGAACCGTTGAAGCTCTGGTAGCGGTAACTGACGGCAAAACCGTCCACACTCAAGTAACGGGTCCTGCTGGTAATCAGGTTGAAGCGCATTATGGGTTGCTGGGCGATGGCAAAACCGCCGTCATTGAAATGGCGTCGGCATCTGGTTTGCACCATGTGGCACAAGATGATCGTGACCCGTGCCTTGCGACTTCACGCGGCACCGGTGAGCTTATTCGCCACGCCTTGGATGCAGGCGTGCGTCATATTATTGTTGGCCTAGGTGGCAGTGCCACCAATGATGCAGGTATGGGTATGTTAGCGTCATTAGGTGTTAAGTTGACTGACGCACAGGGCAATGCCATTAGCGATGGCGGTGCGGCCCTTATTAATTTACAGAACATTGACGTAACCGAGCTGCATCCTGCCATGGCCGAATGTACCTTTGAAGTGGCCTGTGATGTAGACAATCCGCTGTTAGGAGAAAGAGGGGCAACCGCCATCTTTGGTCCACAGAAGGGCGCTGATAAACAAGCGCTTGCTAGCTTAGAAAAAGCATTGACTCATCTTGCCGACGTACTGGTAGCTAACGGTTTTAGCGACCAGCGTAATACCAGCGGCGCGGGCGCTGCCGGGGGCATGGGCTTTGGTATGATGACCTTTATGAAAGCCAGCTTTAGACCCGGCATTGAGATCGTGGTTGAAGCTACCAATCTCAAAGACATAGTCAAAGGCGCAGACTTGGTTATTACCGGTGAAGGTCGCCTCGATAGTCAAACTATTTTTGGTAAAACGCCAATTGGTGTAGCCAAAACCGCTAAGCTCTACAACATTCCCGTTATTGGCATTGCCGGTAGCCTAAGTGCCGACGTTGCCGTCGTCTGCGATCACGGTATTGATGCGGTATTCTCTATTATGCCGCGCGTAATGACGCTCAAAGAAGCCTTTGCCGACGCCGAAGTAAACGTAACCTTTACCGCTAAAAATATTGCCACCGTTATGGCGATACAGGCGAAGTAAGTTCTTGTAAGGCGTGAGGAGTAACTCCCTAACTGAAGGTTCGGTGTGTTGCTTCTCACACTTCCCGCCTCACCGGTCGTAGACCGCAAAGCAAAAAGCCCGCTCAATTGAGCGGGCTTTTTAATGTTTGGTGCGTCCTAGTGGATTCGAACCACCGACCCCTACCATGTCAAGGTAGTGCTCTAACCAACTGAGCTAAGGACGCAAAGCTAATAAGATAGTTGGTACGCCCTAGTGGATTCGAACCACCGACCTCTACCATGTCAAGGTAGCGCTCTAACCAACTGAGCTAAGGGCGTATCATGTCTTAAGCGAGCGGTATACTAGCCAAGGCATTGAGGCGAGGCAAGCCTTTTTTGTTGTTACACAACAAGATGCAAGCTTATTGGATGACTTGTGTTCAAAGTGGTGAAAGTTCGCACCGTTGTAAAAAGTTTTGCCACACTTTGGCATGATCAAGGGTGAGGCGTCGATAACGAATATATACCTGACTATTCAGACCCAGCGCCACTTGTTGCCGATAATCGTGCATTAAATCACGCTTACTCGCGGGGGGCTCAAGGGTACGCTGCAGTAAAGGGGCTAATTGTACAAATTGGCGATCAATTTGGCCCAAGTAGTGCTGAATATCCTTTATATAGTAATGCTGCAGGGCGTTGCGTAACCGTTTGGCATCCTCTTGTCCGGCACGGCGACAATCGAGGCCTTCAAGCTGCTGCAAAAATTGGTTGCTTTGCTCAAAGTAATGAGCGGCGCTGTGCAAGGAATAGAACAAACGGCCCAAATAGTGGTTTTGATAGAGACCAGAGAGTACCTGATTCAGCGGTTCACTACTGAGCGGCTGCGAGCGGGGTTCACCTTGTGCTTGGTTTTGTAGTTGCGCAAACAGGCTGAATGCTTGCAGCGTGCTTTGATAGCCAACTTGTTGATGGAAGGGGAGTGCTGGTAGACGAGGGGTCAGTGCGGCACGAGTCTCGGGCTCGGCGATCATCATGTTCCAGTGATAGCCCGGCAACAGCGGAGCTTTCTGTTGGGCTATCTCGTGTAACCAGCTTTGTAGTTCGGGGCTTAAATAGGGTGCCTGACACAGCTGCAGGGCTTGCTGAAATTGCAGATGATATAATAACTGGCCCGCCGCACTTTGGCTTTTGCCTATAGGTCCGTTGTGCTCGGCGACTAACTCAAGCAAACCGTTACATTGCCCAAGCTTTAACGCGTCTAGCACGCTACTGCTAATGCGGACTTGAGTCAGAAATAGTTGTCGCTGAGAGGGTAGCGGTGGCAGAGCGGGGACTGGGGTTAACGCCGGCTCTGCCACCGATAATATGTGAGCAACTCGCTTTAGATACGTTTGAAAGTGACTTTCAAGCTCATCCTGCGGGCTACATGCCATCAACCAAAGGCAGATTAGCCCGACGATTATGTTCGACCCGCGCATAAATCACCCGTAATCGCCATATCAGTGAGCCTGCCGCTATCGACAAGCCGATTAAAAAACCAACCCAGAAGCCGTGGGGGCCCATGGGGGGAACTAGCCAATCGGTCATGCCCAGCACCAAACCAATGGGCAGGCCACATAACCAGAATGAGACAAAGGTAATATAAAAAATGGTTTGTGTATCTTTATAACCGCGCAATGCCGCCGCGGCAATAACCTGTGCTGAGTCTGAAATTTGATACAGAGAAGCCAATAGCAACAAGCTGGCAGCCAGCTCAAGCACCTCGCGGTTATCCGTATATAAGCCGCCAATCCAATAGCGACCGGATATCGTAGCCAAGGCGGTTATTAACGCCACTGTGCAGCCAAATACGATGCCCACAATACTAATTCTTCTGGCTCTGTCGGCCTGATTTTCACCTAGACTGTGACCAACCCGTATGGTCAGGGCCATTCCTAAGCTTAATGGGATCATAAAAATGATGCCGGAAAAGTTAATTGCAATTTGATGACCAGCAACAATTTCTGTACCTAATGGGGCCAGTAATAAAGCCACCACCGTAAACAGCGTGACCTCGCAGAAAATAGCCATGGCAATGGGGAAGCCAAGGCGAAACAACCGGCCAATTTGTGGCCAATTAGGCGGGGAGATCCGGGAGACCACCTTAAAAGGTCGCAGTAATGGCGAGCGACGAGTGTAAATTATCATGCCAATTAGCATCACCCAAAACACTAATGCCGATGCATAGCCACAGCCGACGACCCCCAACTCTGGCAAGCCAAACTTTCCGTGGATCAGCACATAGTTGACCGGCACGTTAACCATTAAGCCAATAAACCCGATAACCATAGTGGGTAAGGTGTATGACAGACCTTCGCTGAAATTGCGTAATACCTGATAAAATGCATAGGCGGGCATGCCCCATAAAATGGCGTGTAAGTACCCCGCCGTTTTTTCTGCTAATAGGGGGTCTACGTGCATCCAATGCAAGGCCAAAGGGGAGTAATAAAGTACCAACATCGCAGGTAGGGTAACTAAAATAGTCAACCAAAAGCCCTGATGCACGGCGCTGGCGACTTCACTTTGGCGGCGTGCGCCATTTAATTGCGATATGATAGGCGTTAGCGCCATAATAACGCCTTGCACCAGTAAGATAAGCGGCAACCAAAAACTGGTAGCCACCGCCACGGCGGCCAAGTCCGTCGCACTCACTTGACCTGCCATCACGGTATCAACAAAGCTCATAGAGGTTTGTGCTACTTGGGCCACCATAATGGGGCCGCATAGGCGCAATAAACGGGGAACTTCGAGCAGGTAAGGCTTTAAGTGCATGGTGGTCTCGCTGGCAGGGAAGAAGCAAAAGGCTGAAAAAAAGCCCCTTAGTGGTAAAATACTGAGAAATCACCAATAAGTGGGAATATAACCTTGATTAGGGTAGTTTCCCACTATTTTTAACTGACGTCTTAAAGGGTACATCATGTTCACCGGAATCGTGCAAGGCCAAGGCACTGTAGTAGATATTATCGACAAATCTGACTTTCGTACCCACTGGGTGCAATTGCCATCGGCGTTGTTGCCTGGCCTTGAACTCGGTGCGTCAGTGGCACACAACGGCTGTTGCTTAACGGTAACCGCCATTGAAGGGCAGCGGGTTAGTTTTGATTTAATGCAAGAAACCTTGCGAGTCACCAATCTTGGTCAACTAACAGTAGGGCAGAGTGTTAACCTTGAAAGAGCAGCCCGCTTTGGTGATGATATTGGCGGACATGCGATGTCTGGCCATATTATGGCCATGAGCAGCTTGTTAGATCAGCAAGTAAGCGAAACAAACACCACGCTGTGGTTTGCGCTGCCGGCAGACTTGGCCAAATACGTGTTTACCAAGGGGTATATTGGTATCGACGGTATTAGCCTAACAGTGGGCGAGGTGCAATCAGACCGCTTTGCCGTACACTTAATTCCAGAAACACTGGCCCGTACTAATCTTGGTAGTATTACCGTAGATACACAGGTAAACATTGAAATAGATCCGCAGACTCAAGCCATAGTCGATACCGTAGAGCGGGTAATGGCCCAAAAGTAGGAGCGGCTAATTTTACGTTATTACACGCTACCCATAGTCGCCGTGGACTATAAAAGCACGGCGACTGTAGATTAAGAACGACATGTACGATGTTATGCCAACATACAGGTTTGTCGTTAGTAACCAATCACGCTCAAATTAAAATATCTGCTCGTCATCCGCATCAACGCTCAGTTCGACTTGGTCTGTCATCTCATTGCGAATAACCTTTAAGTGCATAGGGTTGCAGCAAGCACTGCAGTCTTCCACATAATCCTGGCTACCGGCAGAGGCATCTACCGTGATACTAATTCTGTGACCACAATGGGGGCATTGAATGCTCTTATCAAAAAAGTCTCGCATGATGTTGCTCCTTAATATGGAAACGTAAGGCTGTTGCCTTATTTTATCAGGCCTCGCTTAATCCTCGGCTCGAGCGTCCACCGTCTAACGCAATAATCTGACCGGTTAAATACCCAGGTCCCGCCAATAAAAATGCCACCGTTTCAGCAATTTCTTGTGCGTGCCCTAAGCGCCCCATAGGAATACTAGCCAACACCTGCTGTTTTTGCTCGGTAGTTAACTCGTGCGCAGGCCAAATGATAGCACCCGGTGCGACACCATTTACGCGAATGTCCGGTGCTAATTCGTTTGCTAGCCCTCGGGTGAGAGTGGCCAGCGCATTTTTTGCCATGCTATATAACAGATGATGCTGTAAGCCTTTTTCAGCATGAATATCCACCATGTTAACAATAGCCCCGCCTTGTTGATTTACATTGTGTTGACGTAAGGCAGGCAGTAATGCCTGAATTAAAAAATAGGGGGCCGCCGCATTCGTCGTCATTAAGTCGTGCCATTGCATCGGAGTACTCGAGGTCAGTGGCGTGGGATAAAAGCTGGATGCGTTATTAACCAAACCATCTAGCTGGCCAAAGCAACCCAGAACCCGATCCGCCATGGCCGCTAATTGGTCCAGTTGAGTCAAGTCTTGCCGGACTATATGCACGCTGTGTGGTCGAATAGCATTCAATTCTTGCTGTAAGGCGAGGGCGGCGGTGTCGCTCGTATGATAATGCAGCACCAGCCGATAACCCAATTGATGTAAATGGCGGCTTATTGCGGCACCAATACGTTTGGCGGCACCAGTAATCAACACCACAGAGGATGACATGAACTCTCCTAGTTGGAAGTAATACGATATATGCAGCTGCTTGCTTGTTCACGATAGGGCTCGCCAAAGTGGCTAACATGGTTAAGTAAATGATAAAGGTTATATAGGTCACGCCGCCCTTGATAGCCTGAATCCAGCGGCCACACCGTATTATATCCTTGATAGAACACATGAGGAAACTGGCCAAATAACTCCGTCATGGCAATATCCGTTTCTCGATCACCAAAATAGCTGGCGGGATCGAATATTACGGGTTGAGTGTCACAAAAGGCCACATTACCTCGCCACAAATCCCCATGCAGTAAAGAAGCGCTCGGCTGATGATGAATGAGGCGCTGCTTAACAGCCGTCACAATATCGTCGATGTCACCAAAGTGAATACCTTGGTCTTCGAGTAATGTCAGTTGCCAACCAATGCGCTGCTCGGCAAAAAAAGTGGACCATTTCTTATGCCACGTATTAGGTTGTATCGACAGCCCTAAAAAGTTGTCTTCGTCCCAGCCATACATAGGCTGATGTTGGCTTTGATGCAGAGCAGCCAGCTGTTGGCCCAACGCGTACCAAGCATGCTCAGTGCCGTCATTAAAAGAAAAGTAGTCTAGCACTAAAAAACAGCCGCTCAAGGTACTACCACTACAAATCGGGATCGGTACCTGTAATGTATTGGTGGTGCCAAGGTGATCTAGGCTGTTCCATTCACAGCGAAACATATCAGGATGCCCAGCCTCGTTTAATTTAACAAAAAACGCGGTATGGCCATCATCGATACGAAAGGCGCGATTAATTTCTCCGCCTGCCTGTGGCTGCTTATTAATAATACGAAAGTCAGTTTTGGTCGCCTCACAAATCTGATTGGCAATAATCGACCACATAATATCTCCATGTGCTGACGCAGAGGGTGTCAATATTATAGGCTAAGGCTTTAGCATGAACATTATCACGAGATGTCTAATACAGAGGAATAATGATGCTTGAACAACTAAAACAATGGCTTACCGCTGACAATGCTGAGCAAAACTCAACTCCAGAGAAAGAAGTCGCTATTACCGCGTTATTAAGTGAAGTGATGTTAGCCGATGGTGATGCCAGCAACGAGCAGTACGAAAAACTCGAGCTGTTACTGGGGCGGCTAACCAAACAAAGTCCCGCAGACATACAAAAACTATTAGCCGATAAAAGAGTACAGCCAGACCAAATAGTCTCACTTTATGAATTTACTTCTCAACTTAAGAATCTGCCCATCACCGAGCGAGAGGACATCCTGTATAGCTTATGGGTTATTGCTTTTAGCAACGGTCTGTTAGATCCGCAAGAAGAGGCTGTAATCCGTCAAGTTGCCGACTTACTGTATATTCGCCACAGTCGTTTTATTTGGCTTAAGCAGCAGGCACAAGAAAAAGCAGGCATCACTCTTTAAGCCTAACGCGGTTACCGTGGCTCTTAACAGGCAGCTGCTGCCCACAAGGCCTAGTAGCTGGGGGGCAGTTCTGATAAAATACGTGCCCTTAACCCGTGCCACTTATCAACACTAAGTCGTTTAGGCTTTGTCGTTTCAGGTGCGCCAAACTGGCAAAGTACGCCAGACGGTTAACAGTAATGAAGCTTGTGCAAATCTGGGTTCATTTTCATACATTACATGTGCGCTTTGGTAGGGTGCACCACTGTTAAGGATATTTCATGCCGACAATTACTCTTCCCGATGGTAGCCAACGTCACTTTGAGCACGCCGTTTCCGTAATGGACGTAGCGATGGACATTGGTCCTGGTTTAGCCAAAGCTTGTATTGCAGGCCGTATTAACGGTCAATTAGTTGATGCCTGCGAATTGATAGAAGCCGATGCTGATCTGGCCATCATTACCGCCAAGGATCAAGATGGCTTAACCATCTTACGCCACTCTTGTGCTCACCTGCTTGGTCATGCCATTAAGCAACTCTGGCCTCAAACCAAAATGGCCATCGGGCCGGTTATCGACAACGGGTTTTATTATGACGTTGATCTTGACCATACCCTGACCGAAGAAGACATCGTTAAGCTTGAAAAACGCATGCAAGAACTGGTGAAAACCGGTTATCAGGTAATTAAGAAAAAGGTCAGCTGGCAAGAAGCGCGCGACACCTTTGCCGAGCGGCATGAACCTTATAAAATAGAAATTCTTGATCAAAACGTCAGCCAAGACGACAGGCCCGGATTATATTATCACGAAGAATACGTTGATATGTGCCGTGGCCCTCATGTACCCAACATGAAATTTTGTCAGCATTTCAAGTTGCAAAAAACCTCTGGTGCCTACTGGCGCGGCGACTCTAAAAACAAAATGCTGCAGCGCATTTACGGCACCGCTTGGGCCGACAAAAAAGCCCTTAAAGGCTATTTGCTGCAGCTAGAAGAAGCAGCCAAACGCGATCACCGTAAAATTGGTAAGCAGCTTGACCTTTACCACATGCAAGAAGAAGCGCCGGGCATGGTGTTTTGGCATAACGACGGCTGGAGCATCTTTCGTGAGCTTGAGCAGTTTGTACGTGAAAAGTTACGTGAATATGACTACCAAGAAGTAAAAGGTCCGTTAATGATGGACCGCGTACTGTGGGAACGTTCTGGTCACTGGGACAAGTACGCCGACTATATGTTTACTACCAGTTCAGAGAATCGTGAGTATGCGATTAAGCCGATGAACTGCCCAGGTCACGTGCAAATATTTAACCAGGGCTTAAAATCATATCGTGACCTACCACTGCGCATGGGCGAATTCGGTAGCTGTCACCGTAACGAACCCAGCGGGGCGCTACACGGCTTAATGCGCGTGCGGGGCTTTACCCAAGACGACGCGCATATTTTTTGTACCGAGTCGCAAATACAATCAGAAGTGTCTGACTGTATTAATTTGGTGTATGACACTTATAAGACCTTTGGTTTTACCGACATTGTCGTCAAGCTGTCTACTCGACCAGAAGAGCGCATTGGTAGTGATGAGGCGTGGGACCAAGCAGAGCTGGCCTTACAAGAAGCACTAACCGCCGCTAACATCGATTACGACCTGCAACCGGGTGAGGGTGCCTTTTATGGCCCTAAAATTGAGTTTACCTTGCACGATTGTCTGAACCGGGCATGGCAGTGTGGTACAATACAGCTAGATTTTGCACTACCTGGTCGCTTAGGAGCCAGTTATGTAGGTGAAGATAACGAACGCCATGTGCCGGTTATGATTCACCGTGCTATCCTAGGTTCAATCGAGCGCTTTATCGGTATTTTAATAGAAGAGTATGCAGGCCTGTTTCCAACTTGGCTGGCTCCCACTCAGGTGGTCGTACTCAACATTACCGATAATCAGGCCGATTACGCACTCAATCTCACAAATAATCTGAATAAAATTGGCATTAGAGCTAAAGCAGACTTGAGAAATGAGAAAATAGGCTTTAAAATCCGCGAACATACTCTGAAGCGGGTACCTTTCATGTTCGTTTGTGGCGACAAAGAAGTCGAAGCCGGCAAAGTAGCGGTTCGTACCCGGAAAGGATTGGATTTAGGTGTCTTCGATGTAGAAGAGCTTAGTTTGCTAATACAGCAAGAAATCCAAACTCGCGGAAAGAAAACAGTGGAGGATAGGTTATAAAAGGTGCTAAGAGAGGGAGCAAACCAGCTCCTCGCAATCGACTGAACGAAGAGATCCGACTGCCAGAAGTTCGCTTAGTCGGACTTGAAGGCGAGCCTATGGGCGTGGTTACTATTGCAGAGGCTTTAGAAACTGCAGCCACTGCCGGTGTAGACCTAGTTGAGATCAGTCCCAATGCCGAGCCGCCCGTTTGCCGTTTAATGGATTACGGCAAGTTCCTCTACGAGAAGAGCAAGGCGACTAAAGAACAGAAGAAGAAACAAAAACAGATCCAGGTAAAGGAAATGAAGTTCCGTCCTGGCACTGATGATGGCGATTACCAGGTAAAGCTACGCAACCTGGTTCGCTTTTTAGAAGAGGGCAACAAAGCCAAAATCACGCTGCGGTTCCGCGGTCGTGAAATGGCGCACCAAGACCTAGGGTTTGATTTGCTAAACCGTATTAAAGCGGATTTAGACGAATTGGCCGTAGTGGAGGCTTTCCCGAAAATGGAAGGTCGCCAAGCTGTCATGGTGCTAGCCCCAAAGAAAAAACAGTAAGGTTTCACAAGTAGCTGGATAATTGTTATCCAGCTCACCTTGACTGTTTGTTGTTATTAACAATGCGGAGTTGTTATGCCGAAAATGAAAAGCAATAAAGGTGCTGCAAAGCGCTTTAAGAAAACAGCGAGTGGCTTTAAGTGTAAGCAATCACACACAAGCCATATCCTCACCAAGAAAAGTACTAAGCGTAAGCGTCATTTGCGCGGTACTAACTTGGTAGCGGCGGCAGATGTTGCCCAAGTTCAATCAATGTTGCCCTACGCTTAAGAGGATTATAAATTATGGCAAGAGTTAAACGTGGTGTGACCGCTCGCGCTCGTCACAAGAAAATATTAAAGCAAGCTAAAGGTTATTACGGAGCCCGTTCACGCGTCTATCGCGTAGCGGTTCAAGCAGTAACTAAAGCCGGTCAATATGCATATCGTGACCGTCGTGCGAAAAAGCGTCAGTTCCGTCAGCTGTGGATTGCGCGTATTAACGCTGCAAGCCGTCAGAACGGTCTTTCATACAGCCGTTTCATCAATGGTTTGAAAAAAGCCTCTGTTGAAATCGACCGTAAGATTTTGGCTGATATCGCCGTACACGACAAAACCACCTTCACCGCTTTGGTTAGCAAAGCAAAAGAAGCGTTGGCAGCATAAGTCGTCGTTAAGTCGATAAAATGAAAAAAGGAGGCCTTGGCCTCCTTTTTTGTTACCTACGATTAAGTTCAGCGGTGGCAGAAAAAACACAAATCCTTTACTATCAAGCCCTTCAAATTATTTAGTGTCTGCCTTAGGCGGGCAAGTGACGAGGAATACATGGATCAGCTGCAAGACGTGATCGTCAAAGCACAGGCACAGATCCTGGCTGCCGCCAGCGCCGGTGAATTAGATGACATCCGGGTGCATTACATGGGTAAAAAAGGTTTTTTTACCGAACAATCCAAAGCCCTAGGTAAGTTGTCTGCCGAAGAGCGTCCCGCTGCCGGCCAAGTGATTAATCAAGCCAAGCAAGCGGTAAATGACGCTCTTAACAGCAAGCGCGAAGCGTTACAGCTGGCCGAGTTAAACCAAAAGCTAGCGTCAGAAACGCTGGATATTAGCTTGCCAGGCCGTCATCAGTCGGTAGGCGGTTTACATCCAGTGACGCGCACCATTAAACGCATTGAATCGTTTTTTGGCGAGTTAGGTTTTCAGGTGGCAGAAGGGCCAGAAATTGAAGATGATTTTCATAACTTCGATGCGCTAAACATTCCGGCACACCACCCCGCACGAGCCGATCACGACACCTTTTATTTTAATCCCAAGCTGATGTTGCGCACCCAAACCTCAGGTGTGCAAATTCGGACCATGGAACATCAGCCGCCGCCAATCCGCATTATTTCACCGGGCCGCGTGTATCGTAACGATTACGATCAAACCCACACCCCGATGTTTCATCAGGTTGAAGGCTTGTTGGTTGATGAAAATGTCAGCTTCGCCCAATTAAAAGGCGTGCTGCACGATTTTCTAAACAACTTCTTTGAAGAAGATTTGCAAATCCGCTTCCGTCCGTCTTACTTTCCGTTTACCGAGCCCAGTGCCGAAGTCGATGTGATGGGTAAAAACGGCAAATGGTTAGAAGTACTCGGCTGCGGCATGGTGCATCCCAACGTATTGCGTTCGGTGGGTATCGATCCCGAGCGTTACAGCGGTTTTGCCTTTGGCATGGGCGTTGAGCGTTTGACCATGTTGCGCTATGGCGTGAACGATTTACGCGCTTTCTTCGAGAATGATCTGCGTTTTCTTAAGCAATTTGGTTAAGCGGCAGGAGCAATAATGAAATTTTCAAAATCATGGCTGGACGAGTGGGTTACTACCGGCCTTAGCACCGAGGCTCTTGCCGAGCAAATTACTATGGCAGGTCTTGAAGTAGACGGCATTGAGCCAGTAGCTGGTGATTTTAGTCAGGTAATAGTGGGCGAAGTGGTTGAATGTGGCCAACATCCCGATGCCGACAAGTTACAAGTAACTAAAGTTAACGTGGGTGGTGATGAACTACTCGACATCGTATGCGGTGCGCCAAACTGTCGCCAAGGTTTAAAAGTAGCGGTGGCTGTCGTCGGTGCCGTACTGCCTGGTGACTTTAAAATCAAAAAAGCCAAGCTACGCGGACAACCGTCCCACGGCATGCTCTGCTCTTACAGCGAAATTGGTATCGACTTAGACTCCAGCGGCATTATCGAGCTGGCGGCCGATGCGCCCATTGGCGCTTGCGTGCGTGACTATTTGCAGCTCAACGATGAGATTATCGAAATTGATCTCACGCCTAACCGTGCCGACTGCTTAAGCATCGCCGGGGTCGCCCGTGAAGTCGGCGTACTAAATCAGCAAGATGTGCACTGGCCCGAGATCCCTGCGGTTGCGGCGACCATCGATGATACCGTTAACATTAATCTGGTTGCCGCCGACGCCTGCCCGCGTTACTTAGGCCGCGTAGTTAAAAATATTGATGTAGCAGCGACTACGCCATTATGGATGCAAGAAAAACTGCGACGCAGCGGCATTCGCAGCATCGATGCGGTGGTCGACATTACCAATTTCGTATTGTTGGAGTGGGGCCAACCGATGCATGCTTTTGACCTTGCCACGTTGAATGGTGACATTCAGGTGCGCATGGCCAAGCAGGACGAAAAGCTGACATTGCTCGACGGTGTAGAGGTGAGCTTACACAACGACACCTTAGTGATTGCCGACAGCCAACAAGCGATTGCTATGGCAGGAATTTTTGGTGGTCAAGCCACCGGCGTTACCGAGCAGACCCGTGATGTATTGTTAGAGTGTGCTTTCTTTAGCCCGCTGTCCATTACCGGCCGTGCCCGTCATTACGGTTTGCACACCGATTCTTCGCATCGTTTCGAGCGTGGGGTAGATTTTCAGTTGCAGCATAAAGTGATGGAGCGGGCTACTGCACTATTACTCGAAATTTGTGGTGGTGAAGCCGGCCCAGTAGTCGAGGCCGTTGCCCAAGAACACTTACCCACCGCGAATACCGTTAGCTTGCGTCATGCTAAATTGAACCGCTTAATTGGCATCGATATTGCTGCCAATCAAGTGCATGACATGCTGACCCGCTTAGGGTTAGAAGTGACGACCACCAACGACGGTTGGCAGGTAGTGGTGCCGAGCTATCGTTTCGACATCAGCATCGAAGAAGACTTGGTTGAAGAAGTAGCGCGTATCCACGGCTATAACAATATACCCGACCAAGCCCCAGTGGCGGGTTTAACCATGTCACAGCACAGTGAAGCTAAACTGCCACTTAATCGTTTAAAAGATGCCTTGGTAGATTTAGGTTATCAAGAAGCCATTACCTATAGCTTTGTTGACCCTAAGCAGCAGACCTTGTTGTTTCCAGAAGTAAAAACCATGGTGCTGCCACATCCCATTGCGGCCGACATGTCAGAAATGCGCGTGTCATTGTGGCCTGGGTTGATTCAAGCGGCGGTATATAACCAAAACCGTCAACAGCCAAGATTACGTTTGTTTGAACAAGGTTTAACCTTTATTCCAGATGACGCAGCAGAAAATGGCGTGCGTCAAACGCCGGTGCTAGCAGGTTTGTTAATGGGCACTGTGGTGGGTGAACATTGGGCTATGGCTGATAAGCCGGTCGACTTTTTTGACCTTAAAGGCGATGTAGAAAGCCTATTGGCATTAAGTGGTCAAGCTCTTAACTTCTCTTTTGCTCGTGCCAATATTAATGCCCTACATCCCGGTCAGTCGGCGTCATTACTAAGCCAAGGCCACCAAGTAGGTACCTTAGGAGCCGTGCACCCAAGCCTGTTACGTAAGCTGGGTCTTAAATCTCAAGCTTATGTATTTGAAGTTGAGCTTAGTGCGCTAACCCAACGTTACGTACCTGAAGCTGGCGAGATTTCTCGCTTCCCTGCCAACCGTCGCGATTTAGCGCTGGTGGTTGATCAAGGTGTAGCCGCTGGCGATATCCTTGATTTAGTTAGGAAAGTTGGCGGAAATCAATTGGTTGGATTAAACTTGTTTGATGTATACCAAGGTCAGGGCATTAGTGATGACAAAAAGAGCTTAGCGCTTAGCTTGGTGTTGCAAGATACCCACCGAACTTTGGAAGATAAAGAGATTGCTGATACGGTTTCTCGTATTGTAACGGCACTTTCTGACGAGTTTAATGCATCCTTGAGGGATTGATATGGCATTAACCAAAGCCGATTTAGCAGAGCATCTGTTTAGTGAACTTGGGCTAACCAAGCGCGATGCCAAAAATATGGTCGAAGCGTTTTTTGAAGAAATACGCGTCGCTCTTGAACAAGGCGAACAGGTAAAAATTTCCGGTTTCGGCAACTTCGAGTTGCGTAATAAAGGCGAGCGCCCCGGACGCAACCCTAAAACCGGAGAGGATATACCCATTTCGGCGCGCCGGGTGGTGACCTTTAAACCGGGGCAAAAATTGAAAGCCCGAGTTGAAGACCGAGCTGAAGACAGTTCAGACTCAACTACCGAATAAAAGACAGCCAGGCCTCACCGCCTGGCTTTTTATTTTATAGAAAGTTAAGTGTGAAGAGTAAAGGGAGCAAACTTATACCAATCTGGAAAACTAACGGATCTATTTTTGTTTGTATAAAAGCCGAACAAAGAGTCAACTCCACCGACCCGCTGCAAGCACATCCGTGTGACGCTCAAACACATAACATCCCTGTTATGTGATGGTCGATGGAGTCGATCCCTTTATCCGTCTCTAGGCTGCGAGGTCGCCTGTCGGTGCGCTTTACAGACAGCTCTGTGCTTAAGGAGAGGTAATAGAGATCGGCTCCCACGACCGTGACAATGCCAGGGATGGCATTTCCTGAGCCCCCAGGGATGGGTTTATGGCGTGTCGTGGGAGCTGACTCTGTTTCCTCTCGTATCCGATTATAAACTAGATCTGATTTTTACTTAGATTGGAATTACACAGCGAACGTTTAGGTGCAGAGTGCTTCATGTCGACCTCTTCACCCTTCACTCTTTATTACATGTTTTAAAGAATAAGACTAAGGCCGTATTGGCCTTAACCCCATGTTGCTGTTAGCCTAAACATTGAATATAAATACAGTGCCAACAGAGGGATCTCGCCAGTGCATAAAGGTAATATAGTTATTCTCACCGGAGCGGGCATCTCAGCCGAGTCGGGTATTAGAACCTTTAGAGCCAGCGATGGCTTATGGGAAGAGCATCGGATAGAAGATGTGGCCACGCCCGAAGGTTATCAGCGCGACCCCGAATTAGTACACCGTTTTTATAATGCTCGTCGTGAGTTGCTGCATACCGTAGAACCTAATGCGGCGCATTTGGCATTGGCCAAATTAGAAGCACAGTGGCCTGGGCTGGTCACTATTGTTACGCAAAATATCGATGACCTGCACGAAAGAGCCGGTAGCCAAAATGTGCTGCATATGCATGGCGAGTTACTAAAAGCCCGTTGTCCGCACAGCAAGCAAACCATGGACTGGCCGGGGCCAATTCACCCTGCAGATGTATGTCAGTGCTGTCAGTTTCCTGAACCGCTACGGCCTCATGTGGTGTGGTTTGGTGAAATGCCGCTGTTACTGGATCGCATCTATCATGCATTAAGTGAAGCCAGTCTGTTTATTTCTATTGGCACCTCAGGAAATGTCTATCCCGCCGCCGGCCTCGTTCACGAAGCCGCCATGCACAATGCCCACACCATAGAAATAAACCTAGAGCCCAGTCAGGGTAAAAGTCATTTTGCAGAACACCGTTATGGCCCCGCCACCGAAAAAGTAGTGGAATACGTCGAAGAATTACTTAAAAAATATGCGGAGTGAAATGAGGGGAGGGGTTAAAACTCGCCACGGCCAACGCAGCAAGAATGAGTAACGATAGCTCGCTCAAGCGATTGCGCTACATAATGGCCTCTTCACGATAACGCCATTTATTGTTATTTCTAGAGTTGTTATCTCTGCAAAAAGTAGGCTGATGATTCTTTACCTTTAGTACAAGCACCGTCACAAAAAGAAGGAATACTAGGTGTTATACGAGCCGCAAGCTAGTGACTATGCTGTGTTATAATTCCTGCATTAATAATAGCTTAGCGTTGCTGCCTCCCTTGGCTTCCTTCGTTATAATGGCACCATCTTAAGTAAGAGACTGAATTAAATGAATGAACCGCGTTTCGCTCGACTGCAACAGTCGTTACAACAAGGCTTTACACTCGCACCCAAAGCTATTTTTCAAGAAGCATGGCAGCGTATTAATGGCGCCAAAATGCCCATGCTGCTGGCGGCAATTGGTGTAACGGGTTGCTGGTTAGTGCTTAATCAATTACTGGTGAGCGTAACCGGAGACAGTGAAGAAGTTTCTTGGCAATTCAGCCTACTCGGCTTGGCGATTTCCATGGTGATGGCCCCCATGAGTGCCGCACTCGACATGATGGGCGTTCATCGTGCCGTTGATAAACCTATTCGGCCTAATCAAATTTTTGATTATTTTCGTTTTTTACTGCCGCTTGCTCTCACTAGTTTATTAATGGGCATCATCAGCAGCCTGTTTCTGCCTGTGGGACAAATGTTAGGACTGCCAGTGGCTTTATCTTTGCTACCGACACTTATTTTAAGTGTCGCGTTAATGTTTACCTTTCCTCTGATATTAGACAAAGGGCTGACACCAATCCAAGCTATCACCACATCGCTACGGTTGTTTTCCCGCCAGTGGTTAGCGTTACTGTCCGTGCATTTACTGCTGGCACTACTGTTTATGGCCGCAATATTTACGCTCAGCATCGGGCTTGTCTGGGCAGTGCCAATGTATATCACTGTAAAGGGCATTTTGTATCGTGAAGCCTGTGGCATTGAAGGCTCCACCGATACTAAATCCGACGCGGCTGCGTCTTTAAATTCTGCCAAGGATCACTTCGACGCATGAAAAAGCTACTCATTGTTGCCATACTGCTAGCACTGCCAGCCAGCCAAGTACACGCTAAGCCGTTAGAGCTAGGCTACAGCGGTTTTTATAAGTACATGGCGAAAGTAAAAAAAGCGCAGGTGGAACATGCGGAATTAGGTTTTTATTTAAGTCGCACCGACGGCCAAGGCTTATGCACTATTGAGTCGGGTGTGGTGCGTGTAGATAACAACATCAGAGGTGAGGTTAACGTATTGCCTCATCAGCAGTTTATTTTGCCAGAAGATAAAGAGCTGGATCTAGACAAAGCCATAGTGGCATTAGAAATGGTCGATACTGCCGAGTGTGATATTTCAATACAAATTCAATCAAACTTAGATGCCGGCGACGTGTCGATGTCTCAGCTACGAGCAGTAGAAAATGACATGTATCGTCTGTTGCAAAAAATGGCCGGTTGGCCGGGTAGATATTTTGTGCCCGAGCTACAAGGTATTAAATTAAACCCAGCGGGGTTAGAACAAGATATTAACGGCAAGCCACAAGTGACATTCAGCCAAGCGCAGCTGGCAGAAGAGGGTAGTTTGAATTTACCCGCCGTTAGAATAACGCCGTGGTTTTAAAGGCTGCTGTACGTTATACGCCGTACGCTTTACGTAAAACCCAAACCGGTACTTTTTAATGTAAAGCGTAAAGCGTAAGGTGTAGGCGATGTTTTAGCTTTCGCGACTATATTCGTGCAGCGAAACAGGCGGGCGACTGGAATCGCCCCTACAGTAAGACTTAAACCAATCGGCACAAGTGTTGTCGTAGGGTCCCCTATTTTAGGTAGAGAGTATTAAACCAAAAATGGTTCACGGCTGAAAGCCTGTCACTTAGTCACATCTTTTGATTGCATTATAAATAAAAATGAGATGTATGATTTAGTCGGCTCGCCCTGCATAACTGCCGAACAAAGGGTCTTCTTCATCGACACGCTGCAAGCACATCCCTGTGACGCTCAAACACATAACATCCCTGTTATGTGATGGTCGTGAAGAAGATCCCTTTATCCGGCCACACGCCACTGTGTCGCTTATTGGCATCGATGACCGACGCCCTTGAGCTAATGGTTTAAATCAAGCAGTTTCCCGAAGGAAGCTGATTTGCGCCTGCGGCACAATGCGAGAGCAAGCTTTCGCCTACAAAATCCAGGCAACTCCGTGCTCATGAGAGGGTAGAGTGCGTCTGCTCCGCCGACCCTCCGCGCCAGGGAAGGCGCGGCGGAGCCCCCAGGGATGGGTTTACGGCGAGTCGATCGGAGTAGTGCGCTCCGCCCGATTACACCATTAAGATCAACAAAAAGATGTGACTAAGTGGCAGGCTGAAAGCCTTATAGCTGCCCGAAGGGCTCATTTCAATTCGGTGATCGCTAAGCGCTCGCCTACTTCGGGGGCGCTTTCATCTTCATCAACAAAGCGTGGGGCTACGTCGGGCTTATCGAAACCGAGATCACCACCATCGATGACGCCTGAGTCACTGTTGATATTTTTAAAATCAAACTGTTGATGATCAAGCAGGTGAGAGGGCACCACATTTTGTAGCGCACTAAACATGCTGGCGATGCGTCCCGGAAAACGCTGTTCCCAATCTTGTAGCATATTCTTGATTGCCTGACGTTGCAGGTTTTCTTGAGAGCCACACAAGTTGCAGGGAATAATGGGGAATGCTTTGGCCTCGGCAAAACTGATGATGTCTTTTTCTTTACAATATGCCAGCGGGCGGATCACCACATGCTTACCGTTATCGCTCACCAGCTTTGGTGGCATCGACTTCATGGTGCCGCCGTAAAACATATTCAGCATTAAGGTTTCTAAAATATCATCACGATGATGCCCCAAAGCAATTTTGGTGGCACCCAGCTCGGTAGCGGTGCGATATAAAATTCCGCGACGTAATCGAGAACACAACGCACAGGTGGTTTTACCTTCCGGTACCTTGTCCATCACAATAGAGTAGGTATCTTCTTCAACTATTTTGTACTCGACGCCCAATTTATCTAAGTAATTGGGTAGCACATGCTCGGGAAAACCAGGCTGCTTTTGGTCAAGGTTTACGGCCACAATATCAAAGTTAATCGGGGCATGAGCTTTCAAGTGTTGCAACATATCCAGCATGGCATAGCTGTCTTTGCCGCCTGACAAACACACCATGATGCGATCACCTTCTTCAATCATATTGAAATCGGCTACGGCTTGACCCACATGACGGCGCAGTCGTTTTTGCACCTTATTTAAACTATGAGTTTGCTTAACAGCGGGTGCTGACTGGCTTGAGTCGGATGTGTTTGAAATGGACGTTGAGACAGAACTAGTAGAAACAGACATGATAACCCCAGCAAAAATACTGGGGCTATTATAGAGGCTGGCAGCTTGAGGGCAAGCGGCCGCAAGGGGATTAAGCAACTATTCTGTATCGGGGCGCAGCACCAACACATCACAGGTTAATTTATCGACCACTTGCTCTGCTGTATTACCGAGTAGGGCGGCCGAAAATCCGGTGCGGCCCACCGATCCCAAAATAACTAAGCTGGCATTAATTTTATCGGCACAATGCGGGATCACCTCTTCGGCCAAGCCTTCTTCTAAATGCAGGCTACTCGACTCCAAATCGAAACGCACCGCATATTCATATAAAGCTCTTTCATGGTGTCTTTTTACCGCTGCATTATAAACATGGGGGTCGAAGTCGGGCAGCTCAAGTGCCATGTTCACTGGCGTAATAGGATAAGCATTCACCAAATGTAAATTAGCCGTTAGCAGACGGGCGACTTCCGCACTTTCGGTAATCACTTTATTATTAAGCGCTTCTTGCTCTTTATCGTCACTGCCGCAGTTTACCGCCGCCAGTACATTTCCGCCCATTGGCCAGTCTTGTTGTTTTACTAGCAATACTGGGCAAGGGCATTTACGGAGCAGGTGCCAGTCGGTAGGAGTAAAAATAAAGGACTGGATCAGCGTATGCTTATGGGTGCTTTTAACCACCAAATCGTGCTGGCCATCTTGCACTTGTTGAATAATGGCTTCAAAAGGTCGGCTATGCCAAACCACCTTGAGATTAAATTGCACCGTGCTGTTTTTATAAGGTGCTAGCAGAGTTTTTAGCCACTCTTCTCGTCCTTGTAGTACCCCTTCGCGCATTTCGTCCCGTTCGGTGCTCGACAAAATAGACGTCATTTCATAAGAGAAATCATAAATGGCCATGAAGAGGGTGATATCCGCCTTCTCTTGCAAAGCGGCCACAGATACGGCTCGGTGCAGAGCCGGTTGCGTTTCAGCGACCGGATCGATGACCACTAATATATGTTGATACTTAATCATAAGGCGTCCCTTGCTATGAAAATAAGCTTTAAGCTAACGGTGAGTTCGACGTGGGCGTACCTGCCAAGCGGGCAAGCTCGATTACATCAAGCACCCGAATATATTTACCGTCTACTTCAATCATATTATTTTTTTGAAAGCGCCCCAGCAACCGACTGACGGTTTCTACCGTGAGTCCCAAATAGTTGCCGATGTCACCGCGCGTCATCGTCAATCTAAACTCTTTGGCCGAAAAACCACGTTGCGAAAAGCGAGTCGACAAACCATGCAAGAAAGAGGCTAAACGTTGCTCTGCGGTTTTTTTAGAGAGCAGCAAAATCATTTGCTGATCGCCATTAATTTCACTGCTCATTAAACGCATAATTTGCTGTCGTAAGCGGGGTAGCTTACCGGCTAGCTCATCAAGCACTTCATAGGGTATTTCGCAGACCATGGCCGTTTCTAATGCCTGGGCAAAAGAAGGGTGGCTACCATTGCTGATGGCGTCAAAGCCGATAAGGTCGCCAGCTAGATGAAAGGCGGTAATTTGTTCATCGCCTTGCTCGGTAATGGTATAGGATTTAATTGTTCCGGCGCGAATGGCATAAAGCGATTTTAATTCTTCGCCCGCTTTAAATAGCTCTTGGCCTTTTTGAATCGGCTTTTTACGCTCAATAATATTATCCAGCTCGTCTAACTCATCGGAATTAAGCCCAAGCGGGATACATAATTGGCTAATGCTGCAATCTTGGCAGTGAATTGCACGACTGCTTATGTTGGCAGTTTTAATTGTTTTTTTCTGATTTCCCATAGCTCAATACTTTTGTGGTATCTATGCACAATCATAGCACCAAAAATAACGGCTTAATAGTTTAGTACAATAGTGGCAAAGCCTGATAAAACGTAAACAAACCATAACAAATCAATAAGATACCAGAAAACTGACGAAATTTAGGATGATTTAACCAATGGCGAAGTTGCCCGGCCAAGCCCCCTAATGCCAATAACGTGGGTAAGGTACCCAGACCAAATAACGCCATCACCCGTGCGCCTTCTAACGCACCGCCCGACACTGCACTCCACGTTAGAGCCGAGTACACGAGCCCACAGGGTAACCATCCCCAAATCATGCCAAACGGAAAGGCCGCTAGCGGATGTTTAAAGGGGATAAAGCGGCTGGCCAAGGGTTTGATATGACGCCAAATACCGGTGCCCAGCTTTTCGAGGTGCAATAAAAAAAACCACCACCGCGCTAAGTATAACCCTAACAAAATCATCATTACGCCGGTTAATAACCGGAAAAACACCAGCGCCTGTTTACCCACACTAACCTCGGCAAGGCTGGCAAATATGCCGCCCACCAAGGCTCCGGCTAGGCTGTAGCTTAAAATTCGACCGGCGTTATAACTCAGTAAATACGCCCACTGCCAGCGCCGTTGCTCTTTGGGTATCGCCATAGAAAAGGCGGCAGCTACCCCACCACA
Source organism: Oceanisphaera ostreae (assembly GCF_042676125.1). NCBI lineage: Bacteria > Pseudomonadati > Pseudomonadota > Gammaproteobacteria > Aeromonadales > Aeromonadaceae > Oceanisphaera > Oceanisphaera ostreae. Next base: position 110,280 of record NZ_JBHTJS010000002.1, read on the forward strand.
CATGGCTATGCAATGTCCTGCTCCCAAAAAGCCAATCAGCAACGCCGCCCATGCATCAAGCTCAGTGCTCATGAGGCGCCTTGCTCTGCTGGTTGGTAGTATCTGATGGCGGCGGTTGAGATGAGTCCGGTGTTGATGATAGTGACTCTGATGACTGACGCTGCGCCTGCTGATGTGACGCATTGTCGTCATCAAATAAAATACTACTACCGTGCCGGTCCAAGTCTTCAAACTGGTCGCTTTTTACCGACCAAAAAAACAAGACCAACGCGATACCCACAAACACCATGGCGATGGGGATCATAAAATACCAAACATCTACATTATCAGTCATAAGCGTGAAAGCCTCAGTGAGTTGGTCATCACTATTAGGGAGCTAACCGACATACCGGCCATGGCCACCCAGGGGGACACATGACCGGTAGCCGCCAAAGGTAAAATAATGGCGTTATAGCCAAGCGCCCAACTAAAGTTTTGTTTAATAACGGTTCGACAGCGCGTAGACACATGACGCGCCGTCATAATATGGCGTAAATCGTCGGCTAACATAATGGCATCGGCGCTGTTTTTGGCAATGTCGGTGCCACCGGCCATGGCAAAGGACACATGGGCACCGGCTAATACTGGGGCGTCATTAATACCATCACCCACCATTAAGCAAGTTTCACCCGCCTTATCGCAGTCTCGTAAATAAGCCAGTTTGTCATCGGGGCTGGCGTGTTTCACTAGTTTATTTACTCCGAGCTGCTCGGCCACGCGTTCAGCCTGACCCGAGCTATCACCGGTTAAAATAGTGGTGGCAATACCTTGCTCATGACAGGCCTGTATTAATGCCGCAGCTTCGTCGCGCAATGGGTCCGATAAACTAAAACGCGCAACCACGCCGTCGTCGTTGGCTAAATAGACACTCAAATCTTCTGTTTGTTGCTCAGGCGCCAACCAAGCACCACTGCCGAGTCGCCAAAAGTCTCCACTAATGGTTCCTGTAACACCACGGCCAACCTGATTATCTCGGTTATTAACCACCAGATCTTGCCGGCGAAACCCGGAAAAGGCACGCGCAATCGGATGTTCAGACTGAGCCTCCAGTGCAGCGGCGATGGCCAACGCTTGAGACTCATTAAGGTTGCCATACAGTCGTGTTGAAGAAAGAGTAATTTCGCCGCGAGTGAGGGTGCCAGTTTTATCAAACACCACGCGGTTAATTTTTGGCAAGGTGTCTAGCACGTGCGCACGGCGTACTAATACACCAGAGCGACTTAGCCGAGAGGTTGCCACCGTAAGCGCGGTCGGCGTAGCTAAAGAAAGCGCACACGGGCAGGTGGCCACTAACACCGACAGCATCACCCAAAAGGCTTTATCGGCATCCACTTGCAACCAAACAACATAGGTTGCTAGCGTCACCAATAGTAACGCCGCCACAAAATAGCGGGATAACTGATCGGCTAAAATAGCCACCTTAGGCTTTTCTAGCAGGGCATCGTCTTGGGCGCGCAAAATTTCTGACACCCGGGCCTCACCTAACGTACGTAACACCCGCAGCCGTAACGGCGACTCTACGTTGGTGGTGCCGGCAAACACGGTATCGCCAGCATGGCGGATAACTGGTAGATGTTCACCAGTGAGCATCGACTCATCGATGCTGGTACTGCCATCAATTATATCGGCGTCGGCCGGAATTTGGCTACCCGGTGCCACCAGTATCACTTGGCCAGGTTGCAGGGTTTTGGCTGCCACTTCTTGTTCGCTGCCATCATCGGCTTCTATCCGTGCCATCATGGGCACCAATAAGGTGAGATTGGCCGTGGTTTCTGAGGCGCGGCGCTTAGCGCGCATTTCTAAAAACCGGCCGGTAAGCAACAAGAAGGCAAACATAGACACGCATTCATAATACACATCACCGGTATTGGTCAGAGTGGCGTATACCGAGGCGACAAAGGCAAAAATCATCGCCAACGACACCGGCAAGTCCATGTTTAGGGCGCGATTTTTTAAGCCACGCCAAGCATTGCGATAAAAGGGCAGGGCAGAATAGCCCATCACCGGCACACACAGCCACAGGCTTATCCAGCGAAAATATTCCACTAAGCCCGCATCGGTACTGGGGAATAAGTCATCGTATAAAGCAATGGCCACCATCATGACTTGCATGCTGGCAATACCCGCCACCCCCATGCGCAGCAAATAAGCTTTTACTTCTTTGTTATACAGCTGCTCTTGTTGGTGTGGTTGAAAAGGCCGTGCCTGATAACCAATGCCAGCAAAGGCGCTCAACAGTTGGCTGAGTGACGTAAGTTTTTCGTCCCAACGCAAACGTGCACGCTCGGTGGTGGTGTTCACCTGAATCAACACCACGCCCGGCACTCGCGTTAAATGCCGCTCAATCAGCCAAGCGCAAGCCGCACAGCTTAATCCCGAGATCGACAGCTGCACTTCTTTCAAGTTGTCTTTATCAATCACAAAGTCTTGCTGTATTTCAGCTAAGTCGTAGTGCTGTAACTGCTTTAGCTCATCAGGCACCGCATCCGCCTTAGGAGCAGGAGCCGTTCTGTGCTGATAATAGCTAGCCAAACCACAGTCAATAATGGTTTCAGCCACCGCCAAACAGCCTGGGCAACAAAACGGCTGTGCCGTGCCATCCAGCTCTAATAAAAAACGGCGGCCGGAAGGTATGGCTTCACCGCAGTGAAAACAGCCGTTCATAATTAACTCTCCGCGCGAATGAGCAGCTGATCGTTAATCGGCAAGCTAATACGCTTTTGTATCCGCCAGTTGCCATCCATTGCTTCAATTTGCAGGTTCCAGTTGCCCTTAATCAGCTGAGAATCTAAGCGTTGGCGATACACGCCAGACCCATCGGTGGTCATTATCAACCGATGATCTTCTTTCTCTAGGGTAGGGTGGGTGAAGTTCACTTTTATGGCTTCACCCGCTTTATGTCCGCCGACCAGCGTGATCGACACCTGGTCATCCTGATAGCTCAGTTTGGCCAACATTTTTAACTCGGCGGCACGTTTTAACTCACTTAAATCTTTATTGTAGGCGCGGCCTTTTTTGTAGTAGTCGTCCACCACCATGCTGTCGGCACCGGAACTGGCTAAATAGAAGGTATAAAGGCTGGCGGCAACTGCACACAGGGGCAATACAATAAGAAACCAAGGCCAGAACTGCTGATACCAATGACGCTGCATAACACATTCCTACTACAAAAAAAGCGGAGTTTAGGGAAGAGTAATATAACAAAAAGCCCCGACGAGCGGGGCTTTTTTACTTCAACCCAAAGGGCTTACTTAACGTTGCTCAGGCTATACACATAAGCAGACAACAATTGAATCTTGTCTTCGCCTAATATGTCTTTCCAAGCTGGCATCACACCATGACGACCATGACGAATAGTGTCTTCAACTGCTGCGCGAGAGCCACCATATAACCAAATGTTATCGGTTAAGTTAGGTGCACCCATAATGGTTTGGCCTTTAGCATCGGCACCATGACAAGCGGCACATATAGCGAAGCGAGCTTCACCTTTTTGCGCTTCAACAGCATCAACCTTACGGCCAGACAAGCTCAACACATAAGAGGCGACTTCACGTACACCGTCGTCTCCTAGCATTGCGCCCCATGGCGCCATCACACCTTGACGGCCATCCATGATGGTCTTTTTGATTTGCGCAGGCTCTCCACCATGCAACCAATCACCGTCGGTTAGGTTAGGGAAGCCACGTGCACCACGCGCATCGGAACCATGACACTGGGCACAGTTTTGTAAGAACAAACGCTGGCCTACTTTGGTGGCATTTTCGTTTTGAGCGATATCGGCAATAGCAAGATAGGTGGTGCCATCGGCTTCATAGGTCAACTCACGAAATTTCGCACCAAACACTTCATCCGCTTTAATCATCTCACGGTCATATTGTACGAACAGTCCATCGGTACGCGCCGTTTCAGCTGCTTCGTTATATTCTGCGAGTGATTGCACCTGCTGGTTAGAACTCGTCCAACCTAACAAGCCTTTATAGTTACCTAAACCTGGATACAACGCCAGATACCCCAGTGAAAATATCACCATAAACACGAACAAATAGCTCCACCATTTAGGTAGCGGGTTGTTCAGCTCGGTAATACCGTCGTAGGTGTGACCGGTAGGCGCACCATCTTCCATGCCCATTTTGTCGCGACTACACCAAATCAAGAGCGCTAAACAACCAAAAATGGTGCCTAGGCTGATGACGGTGACAAATACGCTTAAAAAAGTATTCATTGTTTATTAGCTCCTGCGCGATCCTGCTCAGTCCCTAGAGAGGCGCTACTCTGCACATCTTCATCATCAAGAATAGAGGAGCCAATCGCATCAAACTTAGTCTTGCGCTGCTTACCATACGCCCACCAAACTAGACCAATAAACATCGCAAACAACAACAAAGTCTGATAGGCAATAAGAGTAGGTTTTAGTGCATCTAGGGTACTGAAATCCATAATCGACTCCGGTTATTTAAGGGCGTGACCCAAAGACTGCAGATAAGCGATGATAGCGTCCATTTCGGTTTTACCCTTAACGGCTTTCTCAGCACCTTCGATATCAGCATCAGTATAAGGCACACCGAAACTGTCACGGAACAGTCTTAATTTAGCCTCTGTATGTTTACCGTCCAATACATTAGTTTCCAACCAAGGGAAACTGGGCATATTCGACTCAGGCACCACATCACGCGGATTGATCAAGTGCACACGGTGCCACTCGTCAGAGTAACGTCCGCCAACGCGCGCCAAATCAGGGCCGGTACGCTTAGAACCCCACAAAAATGGGTGTTCCCACACGTGTTCACCTGCCAGTGAGTACTGACCGTAACGCTCAGTTTCAGCACGGAAAGGGCGGATCATCTGGCTGTGGCACACGTGACATCCATCACGGATGTACAGGTCACGACCTTCCATTTCCAGAGCTGTGTAGGGGCGCAGGCCTTCTACTGGCTCGTTAGTTTGCTGCTGAAAGAACAGGGGAATAATCTCAACCATACCACCGAAACTAATCGCGATGACGGTAAGGACTATCAGCCACGTGGTTTTCGTTTCGACCAACTCGTGACGATTCTTAGGGTTTCTCATTAGCTCGTCTCCTTATGCCGGTTGAGGAATGGCTTGCAATGAGCCTTTAGGCGCATTGATGGTACGGTAGGCGTTGTAAGCCATCAGTAACATACCGAACAAGAAGAAACAGCCGCCCAAGAAACGTACGAAGTAGAACGGATACGAGGCTTGCAGACTTTCAACAAAGCTGTAAGTCAAGGTGCCATCGTCGTTTACTGCACGCCACATCAGACCCTGCATAACACCACTAATCCACATAGATACGATGTACAGCACAGTACCAATGGTTGCTAACCAGAAATGCGTGTTAATCAGCTTAAGGCTGTACATGCGTTCTTGGCCAAACAGGTTCGGGATCAAGTGATACACGGCACCGATAGAAATCATAGCCACCCAGCCCAATGCACCAGAGTGCACGTGACCTATGGTCCAGTCGGTGTAGTGAGATAAGGCGTTAACGGTTTTAATTGCCATCATTGGGCCTTCGAACGTAGACATGCCGTAAAACGACAAAGATACGATCAAGAAGCGCAAAATAGGGTCATAACGCAGTTTATGCCAAGCACCAGACAGCGTCATAATGCCGTTGATCATACCGCCCCAAGAAGGAACGAACAGAATCAATGACATGACCATGCCTAAAGACTGAGCCCAATCGGGAAGGGCAGTGTAGTGCAAGTGGTGAGAGCCAGCCCAAATGTACAGAGTAATCAGTGCCCAGAAGTGCACGATCGACAAACGGTAAGAATAAACTGGGCGTCCTGCCTGCTTAGGTACGAAGTAGTACATCATGCCTAAGAAGCCTGCAGTTAGCAGGAAACCTACCGCATTATGTCCGTACCACCACTGGATCATCGCATCAGCGGCACCGGCATACATAGAGTAAGACTTCATGGCGCTAATTGGCATCGCCATGCTGTTTACAATGTGCAGTACGGCAATGGTCAAAATAAACCCGCCGTAAAACCAGTTCGCAACATAGATGTGGGACGTCGCACGCTTATATAGCGTTCCAAAGAACACAGTAGCGTAGGCAACCCAGACTATGGTAATTGCGATATCGATTGGCCATTCTAGTTCGGCATACTCTTTGGTGGAGGTATATCCTAACGGCAGTGAAATAATTGCCGATAAAATAATTGCCTGCCAGCCCCAGAACACGAACGATGCCAGTTTGCCACCAAAGAGGCGAACCTGACATGTGCGCTGCACGACATAGAAGGAGGTACCCATTAGCGCACTACAACCAAACGCAAAAATAACCGCGTTAGTGTGTAATGGACGCAAACGGCTATAAGTTAGCCAGGGTGTTTCGAAGTTGAGAGCAGGCCAAATAAGCTGTGCTGCAATTAGCACGCCTACTGACATACCCACAATGCCCCAGATTACGGTCATCACCGTAAACTGGCGAACTACAGTATAATTGTAGTTTGGTTGATTATTAGTTTGACTCATCGTTAAGTTCCGCTTCCACTGCTGTGTATTCAGGTTTGCGCTCACACAATGCGAACACGTCGGAAGAATTGAAGACCACCGCTTTCTTTCTTTTGCAGCATTCGCTTTCTCGAACACTTAATTAACCTGTTGTTAACAACGCGAAACATTAAGAGGTCGAGAATGCTGGCTGCGGGACAGATGATAAATGACTGGCTGCAAAAATAACAGTATAAACAGTAATATGATTACCCCTTACACCGCCTCAGAAGGCAATAATAAACTACCTTGATCCAGATCAAGCAGGGCAGTAGATTGTGTGCAACATAGGAAAAAAATGAGTATGAGAGACCGATTGACGAGAGCTAAATTGGGGCAAATTTTACTGGTACTGGTGGTGTTGATCGCCGCATTTTGGTTTAAAACCTATCAAAACGATGAAGCCAAGGCTAAATTAGACACTACTAACTCTGGATTTTGTGACGTTGGTATCGAGAAGTGTAGTAGTCAGCAGGGGAGTTTATCGGTGACAGCGCAATTAACCGCCGATAAGTTACAACCCGAGTCACCATTTCAGCTCGCCTTAACGCTATCCGATCCCGATGCGAGTGTGACCCGCAGTCGTCTAGAAGGGCACAGCATGTATATGGGAACCTTGCCGGCCATGATCAAACAACAGGCACCTGGAGTCTGGCAAGGTCAGGCACTAGTGGGAGCCTGCACCGAGCGCAGCATGATCTGGGCTTGGGTGCTGGATATTGAACACGAAGGGGAGACCCAACAGTTCAAATTTCTGTTTGAAGTAAAGCGGTAAGAGCGGCCGTACGCGATACGTTTTACGCCGTAAGTTAAAGATAAACAACGTCTTTAGTAGTTGCTGTTTTAGCTGCAATATTTTGGGTAGCAGGATAACGGTACACTTTAAGTCGTCAGTTAACGATAAACACCGTATTTAGTTTTCAGCCGAGAATCAGGGTTTCAGTTTGTCTTTAAACGGACAGCGTAAAGCGTATGACGTATAGCATTTTTGACGGTTTTAATGCCGATAACTGTATTTATCGGCATTAACTTTATAGGTCTCTGTAGGCAGATAAGGTTATAACAAGATATACTGTATAAACATACAGACATTAACCTAGCGCGACTTATGAACACTCACGTACTGCCTCTTTTTGATGCCCCTCAATACCTAGAAGAGGGAAACAGCGTCGTTAACCAACATATCGCCGATATCACCCTAAATTGCGTTCCCGATGCTGCTTTTATCTATGAACATGCACTAGATTGGCTACTAGAAAGTCGTTACAGCGAAAATAACTACAAAACCTACCGTAGCGAACTCACCACCTTTTTGCACTGGTGCTTTGATGTTGAGCAGACATCCCCCATAGCGCTGGATCGCCGAGCTATGAACCGTTATGTCGACTATTGCTCGGCACCGCCTACAGCACTGATTGCTTATCATAATGTAGCGCAATTCATACTGAATAAAGAGTGGGGAGAGCGTCAACCCAACCCGCAATGGCGACCGTTTTTAGGTAAAAAGCAACACGGCGCCATCCGCCCATATCAGTTGAGTGATAAAGCCCTAAAAACAAAAATAGCCATTCTTTCTTCCTTTTATGGTTATTTGATCAACGAAGAAATCACCGAACGTAATCCCGCCGTCATGTGGATGCGGCACAGCCGCTTTGGATCCAGCCCCGTCGTTGCCGTTAGCTTAAATGCAGAAGATGAAGTTAAAGTATTCAGTGACTTACAGTGGTCTTATGTCATGAGCACCGCCCAACAATTGGCAGAACAAGAGCCCGAACGACACCAACGCACCTTATTTTTAATCTCGCTAATGTACGGCTGCTATTTACGTATCTCAGAAGTGGCCGCCAGGCCCGGATTTTCACCGGTTATGAGCCAGTTTCGCCGTGACAGCCACACCGGCATCTGGAGTTTTCATATCCCCGTAAGCAAAGGCGGCAAAAAACGCACCGTCGCTGTATCTCGAGAATTGCTCGACGCGCTTAAGCACTATCGACACACCTTAAAGTTATCGCCATTACCGGCACCCAACGACGCCACCCCCTTATTTATTCGCCATAAAGCCGCCGGACGAGGGCGCGATCAAGGGCAACTAAACGCCAACTTAGGCATTCGCCAACTGCGCGACTTACTCGACGAACTGATCACCAATGCCGCCAATAATGCCGCCACAGATGGATTTGACCATGACGCCAATGAAATGCGCAGTCTCACCGTGCATAGCATTCGCCACACCGGTATTACGCACGACATCAACTTAAACGGTCGGCCACTTTCACACGTACAAGCCGATGCCGGGCACGACAGCATAGACACCACCTCACAATATTTACACACCGGCAAAATAGAACGCCATCAAAGTGCCGAAGGCAAACAACTAAATAGATTGAGTGACAGCTGATAGCGGTCAGCTGGTTGTCAGAAACTGAAAATATGAGATGAAGAGAAAGAAATAGCTAGAGGACAATAAAAGTGCCCGTGCCTTAAGGTTGAAAATTGCGATAAATCCACCAGAACAAGGGCTTCACCTTAGAGGCTTAATATCCTATTTAACATAATATACATTATGCGAAGTAATAGAAGCCATTGCTTAAAACCATCAAACCCATGTGAGCTCCAGTTTCAAATGGGATTATTCCACCATGGTGAAACTCTTAATTTTCAGATGCTTATATGAAAAAACTAATAATTTTACAGCGGTTTTTAACAATTTCCTCCAAGCATTTCGGTTTTCTGAATCGTCCCGAAATACGCGCTGTACTCTGCTGCCAATGGCGTTATCCCGGCAAACACGCGGTCACCACGTTACTGACAACCTATCTCCGATATTAAAGCTGCCACAGCACTGTGTGACTGAGCTCATCCGAACATGCCGTCATGATACTGCCGCGCATCACTTGGATCTGATCCCGGTCCCTGAGCCTGGCATTGGTGTTTCCGCTACCGATGAATATCGAAGCCGGTTCACCGCCATAGCCACTGTGGTTGTTCTGGTCGCTCTGTTTCGGCTGACAACAGCATCCGGTCCTGACAGCCGGTACTCAGCCAGACATTCATTTACTGCGGCTCCGATGATTAGCCTAGCTTTGGCAAGACAAATGAGTTCATCTCGGCGATTATGACGCCATATGCTCATAACCGACCAAGGCCATGTTCATGTTCATGTAGCTAGCCTACGGTAACCCCCTGTATGGAACACGGAGCCGGAAGCGCCATCTCGGATTTCTTCTTATTAACCGCCTTCAACGGGGTTTTTCCGGCTCTGTCATGTACAGGATGACGGCTCTTGAGGGTTGCCCTAACTGATAGCTGCACAGATATTAGAGTCTGTATTTAACATAAATATAAGGGTGACGCATATTGCTCTTGGAGAAAGACCAGTATCGCCATTCTAAGGCCATGTCTCGAATGTTTATCAACCCCCTGCCCTTGGATTCACTAACAGCAGTTAGCAAACAAGTCTTTTAGGGTATCGAATGCCATTCACAATCCATGTTTGTATACCTTTGATGACTAACGGATTAACAGCGCCGCCTAATATCGACACTTCATCAGAAGCTTCATGTACGCCCTTAGCAACTTGAACAAGGGCTGATTTAACAAACCCATCTAATTGCATATTCGACGTCCTTAAATAATGTTAGAGCTTGAAATAATCAGGTGGTGAACCGAACAAGCGCCCTGCTCTTTTATCTGTACTGGCGGTTTTGATCCCGAATATAACAACAAAATACTCAATAGATAGGAATATCATCCTTAGTGTTAGCTATGCGGTAACGCAGGCTATTTAAGATAATTTTCATTTTTTCTCCCTCACCTTAGTCTCTGGAAAGTGCATCAATTGGGTTGAGTTTTGCGGCATTACGGGCAGGAAGATAGCCAAATAGAATGCCAATTAACGTCGAACAGGCAAAAGCCGCAACAATAGACGAACCAGAATAGATCATCTGAAAATCGCTACTGGTGTAGGTGAAGATCACGCCAACAAGATAAGCGAGACCGACCCCCAATGCGCCACCACAGAAGCAGACCAGCACCGCCTCAATCAAAAACTGACGCATGATATCCGTCTGTCTGGCCCCTACCGCAATACGTATACCTATCTCTCGCGTTCGCTCCGTTACGGATACCAACATGATATTCATAACGCCGATACCGCCAACTAACAGAGAGATAAACGCGATGGCAGAAATAAGCAATGTCATGGTCTGTGATGTTTTCTCTATGCTTTTTCGCACCGTATCGGTGTTGATAGTGTAGAAATCAACCAAGCCGTGACGCATGCTCAATAAACTAATAATGCCTTGTTCCGCCACATCACTGGAGACATTCTCATCGACTCTTACAGTGATATCGTCGACATAATTTTGTCGAAATATACGCCCGGACACTGTGGTATAAGGCAGCCAAACATTCAGCTCATCACTGTTGTTGGACACACTTTCAATAGGTTCCGTCACGCCAATAACCCGTACAGGAAGTCGACCGAGAAAGATGACGCTACCGAGTGCGCTGCCGTCAGAGAAAAGTTCTTGTTTGGTGTTCGCGTCAATAACAGCGACTTGCTCCAGCGTCTCGATACTGTCTTCGCCAAAATATTGCCCCTGCGCCAAGCTATAACCACGCACACGGAAATACTCGGTGCCAACCCCCTGAACCGAGCCCGTGACCGTTTCATTGGAATAACGAATAGCAACATTAGCCCTGACCGTTGGGGTGACGCTATCTACAAACGGCAATGTTTTAAGCGAATTGGCATCGTCTGCGGTGAGCGTCCGAACTCGCCCAGAACGGCGATCTCCGAGCCCTGTACCGGGCTTTATCTCAATGGTATTGGTGCCCATTGAAGCGATATTGTCCATAATCGATTGCTGCGACCCAGCGCCTAGCGCTACCACTGATACCACTGAAGCAATACCGATAATAATGCCGAGCATGGTAAGAAACGTACGCAGGCGGTTATTAGACATCGCAATGAGCGACATCTTCAACGCTTCAAGATAACGCGGCCAGTTAATATCAGGCTTCGCTTTATGCGTTTTGCCTTCATGGATTTTAACTTCGCAGTCTTTGCACTCTGCTACCGGCTGATATTCCTCTTGAGCACTGCGACCGGGTTTATGACAATTGGGTTTATCGCCAATGATTTCTCCGTCTTTTATCTCAATAACGCGATCAGCAAACCCGGCAATATTCGGGTCGTGCGTGACCAGGATGATGGTGTGGCCGTCACTGTGTAACTCGCGAAGCAGTTTCATCATCTCTTCGCCGCTGCTGCTATCCAGCGCGCCGGTCGGTTCATCCGCCAGAATAACATCACCGCCATTAACCAGGGCTCTGGCAACACTGACTCGTTGCTGCTGGCCACCACTGAGCTGGTTGGGTTTATGCTCTAAGCGATCACCCAAACCCAGGCGATTTAGCAGTTTTTTGGCTTTTTCCTGTCGGGAGTGCTGACCCTGATTCGCATACAAGGCTGGCACTTCCACATTTCCCAACGCGGTTAAATCACTCAGCAGGTGATAACGCTGAAAGATGAATCCAAAGTACTCACGTCGCAGGGCCGCCAGTTCATTTTCATCCATAGCGGAGGTGTCCTGACCATTGATGAAGTAATTCCCTTGCGTTGGCTTATCCAGACAGCCAAGGATATTCATCAGTGTCGATTTTCCCGACCCGGAAGCCCCGATAATAGCGATCATCTCACCACGGTTAATCTGCAGGTTAATATTTTTAAGAACCGTCAGTTCCTGCTCACCGGCAGAAAAAGTACGACGTACACCCACAATATTTAATAGTGCTTCAGCCATACGTTAAAACCTCATGCCCCTGCCGCCTTGACCACCTTGTCCGCGCACACTAGCGCCCGGCAGACCACCCATCGAACTCCTTGAAACGGCTTGCTCACCCGCAGACGACTGACCGATAACGATCTCTTCACCTTCGTTAAGACCTGACAGTATCTGCGCGTAGATTTTATTGTTGATGCCCACTTCCACATTGCGATATTGCACCTGGCCATCTTTTTTCACAGGCACTTGATAAGAATGACGAGCACCTGGCTTTGTGATCAATACCTGTGACGGAACAAGCAACGCATCTTGCGCACTTTCCAGAATAATGGATACCTCTGCAGTCATACCGAAGCGCAATAGTTTTTCTGGGTTTTCTACATCGAACAGGGCGTTGTAGTAGATAGCTTCATCATCACCAATTTTCAGCGTACTGTCGTCACCACTGAGCAAGGTCGGACCCGGTTCAATTGCGCGTAAAACACCACGATATTTCTTACCTGTTGCGCCCAGAGTAGTGAAATAGACTTCCTGCCCCACACCAACATGAATAATGTCGGCTTCAGAAACCTGCGCTTTGATGGTCATCACATCCAGTTGTGCCAGCTCAATAATATTCGGCGTACCTTGGTTGTTATTCACCGTCTGACCTTCTTCGACCGAGACATAAATCACGGTGCCATCGATTGGCGATGCAATGCTTGTATACCCAAGATTGAGCTTGGCGTTATCCACACTGATAATCGATTTCTCTTTTTCGGCGCTGAGCTGATCCAGCTCTGCCCGATAGACTGTCAGTATTGATTCTGCCGTGTCATATTCCGATTGAGAAATGGCGTTAACCAGCAGCATCTTTTTCTTACGTGTAAATTCAGACATCGCGGTTGTGATCTGGGCCTGCTTTGCCCTGTATTGAGCATTAATACTCTTGAGCGAAGCTTCAGCTTCTTTAAGGGCGTTTTGTTGCGTCAGGTTATCTATCTGAGCAACCAAATCCCCCTTCTTTATCTCTTCGCCGACCTGGACATCAATTTTTTCTATCAACCCCGAAATCTGAGCACCGACACTGACCAATTTCGACGGATATAGGACGCCGTTATACTTTCAACATTAGCGTCGAAGGTCTGGATGAGATAGATATTCTCACCACGCCCACTGTCGACGGTGAGACGAACAACGACATCGCGTTTGAAATTAAACCAGCAGCTTGAAAAGGACGGAGTGAAAATGTCTAACGATACCCCTAAAGTCAGCAAATTGGTGGCAGGCTCTCTAGCCACATCCACTACCGACACAGGTTATACCGAAGCGGCACTCTACGCTGTATTCCTGAGTACTAGCGGTGCGGCTAACCGGACACCTCCGCCCCCTAGGGCCATCATCAAGATGACCGTGCTGGGTATGCTGGAATCACTGCACACCGAACCCGCAGCCACCATGGTCTACTACGAGCTTGGAAAGCAGAGCATGGGAGTACGACGTCCCTTGTTCGCTTACGTGGTTGACTCGCTACATCTTCTCTCAGAAGAAGCGTTACGCCATTTGAAGGGCCTAGCGCTTTTCGGTAAACGTGAGTTGGAGTACGAAGATGAAATGGAGCAGGTCACCATTGAGGCGGTGCTGGGCTATGCCGTCGCCAAAATAGATTCGGTGCTGCCGGAAGATATGCCGGATACCGACAGGACCGAGGTGGCCAAAATTCTGGACCGTTCGCTAGCAGGTATCGATGGGGTTGTAGTCTACGACAGTGATTCGGTGCGCAAGTCCTGCACCGTGCTTTACAAAGGCCTGCAGTTGGGTGTCGTGGGTGAGCGCGCGGCTAACGGTATGGTGCTTGTACAGTTGGACGAAGACAACGAGCGCACCGATACCATAGAAGCCGCTGTCGCACTCCTAAAAGAGAAAATAAAGGGGGTCGAATCCACTACACCGCCTTCAGATTTCTCTTCTTTGGAAGAAAGGTTGATTATGGCCTTCTATGCAATGGACGGCGTTAAGGTCCAAGAAGATGACGTCAGTAAAACATCCTGTTTGGTAACCTATAACGATAACCTGATCGCCACCGTCGCCCATTACGATGGTAATCAGGCGACGATGAAGATTCCCGGAGAAACCATCAGTATCCGTACCCCGCTCTCAGAGATCATTGAGAATATCAAAGAGGCCGTTAAGCAATGCGGTTGTAAATAACTCCTTATCTAAGGCCCCTTCAGGGGCCTTTTTATTGGCGCTCTCGGATTAAGCTTCTAGAGGATTTTTCCGCTGGGGCTAACTCTTAATCAACGCAGCTGGCTACCAGCAAACACCCCAAAAACACGAGTGCGCCCAGCTATGGCTGTGTTTGAGTTCGTTTAGCTTTCAGGCTGTTTTGGAAACCGAATGTAAGTGGGTATTTCTAGTAAGTCTTGTCCCTCAAGGGCCATTTTTGTTGAATCACTCACTCGGTGGCTTTGCTCGCGTGATAACGCTTGCTGTAACTCTGCTGAGGTCACACCAAATATTTTTCCCGCTACCATCAAGCCATTGATAAAACTTTTTTCCTTCGCTCGCTCTGTGGCTGACTGGCCAATGTCGGCAAAGTAATCTCTAAACGAGGCTTGTAGATAGTCTAAGTACTCTTGTTTTTTATCCATCTTTTTGTGCTCCTTGCGCTAATGGTTTTAACGTGCGTCTGTTTAATTACTTAACGCTGGGCCTGTTGGATGCCTTTCATCAACATAAGTAATCACGCATAACTTATGTGGATACTAAGGCTAGCTTTTCTTTCTCGTCACCCTCGCGAAGGCGGGGGTGAGATCTAAATAGGCTTTGGGCTCTTCACCCATTTTATGCCCTAACTGCAAGTCGGCTTCGCGCTGTTTATGCAGGCGATAAAGGTTAGTCTGCTCCGCATGTTTCCGTTGGCTGTAGTCGGTAAAATTTGGTTGTAAGCCTCCGCACTGCTCAGCAACGGTTTTCGCTACCATGGCCTGGTTATTGCTTATTTAGGGTGCAAAACTAAGATTAAACGCCAGAGCTACTGCTGATTGGTTTAATATATAAACTAGTATGTTGGCATAACATATACTAGGGCTATCCTTAAGCATAGCGTTGGCTGTAGGCCGCCCTACAAGAATGCTTGTAGCGGGTCGGTGAAGTAAGCCTGCAATGGGTATTAGTTTAGTGTGTGTATATTGGATATGAAGCGCTGCTCTGGCAGTTGTTTGGCATGATACATGGCTTCATCGGCGTGCCGTAACAGGGTCTCGGCATCGATACCATTTTGGGGATACAGGCTGATCCCCAGACTGCCACTGATACAAACCTGCTGCTCGGAGATGGTAAAGGGCTGTTTCAAGCTACTAAGTATATGCTCGGCAATGGTGCTAATGTCATCAACGTGGTTAAGCTGCTCCACTAGGATAACAAACTCATCACCTCCCATGCGCGCCACCGTGTCCTCTTCACGTACACAAGCTAACAGCCGGTTAGCGACTAATCGCAGCAAGGCGTCTCCGCCGGCATGACCCAAGGTATCATTGACCGGTTTAAAGTTATCCAAATCAATAAATAACACCGCCATTTGGCTTTGAGTACGTTTAGCTCGGCTTAGCGCATGCTCCAGTCTGTCCATCAACAAGGTACGATTAGGCAGACCAGTCAGTTGATCGTGATGTGCTTGTTTTATTTTGTCGCGGGTTTCTTCTGTCTTCCATTTCCAGAGCACAAGGGAAATTATCAGTATGAAGAGTAACGTGGTGGCAAAAAAAATGATCAATGCCTGCTGTTGTTGCTCGGCCTTAAGACCCCCCTCTAGCCATTTTTCATGCAACAGCTGAAAGGTTCCGTTACGCTTGAGGATAATCAGTCCCTGATTGATCTGTTCCTGCAGTTCTCGGTTGCCTTTGGCAACGGCAAAGCTGTAGGTATAGGGGGACGAAACCGTGTCGCCAAGCACTAGGTTTGGCAGCTTCAGTTGCTGGATCTGATAAAGCGCAATGCTTTGCAAAGTGACGATGGCATCGAACTCCCCCGCCGCCAACATTTTTAAGCCCGCTTCAATATCTGCCACAGGCACCGGCGCCAGAGCTTGCTGCTGAGAGAGTAAATAGCGATGTGAAAAACCCCCTGCGATACTGATGATATTTTTGCCATGTAAATCATCAAGATGATAGATATCGGTATCACCTTTTCGTACGATAAGAGAGATAGGTGAAACATGATGGGGGTCGACAAAATCATACAGAGACTCGCGCTCTGGTGACGATATCATGGTCGCGATATCGACTTCCGGAGGGGAATGTGGCGTAAATAGACGATTGGTCATTGTAAGGAGGTTGTTCATGTTTCATCGCAAAGGTTATTCACGAGCACAAACCAAGGCCGAAGAAACGGCTAACACCCTCAGTCATGGCTTGGGCTTGTTAGCCGCGCTGGTTGGCGCGCCCTTTTTGGTTTATCGGGCCACACAAATAGGCGATGCTTTCTTTGTTACTGGCGCCAGCTTATTTGCCGCCACCATTATCTTTTTGTATCTCACCTCGAGTATTTATCACTTTTTGCCGGTGGGCAAAGCCAAACATGCGTTTCGGGTACTGGAGCACTGCGCTATTTTTGTATTGATTGCCGGCACCTATACCCCCCTGCTGCTGGGAGTATTGAACGGCGCCTGGGGTTGGAGCTTGTTTGGGGTGGTGTGGTCGCTAGCGCTGATGGGGGTTTTGCTCAAGATATTCGCCCAGCATTTACCGATGGTCTTTTCTACCACGCTGTATTTACTGATGGGCTGGCCCAAGTCATTCACACGGACTAAAAATAATCACTGATAAAAATTTGAAAAATCAGTGTTCCAGTCGTCATCTAACAGACTGATCTCATTGCCTTTTCTGTCAATGCCAACCCAGTTGTTTTGCACTGATGCATAGCTTGCAAGCTGTCTGCCATCGCCAGTGGCATGTATGGCATCAAATGAAAGGTCGGTGTATTGCTTGCGATTAACAAGCACGGCATGACGGATTGAGCCGTCCCTCAGCGTAATCATGGCCTCCACCTGACCCTTATCGATTACCAGCACGATCTTGCGCACACATGCCCGAATCAAAAGCCTGACTTGTCCCCTTGCCTCGTCATTGTTGTAATCAAGAATTGTTGGCGGGATTGATAGAAAGACGTCTGTGTTGACCTCCTCATTGAAGACCTCCATTTCCTCTTCAAGCTGCTTTTGTTTCAGCTCTTTTTCTTCGTTGATTTGGTCGAATCTGGCAATAAGCATGTCCTGGCCTGTTTTTGCCTTAATCATCAGATCCATGATGCTTTCTGCTTGATTGCCTAGCTCCTGAATTTCCAACTCCAGTGCGTCAGCTTTACTCGTGTCTGCCGGTGGTGGCTGGTAAATATAGGACCCGATCATCTTGATTAGCATGGTTTCTAAATACCGGCTATCGATAGATGCAGACTTGCACAATTTTGAGCTGCGGGCCTTAGTTGCGCATCGATACACAACTGATTCATAGGTATGCACGCTGTTTGTTCTTCTTGCGTGAATTGTGCTTTTGCAGTGGAAGCATTCGGCAATCCCCATGCCCGTGATCAAGCCGTTTGCATCACCTCGCCTGATTGTTTTCTTTTCTTGTTTTAATTCCCTTATTTTTCTAAATTCAAGTGGGGTGCATAATTTCGGGTAGTAATCCTTGATCACATGCTTTTCGCCCTCAATCGTGATCGACTTTTCACCTATGAGCGTGCGACTGTGGTGAAAAGTTGCAACAAGGCCAGAGCCCCACCCTTTTTGTATTTTGTTATAAGTGCATGACGGAGGCGGGAACTCCTCTTGGTTTGCATTTAAAAAATCAAGAACACGTCGACTACCCCAACCAAGCAAGGTTAGCTCAATAATTTTTTTAGCAGCTTTGAAGTGCACGGGGTGCGGCTTAACATAGCCCGTTTTAACGCATGCCCACCACTTGTTTGACCCAAAGCTCTTCATCGCTAACAGATGCCCGTCAGCGTCTCTTTTGTTCTCTTTTATTGCCTTTAGCACTAACAGTGCCGAGCTCGTCACTCTTTGCCGTATTTTTTCCGAATAGTCATTTGCTGCTTTTAATTCGAGCACAGCAGTGATTGCACTCAGTAGATCATCCTTTTCATACCTTTGGCCACTACTCCAACAGTAAACACTTACCCCGGACAACAAGACATCATTGAGAATGCGTTGCGCATTTGTCAGGCTCAACCGGGTGAAGCGGTCCAGGTGTTCCATCGCTAACACTGAACCACTTGCAACATCGCCGTTGCGGCAAGCCTCCACGAATTGACCCAGTTGGCCTTGGTCAATGTTCTTGCCGCTATGCGCAGACATGCCAGAGTCATCAAATACTCGGCAAGGCATGCCCCTGAATTCTTCCAGTTCTTGCGCAATGTTTGCCCCGCTCTCTTGCCTCAGCATGCCAGAACGGCCTTCCCCGGCCTGCTTGGCGCTACTAACACGCGAGTATATGTAAAGAGTTGGTACCTTGGATTCCATATGGCGCCCCTGTTTTTATTACTCTGGGTACATAGAGATCAAAAAGGAGCACATAGGCACTCCAAATGGATTCGATTCCGGGCGCTAGCCCGGGTATTTTTTAAAGTCTTCTAGGCTAATGCCTGAGGCTGCTGCTGCTTCAAGGATCGCTTTTGCCTTGTTCTGCTTTACTAGCGTTTCTTGCATTTCTATCTTCTTGTTTATTAACTCTACTTGTCTGTTTTTTAACTCTTTTATCTCTGCTGATATTTTTTCTAGATCGCGTTCTGCTTTTGTTATATCAATCACCACCTTTCTAAGCGGTTTAATCTCTTTTTCGAATAGCGCATCCAGCCTTTTTCGCTTCTCTTTAGCTTCTATTTTTATCGTTTCTAGTCTGTCTATCACTTCTTTAATAGAAAGAGTCACGAAGCGATTTTCGTGCGCCCCTGGATCGTTAATAAATACATCGTACTTTCTACTTTCGACCCACAGGTTCCGCAGTTCGAACTCTAGCCTTTCTTCTTCTGACATATAGCCAATAAGCAAGTCTACTTCAGCCAATGCTTCTTGCATTCGCTCCGTATATATTGCAATTTTTTCAGATCTTGGTATTGGTCTACGACCTCGCACGTGCAAATCTGCTGGGTCGACTACACCAAGTCTTTCCTCTTCTTCGAGATCGAAAATATCACGCTCACATCGCCGGACAAAGACGAGCAGCTTGTCCACATCACCACCTGGTTTTCTACCGGGCTTCTTTTTAAGTCCGGTCATGTCGAACAGATCCCCGTCAGTGATGGCCTCTATCCCCTCCTCTACTTCTAACTTGCGATACTTAGCAACTGCCTTGTCGAGCTCCTTTTCTGCTCTGCTGAGCTTCTGTGATGGCGTAAGGCTTGGACGGCCCATTACGTTTTCAGAGTCGTGAAATTGAATACGTTCTGTTTCAAGATCGTGAGCCAATAGCAATTCATTCAACTCATTGTTTTTTCTTGCTGCGTCTCTTCTTGCTTTCTCAATCTCAGTTAGCGCCGGACGTCCAGCTCCTGCCTTTCTTTTTTTATTCATAAGGCCTCTTACCACTCTCACCACTAATAATTTAATACTACAAAAGTAATAGTGCAACATCAACATCTTTAGCTGTTAACATCACAAGTGCTTACAAAGTAAAAACTTACTACATTAAAAATGGCAGCGTTCATGCCACTAAAGACAAACTTGCTACCTTTAATGGCAGTAAAGCATAGTTACACCTCATAATAGAAAAATTAATTAAGAAAGCAAAAAACAACAGTGTCATCAGTAATAAAAAGAACGCCCTCATAATATATTAACATATAACTTCACTAGCATTTAATTTAGTGTTATTATTTAAATAAAACAAATCATTTATATAC
The DNA here is from genome assembly GCF_042676125.1 of Oceanisphaera ostreae. Lineage (NCBI taxonomy): Bacteria > Pseudomonadati > Pseudomonadota > Gammaproteobacteria > Aeromonadales > Aeromonadaceae > Oceanisphaera > Oceanisphaera ostreae. The sequence goes on from NZ_JBHTJS010000002.1 coordinate 130,511, forward strand.
TTAATCATTTGCACACTGTAAAAGCGAATGCCAAATAAAAAAATTAAACCACATAAAATACAATTTAAATACTAATGCATAGCAAGCAGGTTTAAATAGTAATTCAATTATCACTTCGTTCTAATTGATTAATATTTAAAGTAATAGCCGACCCTACGGGGTCAGCTATAAAATTAGTACTCAGCCCCCTCGGGGGCTTGCGTTAAAACAATAAAACAAAGGAAGATCATATGCAGATCAGAGATGAAGAAAAAAGAGTAAAAAGAGGTCGTAGGAAGCTCGAACTGAAAGACAAAAGAACAAATCGTGAGACCACAAACTTTAATAATGCAGAACTTAATCAAGCACTAAAAGAGATGAGAAGTAGCGGCTTTACCGATATGAGTTCGTTCTTAAGGGCTCGTGCACTAAATGAAGTAAGCAAACCAGTATTTAATGTCCCCAAAATCAACGAAGAAGCAAGGGCTCAACTTATATCTACCTCTTCAAATCTCAATCAGTTTTTAAAGTTGGCGCATGAAGGAAAAGCAAGCATCGGAATCGAGAATCTTGAGCAAGTGGTTAATTACGTTATAGACTTAAACAACAGTACGCAGCTAATGAGAAAAGAAATGCGGGGCCAGATCAGTAACGAAGGAATAAAAGAACTAGCTGAACAATTAACAACAGAAGAACTAATGCTAATAATAATAAAAAAAGGACAATAGCATGATATTGGAAATTAAGAAGAACAAGAACAAGAAAGGAAACAGGGGCCATGCGCCACACCTTGTAAATTACATTTGCGGCAATACCAAGGACCACTCTGCCGCACTTGATAAAGAGCTTGAGTTCATAGCGGCTAATGGCTTCGACTTACTAGACCCCACGGGATACGGCGCTGTTAGCCTAAGAAAAGCTGACCTTTCTCAGCACATAAAGCAATTTAACGAACGCATTGAGCTAAACACCGCAGTCGATAACCCTTTGAAACACTTTATTATTTCCCTCGCCGAAGGCGAGAAGTTGACCAGTGGTGAGTGGTTTGACGTTGTAAATGAGTTCATGACTGAAATGGGTTACGAGAACTGTTTATATATAGCAACAAAGCACAGCGACACAGACAAAGAGCATGTTCACATTACAGCTTGCACTATTAAGGACGAATATAGAAGCCCAGTAGTGAACCAGTGGCAAGAGAAGGTGCGCGGTATGGAGCTAATGCGTAGCTTTGAAATAAAATATGGCTTACAAAAAGTAGAAGGTCCAGAAGATGGATTGAATATTAACAATGCAGACAAGCAACCGAGTAAAGCAGCAATAAGGCATATCATAGACTTAGTACTTCACGAAAACAAAAATCAAACACTCCCAGAATTAATAAAAAATCTTAACAATTACGGTGTGGGTGTGAGTATACAGTTTAAAAGTGGTAAAGCGGTTGGCCTATCCTTTAGTTTCAAAGAGTTAAGCTGCTCAGGGAGTAAGTTAGGTGGTGCTGGACGTTATGCCCTCCCCGGCCTTATTAAGATGGGTATTAATTATGATAACGAACGAGACCATAAAGAACTAGAATCACTTAAAATAGAAGAGGAAAAAAGACGTGATGGAAGTTCTCCTCCGCTAATCGCTAAAGAAAAAAGAGCAAGTGAATTTAACAATGCCCAAAAGTCGTTAAGAAAAAGTAAACAGGATCAAGGCAGAGCCATATCATTTTATCTTATTGCACACATAAACAAAGATAAAATGGTACATGTTAAAAAATTGCGCAATAAACCAAGATTTATACGACATAATAAAAAATCAGCAAAGCTGTATTTCCCAATCAGCAAGAATGATGGAGTTGACATTGAAATGATGGAGGGAATACTCGCGTTAATTAATTTAATTTTAAGTCTTCTTTTTGGAAGCGTGAACTTAACCATTGTAAAACCAGAATTAGACCTATCTAACAAAGATTACAACACTTTTAAACTAGGCAGGTCAAAACCACTCGTTATCAATAAAGAATATAAGAGTAATATAGAAAACTATTTTGAAGAAATTGAAAAAGATAAAAATAAATATAAAAAGCTACTGATAGAACACCGTCTATCTACATAACATACTAACATTCCAGATAAATAACACGGCCATGATCCCATAGCCGCATTATTATTTACCGCTAAAAAACTTGGCTAGTTAACTCCCAGCGCTTTATAAACAGCATCTATTGGGTCACTGTAAAAGCTTACCTGAAACTTAGTAAAGGTTTCGGAGGGCACGGTTGGGATGTCAGTTGCAGAAGACATCGGTAACAATATCTTTGTTGCCCCTGCTTCTAAGGCCACTTGCATAGATCCCGCTAAATTCGTCACTGGATTGATGACTCCACCTAGGGACATATCACCAAGCACCACCATTTGCTCTTGAACAGGCCTTCCTAGCAAGATAGAACTAAAGGCGACTAACGATGCCAAGCTGGCCGTTTGAGTGCAGCCAGAGCTCTGTAGATCTACACTGTGCAAGTGGAACTCAAACTCTGAGAACTTGGCCGATGCACTGATCCGGTTCAGGTTGCCCCTAAAGTAATCAAAGCCGACTCTCACTTGCTCTTTAGCATGGGTATCACTGCCAAAGCCCGTGGCACTGTGTCTGCCTGTTCCTGCTGTTTTTTGGGTTTCTAAACGGAACACGCCCAGCTTGCCCGAGGCACCAGAACTCACAAAGTGCACAACCCCCGCATTTTGTGGCCCAGAGGGCAGCAGTTTAGATCCACCTTGCTCTGGCACATTCACAAAGAATTCTTCAAGCGTTTCGTTATCGATGTAGGAAAAGTTAACATCAAAAAATTCCATACCACCGATCTTCTTAAGCTGTTCTTTCACTCGTCTGCGTACTTCAAGCGCATAGGTTAAACACACCCTTACGCCCTCTTTATCGTACTCACCATGGGGGAACAGTAACTTCAGTAGGCCTGACGTTGTGCGCTTAACCCCTATCACATCCCGCTGATTCAGGTTGTTACCAAACTTAAAGAACTTATCGATAGCATCAGAGAACGTATGCTTGCGCATATCTCTCATGTACTCCGCTAAGTAGTCAGTGATAAGCCCAAAGCGGTCGGTAAAGAACTCAGGGCGCATCTTGGGTATTTCCCAGCCGGGGATATAGGCATGAAAACGGTCAAAAAATGCAGCGTCAATCATGTCAACAGGAAACGGTGCTAACAAGTGGCTCGTTTTGACTAAGGTTTCAACGCTCTGATCAATGTTACCCACAAATACCATAGAAGCTTTTGCCTCAATGGAATCACGACCACGGCTAAACGAGCCTGAGGCCATGTAGTCTTTCATGATCTGAATACCGTCTTTATCTTTAAAGCGGATACCAGCCACTTCATCGAAAGCAACCACATCCCACATGCCTACCAAGCCCACTTGGCGCGATGCCATGTTGTAAAACAGGTTAGCTACCGTGGTTTGCCCACCAGATACCAACAGCGAGTTTGGGGAGCACTCTTTATACACATGAGACTTACCCGTACCACGGGGCCCTAGCTCACACACGTTGTAGTTATTCTCTACAAACGGGATCATTCGAGCGAGCAAATGCCACTTAGCACGTTGTTCCAGGTTAGCGGGCTCCATGCCTATGGAGCGCAGTAACAAATCCAGCCACTGATCCATAGTGAAAGCCCGTCGAGCATCAAACACCTCTTGCATATTCATCGAGGGCATTTGAATTGCTTTCAGATTCACAACAGCAAACGGTGACGTTTTTTGGCCTTCCTCAAAATAGTAACTCAAGGTCACGATGCACCAGATGCCCCCCGTCAGCAGCTTTTCATTTTCTTTAATAATGCTACCCGGGATCACCGCATCTTTAATGCCAAGATTGGATAAGCTTGCCTCATATACGTCTTTTTTCTCATTCAGCCTCACCGACACTTTATCAATGACCTTGTGCGTGCCTTTCTCTCGCACCATTGATTTAATTTTCTCGGCTTCATCGGGCCTGACGTAGTTATCCGTCAAAATCTGCTTCACACGGATCATGCCCGCATCAATTAAGTCATCATCAGCTGACGAACAGTACATGCCTAGTAGATACTCAAGCACATACACAGGCACGTTAGCGCCCTCTTTCAATTGCTTGGTTAAGTCTTTGCGAACCACGCGGCCCTTAAACTGGGACAGCATCAGCTGATCAAGATCGACGTCTCTCACCTCTTGAACTTCCAACGCAATCTTATCGTCGTGCGTTAACGGCTCATAAACAACGTCGTCTTCAGCATGCTCACCGTCAGTACTGCTCTCTTCACCGTAATGGTGATAGTGATGCACCTCGACCGCGCTGCTTTGCTCATTACCCTCTGAAGGTGCTTCTTCATCTTTGTTGTAAGTATTCATCGTCGTTACCCTCAGAAAAAGTCGTCTTCAATCGCTATGTCGATGATAACAGAATGTGACTGTAGTAGATTCGGGCGGTTAGCCTGGGTAATGTCATTCATCATCAGCTTGTAAGATAGCGTTCTATCGAACCCGGTCCCACTTAACATAATGATCACGCTGCGTTTGCGGTCTTCGTGGCTCTGAGAAGTGATGTCAAACATAACTTTTTGCTTATGAGAAACCACCTTACCTTCAGGATCTTCAATCCACACCTCAAGCTCACGAGCGAGGTAATCTTTACCCACTGGCGAGGCTTGAAACAATTCAATCTTGTCTGCCAACGCAACTAACCGAATTGGGTTAGCCAATGGCACCACCGACACCCGCTCTTTGGCGTGCTTGGTTTGTTGCTTCTTATCTAACTCACGAATTTTGAGCACGGGCACGCAAATTTCTTGCGGCATAATGCCACCGTGGATGAACTTAGCACCGCCAACAAAGTTAAAGCGGTTTGAACCACGCGGTACAATAAACTCTGCATCGCTGTTATCAGCACCCTCTTCCACATGCAGATTAGCAGTGGCGGCCATTTTTCCTTGCCAGTAATAATCACCCTTCGGAAGATTCTGACCGATCAAGTAGCGCTTCTTGGTTTCAACACTGCCTTGGGGCTTCACGGTTAAGGTCGTTTTATCCGAGTCCACCACATCGCTGGATTTAAACAGGAAGCCATGATCCGCAGTAACGATAATACGACTGGCGTTTAAGCGGTTTACAATGCGCTCAATCAACTGTTTTATTTCAACAATGGCGTCGGCACAGGCTTTAAAGGTTTGGTTCTCAGTTGCGGCGGTATCACCAATCGCATCTATTTGGTCGTGATAGATGTACACCACACGAGCGTCGTAGACCTTCTGGCGGCCCTCTTCGTTAGTCCAATTGAGTACTTCTGAAGATTTAAAAGCGAGACCATTGTGCTTCGCCAGTATTTTTTGGCGATTTTCGTGGCCATGCACGCTTAACCCGTCGGCCTTGTACTCGGCTCGGGCACCAAGATGAGCGGTAAGCTGTTTATGAGGTAATAGCGCCGCCATACCAAGTTGAGTGTAAGACGGCACTACACCTAGCTGAGACTGGATCTCACTTAAATAGCGTTTCTCATTGTTGATTTGGTCGCTAATTTCATGTGCCACTTCGTAACGCAGCGCATCCGAAATAATCACGAAAATTTTCTGAACTTGAGTCGTTTGAAAAACATTCTCAACCTGACGGCTATAAAATTCGTACTGGTTAGGTATGCCCGGTAGCTTCCAATTCTCTAACAAGCTCTCATCATCAACCAGTTTACCCCAGCTGATGGCCAGATCATGTAAGTACCAATCGACGTACAGCGCCTCAATGTCACTGACTAGCCCGGTTTTTTTGAGGATGTCGGAGCCATTGTGAGCCACTTTAATGGCGTTCTCGTAGAACACACGATAGGCAGCATCGAACAAGTACAGCTCTTTCTCGTAGGCTTGGTACATTGCTCGTGCAGAGTCGTAGTTAAAGCCATCAATATATTGCTGTTTTAAGGTATAAAACTGCTTAGCTGCCTTAATGGCATTCAATATCGCGGCATAGTTTGGCTTACTGTGTGCCCAGTGCGTCGTTAAACGATGAGAAACGATATTATCAATGTCGACTTGGTCTAACTCGTTAATATTTCGAGCTAATAAAATGATGAGCTGCTGCTCGGCATACTCAAAAGTCTCAACGCTATAGAGCTGCTGGGGATCTTTTATTAAGGATATAATATTTTTTAGTTCGAACTCTTGTTCAACTTGAGCCGCAATCACATTGTAAGCATGAGCCATTGAGCGGCTTTCTCTAAAGCTTTTAACAATATTAACCGACATCGCTCTTTTTGATGAGTTCATACCCACGTTAACAGTATTACTCGCTTTGCGCTGTCCTTTGTCATCTAGCTCAATAGGCAATAGCTGCTGAGTAAAACGCTCTAGCATGGGGTTACTATTGCTTACACCACTATTTTGTAACGCTTGGTAGCACTCAGTAAAGAGTAGCTTTATCACTAAATCTTGAAGCTTCTGGCCTGATGTTAGCTGTGTATGCTCTTCATTATCAGCGTCAGATCTCTCAAGCTCATACCCCACAGTGTCTTTTGCAAAGTGCCAGAACGGCTCTTCTAAGTTGTATTTCTTTAATTCAGAAAATAATTTGTCAGCTTCAGATACCTCTGACAAGCTACCCGATGCCTCTACGATGCTGGCCAGTTCAACGATTAACTGCTGCAAAATCGTTACAAAGGTCGGTGACTCAACCTTTAAGCTGGCCGCTATCAGCGCTAATTGCAGCTCTTCTTTATTTGCCTTATTGGGTAGTATCTTTTTTAAACGACTCACACGAGATTTATTGGTGAAAAAAGCACGATGCTGTGTAACGACGGGGCGAAATTCCATGCGCATGCCCAGCTCGTTTAACACCATGGAGCTGGAATCAGCGTAAAAGTTTTCAGCGTATAAACGGATGTCATATAACCAGTCACGTTCGGGCTTGTTAACGGCTTTAGTGCTATACAGTAAAAATGGTGTTTCAGGCTCCAACAGCTCGATACGTTCTTTCACTTGAAAGTGCGATAGGTCGTCTAAGCGAATCACTTCTATAGAATGTTCAGAGTCATCATTAAGCGACAGCTCATCGAGTTGGCTCACAAATTCTTGATCGGTATCTTGCCAAAAAACTAACCGACACTGTTCAAACTTGGCTAACAAGCCTTGTGATATTTGTTTAATGTTCATGAATGATTTCTACTTTAATGGCATTAATTACTTTATCGAGATAGGTCATTATTTCATCGTATCTAGCAATAACCTCTTCTCTGTCCTTGGCTTTCCACTGATGTACTAAGCCATTGCGTAGGCTTCTTACATTTTTTGCCCACTGCTTTTTCAAACTAGAGTCAAGAATCGGCTGGATAACGGTGTCTGAAACTTTGATGTTATAAGCAGTAAATGCATACTTTACTGCAAGCAATGGTAAAGGCGCATGACTTTCATTTATCGTCTTATTGGCTTTAGCGCTGCGGTGCAAATTCCAGATCTTTCTCGTCAGTGTTTCAAACGCGATATAGCGCAACAAAAAAGACTCAGCGCCTTTAAAGTCTCCGTAAGCAGGCAAAGAGCCTAAGATTGCTCTTAGACTCTTCTGCTGTTGCCGAGTAAAGCTAAAGTTCTTCGCCAAACTTATACAATCCGCTCAGGGTTTTTACCATGAATAGCTTTTACATCAGCCAGTAAATTGCCGAACTTGCCGTAGTTCACTTTTACGCCATCGTCTAAGTCCAGGTTGATTTTCATCTCTGCCAAATGCTTTAATTCTTCATCGAAAGCACGCAGCTCCGCTTGCTTCTTCTCAAGGGATTTTAACTCTTTAGTGAGACGAGCTTTTTCAGACGTCGATGTTGAGCTAGCAGCCGACTCTGCCAACAAAGAGAGCTGCGTCTCCATCTTGCCCATCAGCGGGGTAACGTACTCAGTACGCATCCGGGCCAAGGTGCTTTCATTGTAGCGATGCAAGTAAACCAAGCATTCAAAGGCTTTTTCTTTACCACTACTGAACATCCAGTAAATAGGACGCTTTTTGTAAGTTTTAAGATGGTCTTTATAGAATTGAGTCGAGAAGTAGCGGCGGATAGTATCCATGGCACCTTCGCCTTTTCTTGGTTTAATTGCATCTAAGCACAAGCTTTCGGCTACAAAGTCGAGGTTTTCGGTTAAGTGCTCTTCACCCCAAACAGTTTTTACAAACTCTCTAAACAAAGAAGTTGCGTCATCTTCAAACAGCCATTCTTCAGCAGCTAGTGGAAGAATGCCATCATCATCAGCAGAAAATGTCTTATAGGCACCTTCAGAAACTAACTCTTTGAAACCTTTGTTTTCTGAATGAGCATAAATCAAGCCTTCGCGGTCCAGAGAGTAGCGGCCCATTACGTTGCCAATAACATAACTAAGAAGATTAGTAATTACCTGGGATCGGAACTTGTCATCACGATTTCTACTAGTTAAGCTTTTAGCGCTGTACTTATAGTCAGGATTACTTTCCAGCGTAATCTGCTCAACAGGTACGTCAATATCATACTTACTAAGCAAATCAAATGCCTTCAGAAATATTTTATTATTCTCTTCTTCAACAACTCTTAATTCAAGTACTCTTGCTTTGTAAGCCAGCAATAAACTTTCATGTCCTTTCCTAATAGTATCTTCTGAAACAGAAATAAGTCTGTTCGTTTTGAATAACCATGAAAATTCATTTTCGTGCCAGTCTTGTTCTGTAATTTTGATCGCGTTTTTTGCTAAGTTTGTAACATAAGCTTCATCAATTACTTTAGGATATGGTAGTTTCCTATAATCTCCTGGTTGAAAGTGCATAGTTGCATTTATTACTTTTGATATATCGTTTGCAAAACTTGTATTGAGTAGTGCTAACCCTTGAAAATGTCCGTTAGTAACCTCTGGATATAAACAATGTCCAGCAATATCAAAGATAGAGCCAGAAGGAAGAAAGCGTGCACCTAACCGACCAGACGTTAGATCAGTCCAAGTAGCTCCCTCTTTGAAATAACAGTCCTCTGATGCACAATTATTACCTGTCTTTTTCAGTTTATCCCTTGATTCTTTATCATACCGTATTACCAATGTGATATTTCCAAACCATTTCTTATAAGCTCCACCTTTATTATAGGGGAACCATTTCTTTTTTGATTCTATCGCTTGCTCCCAAGAAATACACTCATCAGTAAAATCAGAAAAGTCAATTTCATGCCATTGACGTGTGAAGTAATCATTATCACCGCTTGTCATCCCCGCTCTTGATGAAGCAATAGTTGATGCTGCTGGATTATTATCAAAAGACTCATATACCTTTTCTCCCATCCAATAACTAACTGGACTACCAGGTATTCTTTTAAAGTCAGTTTGCTTTGTTTCATTAAATACATTATTTTTATTAAGTAAGTTTTTATTTTTTTCTTCCTCATCTCCATCAATCAACCTAAGATATGATGGCTGATATTCATGTAAGTAATTATTATTAAAAACCCATGCAGTTGTCTGAACCACTTCACCTGTTATCTGTCTGAAAGCTCGAGCACCTAGATGCGCCATAGTTATAATAGACTTAGTATTCAACATTGATTCTCGAATATTTTTATAACTAGATAAAAACATCCAAGATTGCATATTTACTTGTGCGTTATATCCTGTGTCAGTTAAGAATTTGAAAGCTCGCTCCATAAACATCGCAAACAAATCTGACTTTGAATCAGGGTATTCTTTTTTTGCAAAATCTCTTAACGCTGCATTCATGCCTTTGGACCCCATATAGGGCGGGTTAGCAATAGCTACATCATATATAGTCGATAATAAAATTGCTTGCTCAACAATTGGTAGTAATGCTTCAACTGCTTCTCTAGTAGATTGATGATTACTATTTTTTTTCTCTAGTAGCTTAGCTTTTAGATCAACTAATACATTTAGATGTTTATTATCAACTTCAATCAAAGAACCTAAGTTTTTGGCATCAATAAACTGTGTTTTAAGATAGCGAAGCAGATTAAGATAAACCTGGTACTCAGCTGATGTTTCAGCTACTGCTAACTGTGGCTCAGCAAACAATTCGCCTACTGTATTACTTTTTTGTTTGCCTTCAAAATCTAAATCTAACCATAATTTATCAATATTTAGGTTTTCGGTTGACTGTATGGCGTAGATATTTAGTTGAATATCGCTATCTGCTATGCGGCTAAATATCCGCTTGTCATCTTCACGCGCTTTCATCAGTAACGCAAAAGCAGACATCTGTGCAGCACGCTCATCTATGTCTAAGCCGTAGATATTCTTGGTTAAAATCAGCTCTGGGATCTCACGTAAGCGATAGCCTCGCTCTAAATAAATTTCGCGCAACACTTCATACACTTCCACCAAAATATGACCAGAACCACAGGCAGGGTCTAGCACCTTGATGGTTTCAGGGTCTATGCTGGTCGGCGTAATGGCTTTAAGTTGCTCTATTACCTCAGCACTCTGCTCAGCGGGGGTGATGTAATATTCCATTTTATCTTTCAGCTCTGACTCAGGATAAGTAGCCAGCCATTGGCGACCCACTGAGTTCTGCACCAAATATTTTACAATCCAGTTAGGAGTAAAAAGTTGAGTGGCAGCCGGAATGTCTTCACGCTTCACCACCTTACCCATCACCGCTTCTTTCTGCTCAGAGATATAGAACTGGTAAAGCCAACCAATCACTTCTATTTGGCCTTTATCGTTTTCTATATCTCTCCAGTTATCCTCAGACAGCTCATCGACTAAATCCTTTAAAATAGAATCGGTCTTAGTAAGATTGTCGGGCAACAGCAGCTCGGTGGCACCGTCCAACTTTTCGAACATGAAGGGCATGATAGTGCTTAGATGATGACACTGGCCGAGCAAAATTTCACGGTACAGCTCTTCTTCTTGATCACCATCGAGCATCATTTCTACGATTTTAGTTTTATCTAAGCCCAAATCTTCGGCTACATCGGCGGCGTGCGAAAGAATTTCAAAGCCTTGTTCAAAAGTAGCATTTTCGCTTTTGCTCAGTACTCGAAAACCGTGCTCAAGGTAGCCGTTAATCTCCATGTAACGGATGGCCGTTAAACGGTTAAACCAAGTAAAAGCGACTTCGTTGATAAACTGGTTAAAGCCGTCTTTAAGGTTGAGCTTGCCGTTGACCGTGCCAAGGTTTTCAATACGACTAACAAGCTGATTGCGCTGCTGCCCTTGCTTACGAGTAAAGATGCGGCCTTCAATAATAGCGTTATCGCCCTGCACGTTGACGTCACTAATGCGGTTTTCATACAAACCCAGCATAGCCGCACGTTTAGTAACAGCCTGCATAAACGCCACCCGCGCCTTGGGTGCATAAGCCTTAAGTTTTCTGGTATCCATTTTTTTGCCTTAATTCTATTAGCCTAACCGCAGGCTACCATCACAGCTTGATGTGGCAGCTTGGCACGGTTAGGTCTTGTCATATTATTGATTGATGTAACAGCTATTTATCGAATCCGAACTTTGTGGTTCGACTCTACGAGCTCAGTCAGTTTTTTACGCAGTGCCGTAATGTACAAATCGACATCCTCAACACTTTCCATATAAGTAGCATCGCTGACTGCTCGGTAAACTTCTACTGCATCAATAGCTTGAGTAGGCTTAGCCTTGGGTAGCGCAATCGGAGTAGATTCAGTGACAGGCCGTGTAGCGGTCGCTGCTGTTGAATAGTCGGTTGGCTTGGTGCCTGTTGCTGTGATCTCTGGTGCAGTTTTAAACTCTCGCTCAGCTGCTTTATCTGCTTCTTCTTTAGCCTTAACAGCTTGTGCATGTCGTAAGCGAATATAGTCATTCACTAAGGTTTCAGCGGTAGTAAACCAATCATCCGACTCAATAAGCTCGTGCTTAATTTGGGCAACGGTGTCTTCTGTCTTTACCCGTTTGATCGCATTTTGGAAAGGTAATAAAGCTCGGTTGCTGATCTCAGGGGTAGCGGCGGCATTTTTTACCAGCTCTGTGACTTCGGTGATGCGCAGCTCTAGTCTGCTAATAGTGAACTCGCGCTGTTGCTCAACAAAGGTCTTATCAATGTTGGTCACTTTTTCGATCAATGGCTTGATATTGCGGATTTCTCTATAAGGTCGCGGATCGGCGTAGATGGCCTCTAGCTTATCGATAGCCTGTTTAGCTTCGAGGTTTTTATCTAAGAAGATACGGTTGTGCGCAAAGTTGATTTTTAGTGCCCGCTCTAAGCCTTGCCACATCGTAAATTGCGTTTCATAAAAGTTCTCAAGCTCTTCATATTCTTCTTCAAAGTCACGTAACTTGCTATCTGAGGCAATAAACTGATCCACAAACTGAAAGCTGCTTTTGAGCTCGGTCAGGCTAGAGATGAGCTCAATGCCGTCCTCAATTTCCTGAGTACCAGGATAAGCCCCGGTCGATGACATAGACTTAAATTCTTTAAGCTTTTCTAACCAGACTTTTAGCTTACTGTCGGTATTATCAACCGTGGCATTAAACAGCTCTTTTTCATCGTTAGGTGCTGTACCAAAGCCGAGATCTTTAAATAACTTAGCGGCTTTTTTAAGGTTAGCTTCGGATTGTTGTTTGATTTTACGAATGCGCAAGTTAGCGCGTTTTTGTGACTTGCTGAGATGCTCATAAACTTGGCGAAGTTCAACGTTCTGTTGGTTGGCCTGAAAAATTATTTTATTTGCCAGCCCTAAGCGAGCCATGATCAACACGATTTCGTCGGTGTTCCAGCCATAGGGACGTTTAGAGAACTTTTTAATGATATCCGCAGCGGTTACGGCGTAGCCATGATCATCACTTAAAGAGATGTGCTGCTCAACTTCTTCAATAGCTTTGGGGTTAACTTCCTCACTGGTCAGATCTAAACCAAACTGAGCCGTATCTCCCGCCACCAAGGTTTGCTGGGTTTCTTGGATTATATTCCCTTGAAACGGTTTAATCAGCTTGAGCTTATTAAAGGTGTTTTCGATGATGTAGCGATATGCACCGTCTAACATAGTTGAGATTGAGCCGCCCTTAGCATCAAAGCCAGATCCTAATGTATAGAACTCAGACTGCTTAATTAGGTCTTCTAACTCAATCACCAAACGCTTGCGGCGGTTCATGTTTTCATTGGCTTTATCGCGGCGTAGCTGCTCTTGCTCAGTACCACTGGCGGAGGTTCTACGAATGTATTTTTCGGTCTTGATGTAAGTGCGAAGCTCGTCAAACAGCCTTGGCTGATCAGAAATTTTCACTAGAATGCAGTCTGACGAGTAGTTGCCACATGCAGCTGGGGTGTAGTCGTTATAGCTCGCATCAATCGGAGAGATAATTTTGAGCAGCACATCGCTCTCTACGTTCCGATCAAAGGGGATACCATTGCAAAAACGCGCTACGGGGAAGTCTTGCTTGTTTTCTGGATAACGGTAGTTGTTGTTACGGCGTAAAATCTCATCAAATATTATGCGGCTTAGCTCACCCGTTTCATCTGAAGGTTCGATCTCAGTGTTCTGGATTTCTTTTTCAATTTCTTTTTCTTCGTTGGTTAAGAAAATATACTCATCAGCCTGCCTTGCGATAAGCAAGTTACGCTCTAGCACGGCTAAGCTTTGCTCTATCTCTAAACGCAATACGCGCAAATCTTGGTCAACCTCAGAGATGCACAGTGTCACTAAGTTATCGAGGGTCGACTTCACTTCATCCACATAGCGGATCATAAACAGCGTTTGTAACACGCTAATGGTAAAGGCGTTAATGGATGCCTTTTCTTGTGCCTGGTTGATGTCGCGCACCACGGCAGTATCAAGAAATTTCTTGATCGAGTTATAGAAGCTGTAAGCGGGGATCAAACGACCGATATTATCATCAGTAAACTGGTTAGTTGCGATCTGGAAAGCATCAATCAACGAACGCTCGCCCTTACTCATGTGCTGACCAGAGGCACCAGCACTGCTAATGCCCGTAAAAATCTTTTGCACTAAGTTGTAGTGGTACGGGATAAACGGATAGCTTTTCACAAAGCTTTCGCTGCTAGTGTAGTTAGCAAGTTCCGCACTGTTACTGTGCTCAAAACTCACTTGGTTGCGAATGATGTCGCCTTTCTCATCGTATAAGGCAGCTAACTTAGCTTTGGCTTCATCATTTTTCTCTAGCAAGCGCTTTTCGATCACTTCGTTAGTATTGGAGCTAGATAGAGAGATACGTTCAAAACGAGCTTGGATTTTCGAGAAGTCCTGACTTTTTGACCCCGTCATGTTGCCTAATACAGAGTCGAGATCTTCTTGAGAAGTAACGATTACCCAAGCTTTTCCCTCACAAATAGTACCCAGATTTTCGGTAATAGTTTGTAGCTTCAGCATCATTTGCGTGTTGCTACCGATAAACTGCCCCACTTCATCGACAAAGAACAACAAGCGACGATCCGGGTTCTCATCTAGGTACTCTTTAACCCAGTGGCAGAAATTAGCAATATCTAATGGAAAATCTTGTTCAAGATTGAGTATCCATTGCCTGGTTGAGTCGATGGTTTGCTTAGTGACCGTCGATAAAGCTTGCGCAAGCTGGTCACGTTTAAAGTGGTAAGCGTGTCTCTTACTTATCCAAGAATCACCGACTAACCTCTCAAACTCGGCCTTAAATTCATCATATAAACCACGGGTTTCTAAGTCTCGCTCTAAATGAGCGATATGCGGGTGAAAGCCTGAATAGCCCAGCTGCTCGTTAAATACCTTTAAGAACACCTTAAGAATGGCATCTTCTTTATCGTTAGTGTTCGCCCTGCTGTCAATATTGAACAGGATAACGGTATTGTCTTTTTGAATAGCTTTCTCAATATCCCCCACCAGCATGGCGTCTTCTTGCAGCTTTTCGGCAAAAAAATCAAACGCGGTACGACTGACGCTACTGTTGCTTGCTTCTATGTTTTGTAGCAAGTAAGACAATATTTTGATGAAGTGGGATTTACCACTACCAAAAAAGCCAGACACCCAGATCCCTGACTTACCAGCAATCGATGCTTTCTTTGGATCATGCACAGAAGGCATATAATATTTAAAAAAGCTTTCTATGTGATCTTTAAGCTCATTGGTGACGACATATTCGTCTAACTCTACGAATACCGTCTCATTCTCAGTTTGGTCCGCTTTCAC
The DNA here is from genome assembly GCF_042676125.1 of Oceanisphaera ostreae. Taxonomy (NCBI): domain Bacteria; kingdom Pseudomonadati; phylum Pseudomonadota; class Gammaproteobacteria; order Aeromonadales; family Aeromonadaceae; genus Oceanisphaera; species Oceanisphaera ostreae. The sequence continues at coordinate 145,613 of NZ_JBHTJS010000002.1, forward strand.
CACGCCGTTGATAGGCCGGGCAATATCTTTGGTAAATAGTTGTTTTATTTGCATTGTTATCCCTGCTCTTAAATCAGCAATTGATTATTATTTTTAGTACGCGATTTAAGAGACAAGCTTAAAAGCGCGGTAATAGTTATTCGACTCGATGCGACCAAACGGTTTTAAAGCCGCTCCGTCGTACTCACCAGGATAAAACATCACGGTGGGCTTATTGCCTACTTTTGCGTGCAGCGCATTAAGCAAACCATGGCCTCTGATCACTGGCCATGCACTGCCTAACCCCGTAATTAGGATAAAGTCACAGGTGTTAACCTCATGCTTATCTACTATAAAATCAGCAAATAAGTTATGATCTAGCGGCCCTTCAAGGGCTTCAAACAAGGCATCATCCCCATCAGACATGTGCATCTCATAGGCATCCTGTAACAGAGATTGATGCTTCAAAAATTCAATCACCATCTCAAAAAGGTTGATGTTAGCAAAGCGTTTTCCCGTGAACTCGCTTCGACTTTCAAGCTTTTTTGCGAGCTGCGCTAAATGCTCTCTGACCGCCAACTCATGCTCGGGGGCATAGTCAAAGATATAAAAGCCAATCTCACCGCCGAGCTCTTTGTTCGTTAGAAATGCTTCGCTTTCTAACCTGTCTTGAACTTGATTAAGGCGCTGCTGTAATTGTTGTAGGGTTTGCATAGCAGTTATGGCTCCATAGCTCTAACGATGTCATCTCGATCATGGTTGATGAGTATTTGTCTTACTGCTGGTGATAAGTACACATTCATCAGCCGCTTATGTTTAGTACTGTCGATATAACCTGCATCAGCCAAGACTTTGAAAGCCACTTGGGAGACTTTATAAACCGAGTTTTGTGACATATCAGCCAATGCGGGATATAGCCTTGCTCGCTCTTCCCAAAAATGTTGCCAGTCATCAACGTTTAACGACTCCCTAAACATGCGTTTAGCGTCAGTTACCACGTTGCGCACGAAATCAGCCAGCAAAGTAGAATTGATCAAGATGGCAGCAAACATCAGCTGCGTTGCTTCTTCCGAGCCACTGTAAGCGAGCTTTTCGAGAAAGTCCCTATCTAAGCCTTCTAACCGCTTTTTTATCGTCGCAGCATTACGTTTGGCAGATGCCACTGAAGGTTTTTGAAGAATGTTGTGAACCATAATGGCTTCATTCCACTGTTCTTGAGTAGGCTCATTAAGGAGAAAATCAGCGATAATCTGGCTTTCTCGTAACATCAAACTTCCACCAATAAGGTCGCCTAAATATTGTTTATGATCAGACAATGGGATGCTCCTGAGAACTTAAAGACTTGGTACTTGAGATAGGAGCTTCATAACCGGGGGCGAGGTGTAAATTTTCTACCCCGTAAAGTGTTAAGCAGTTACGCAGCCAAAGCTGGTATTCAGATGTGTTTTTTGATGCGGTTTCTGAACAATCTACGTTCCAGCGTCGCAAAAGATACCCCGCCAAAGCGGCCCTTGTTTCTAGTTTAAGAGCGCCCTGCTTCATGCCGTAATCCAGCTCGATTGCTTCAGGATACTCAATGTTGCTGGGATGCGGCACTAGCTCTAAAGGGACGATTCGCATCCACTGTTGATCAGCCAGCATTTTTTGTTTTTCTTCAACTGGTTTGTCGATAATTTTAGCTGCTGTAATGCGCGAGATGACGAAGTCTCTGAACTGACTTGTTTGTGTATCATAAGCACGTATATGCCAGCGCAGCCCATTATCTACGACGGAGTGCGGCACTATGACACGGCTACTCTTGCCGCTAGTAAGCGAGATGTATTCGATTGAAATAGGTTTAATATTAATCGCCGCTTGCGTCAGTGTGGCAACAATTGAAATGTCATGGGTAACGAGCTGACTCGGTGCCTCAAACGGCAGTTGCACAGAGCTACTATCTTCAACTTTAACCGAGAGCTGGCTAGCCAATTCACTCAGTGATTTTTGCTTGTCGTGCTGATAAAAGGGCTTAAAACCATCGGTAATGAAGTATCTTTTTTGAGCATTATCATAGGTAAGATTTTGCTGAGCTAAGTCTTTGTAAATGTTGATATCACGAGTAGCAGAAGATAATCCAGACTTGAAGCGTTCCACCACTTCTGCGCGGGTAAAGTGACCAACGAACATCAGCTTAAAATCAATAAATCTAAGCCGCTGCTCTTGAGAAAAAGAGATGCTGTTCATACGAGCCTATAAGACGCCAAAAACAGTGCACAGTATGACCCGTTTTGGGTCTCACTTCAATTTGTAGGTAACATTTACAGGGTTTTAGGTCTCAATTAGAGTAATAGCCTCGCCTAGGAAGCTTATGCTCTTTTTCACCATTTATTAATACCTGGCTACGCCGGAAATCAACCAGTGGATGAGCCTGGGTTGTTAGCGGCAAACAGCGTGCAATTTCGCACTAAAGAAAGGTTAACCGCCAATAATGATTTAACAAGCTTTCGGCTCAGAAGTTGCGATTAACCACCTTCATAAACTCCGATACTGCCGTGCTACCACTAACAACTTTAACCCCAGCGTGCTTATCCTGTACCAGATTGGACATGGGCATGCCTTTGAACCGTGCGCTATTAAAGATATAAAGGAAGTTATCACCCTGTATTACATTGCAGTCTGCACAGGTATTTGCCCAGTACGAGCCTCCGTACTTCTTTGAGTACCTATATTTAATCGTTTTAGGCTTAGGATTAGGTGGCTCAAACTCACAAAACGGCACTCCTTGCCACCAAAAAACCGGGATCTCTTGATTGCACTTAAAGCAGACCTCAATATCAGCAATATATGCATGTTTACTCGGATTTTTCACTGCTGAATAGAGTGCACGGTTAATGCCGTACTTATCAGCCACAGCAACAACATGTTTGATGTGATCTTTACAACTCATACAGTATGATTCTTTGAGGTTAGCCTGAGTAGGCGACCATTTTAGCGAGTTGTTAATCACATCTTCGGCTTTAAGCTCTAGCCAGTAGACTGCTAGGTTAGCCGCTTTTTTTGCATCCACTTTGTGCGTATTTAAAATCTCAATCGCTAAACGAACGGTATTTTCTTGATAGCCAACTACATCGCAAATGTAGTCTCCTACCCCAACTTCCATCCCGGCGTTAGTAAATGTATTGGCGGGTACTCTCGTAGAAAACTCAACACCACAGTTTTGGCAGCAATCAGCTAAACAGATCCCTTCTTCACCTGCCGCATTTTTCAGGATCTCAGCATAAACTAATCTCTTAGCTGTAATATGTAAAACAGACTCCAGGCTACAGTTCGATGCTGGTGGGTGAGCAAAGTGCTTAACCCTTACCTCACCAGCCCTATGGATAAGCTTCATGCCGCAGCATGGGCAGCTGTACTCACTACCTTTAGTTGCTGACACCGCAGAGATCAGCTCACCAGAGCCATCAACACCGTATGGTATTTTTAAATTATCCATTAATGCTCCGAGATTTAGGCTATCAGCTGTAACGTTCCATTAACTTTCGTTGTGCAGTACTGCTGTTTGAATAAATTATCAGCCCGTTTTACCATTTATCAATATTCCAAGTAGCACTAACCACCCAGCACCAACTATTTGGCTGGTGTTTTTTTATATTTACTGCACCGATAACTTTAAATAAGCTTTCCCTTGCTTTAGCAAGTTTTACAACATCACTATTAGACGTTGCACGCCCTAAATCAAAAGTTATCTGGGAAATGGTTGGAGCTTGAACTTTAACTAAGGCAGCAAAATTTCTGAGCACTTCCTCGCCAATACCTTGTTGCGATAGTTCAGAGTCTACTGCAAAATGTTCAATATGTAGTTGCTCCGAAGAAATACTCATACTTTGAAAATAAGCAATATTCACACCTCCGTTCTTGACGTAGCAGTCAGGGGTTGACGGCAATAAAGTGTAGTCATTGCCACCATAGAAACAATACCTGATATAAGAACGTTTACAGAACATAATTAGTGCTCCATAGTTTATATATAAAGTTCATATAAATATACTTTCACAACAATTAAGTTTTGAATTCCACTTTAGGTTTGCAAGTGTTTACAAGACGAAAGTCTTGAATGCTCTCCCATATGTCGACACCCGATATCATTAGGCCGGACTCTATATAACAAACACTATTAATCTCTCCAGAATAACCGGAGCATATTCTATGAATATAGCGTTCATAAGAACTATCACTGGCTTTCAATTCTTCGCTTGCGATTACTCGAACAATCCCAGGGCTTACCTGACCTATATATTTTGAACTGTCTAATTTAAACACTTTGTCTAGGATTGGACTTACTTCGACATCACCTCCAGATGGTTTAGTATTATCAGGAGAGAAGTAAACATCTACACCTTTATTAAAAACACCATCAAGGACAGAATAGAACCCAGTGTTAGTAATAATTCCACCTTCCATAGGAACGTTATAATAATCACCAGCTATTTGCATCCATATTGCAACAAGATTGCTATAGGCATTTTTAACTTTAATAGGAGTTAAACTGGAGTGAGGAAGCTGTGAATTGGGGAATTTAGCATGCTGTAACTGGCAACGAACATCTTTATATTGAGTTTTTATTATATATTCAACAGGATCTTCTTTTCCTGTAGGGGTGAAGTACCTCAGAGATACTTTTTTATTAACTTCAGATAATGAACGTTTTAACCAAGCACCTTCACCTTCTGATTTATTTTTTGGAAATAAAGAATTAAGCAACGCTTCCAATGCAAGAAATAAATTTCTATATGCCTCAAAATAGTCCGTGGAGCTTTGAGATAAACGATAATAACGAAAAGATTCATTCCATACTGGTTCTAGAGGTTTCTGTTGCTCAATAACATTACCTAGACTGTCAGTTTGAATAACCTCCATTTCTATCCCCATCGGGAAGTCAATAAGAGCATAAGAAAATAAAATATATTTACCATTACGCTCATAAACTCCCACGTTAGAGCTGGCCGGGTCACCGAGACTTATCGAAGAAATACCTTTGACAGACATGACATCTAAAGCTTCTTGAACTGCTGAGAAACCTTCAATATGCAACAAATCGTATGGAATACTCTGTTTAGTTCGAGCTACTACATCTTTAGCTCCCTCGGTGAACTCAACCTGCCAACCTCCATCTTTCAGGTCGTATACATATGAACAAGGTGGAGGTGCTGATAATGAATATGAAATTCCGCATTTGTATATTCCATTATGTGATTCGCTCCCAGCAATAAACATCTTGCCTATATACGCCATATCTTCCCTTATAACTTAACATCTGTAATTAAATACTACGCGTGGACTTCGTTAAAAGTAACTTAAAGCGTGAAATAATACATTTAGATTGATCTTTTTAAATAATTAGCTACCCATAAATACGTTTTACTATCGGACGACGACCAGAAATATACAAACGCATATAGATCCGCCTGCCTTTCATTGCTTTCCAGCCACAATCAAAGTGATTCCTTTCACGAAAGCTGAAACCCTTACTCGAATATGGCTCAATTCTAAGATCACTGACATCTGATTCAGGCGAAGCAATATAGATGTCTTTTTTGAGTGGCCACCGATGCGACCTATAGTAGAGCTCCCAGTATGAAAGCATTACGGGTGAACTTGATAAATTTCGAATCTGTATCTCGTTTCCTATGTCAGGACAGTTCGTCATATTGTAACCAATATCGAGGCGAAATCGATTGTGCCAAAGTTCCAAAATCTTAACAAAAGCAAGTAAAGTGGATAACCCTGCAACCCACCAGGCTATTAAATCTGAGTGTGGCATTACTATTTAAAATCCCTTTGTCCTGATATTACGCTTAGCCATACTCTCATATAAGCTACGCCACGCCTAGATTTAGATGCGAAGTAGCAAAAACAACCAAACTCTATCTGTGGCACCCACTCAACTTAGAAAAGGCTCTCACTCTAGCTACAATGCGGTACCCAGCAGATTCAGAGGTTAGTGAATATTTAGATTATATAGCGAACATGTCGCGACCTGTTATTAAATTGAGGGAGTTTCTAAGGATATTACGTTAGAGAAATAGAGGCACTATAAAATCAGAACCAAAGGTATCGTCTCTAAATAACTCCATCTACCAGTTGATCTTAGCTATGACTTGCTTGGCTAACTCAACTTGCATGCGCACTGTTATGCGCATACACTACTTTAAGGCTAATAACAGCTACTAGGAGGCTACTATGCCAGCACTCTACAATACAGCGGCACCCAAAAAATCAGCTAACTTGTCAGTTAACAGCGACTTACTGCTTAAAACACGCGCTTTGAACATCAACCTATCCGCGACTCTTGAGCTAGCCTTAAAAGAGGAACTTGCCAAGCGTGCGTCTGCACAATGGGTGACAGAAAATCGTGCTGCAATAGAAAGCTACAACACATTTGTCGAAGAAAATGGATGCTTTGGCGACGAATTTAGGGAATTTTAATGGCTCAATTTGATGTATACCTAAACCCTAGTAAGACGTCTAAAACGCTTTATCCTTACCTAGTGGATGTTCAAAGTTCCCTTTTGACTGACTTAGCGACTCGCATTGTCATTCCACTAGGTAAACGTTCATCTTTTGGGAAACAAACGATGCAAGGGATCTCGCCTGAAATCACATTCGAAGAGCAGGAGTTACTGTTACTCACCACCCTAATTTCCTCAATGCCCACAAAACTTCTTAAAAGTCCGGTTGGCTCTCTGTCACATTTTCGTGAGCAGATAATCAGAGCCCTAGATCTGGCAATTACGGGCATATAAACTAAAGCTGTATTTTTTAATCTCTTGCACTATTATATTATTCTGATGATAAGCTATCTTACAAAATTAGCTAGGAACGGCTTGATGACCTGTGAGTATAAATAATATATATATAATTCAAGAGTGCATGAGTGGGAAGTGGATAACTCTTGCTCAAGTTACTTGTGCAGCTATTGCCCAATACCATCTTGAAGAGTTAAAAGCTGTGGCACCAGAGCCGTCTAGTGGGGCTCGTTATCGCATACTAAAATCCAAAACTTACCTGGCTCATTAACATTATTTTCTCTTTAGTGGTAGTTCAAGATTGCCCCGGAAAACCTATCCATTATTTTAAGGTTTCAACTTAACTCATCACTAAAGCCACTGTCTTATTTGCGCCTGTACTATCATATATGGCCTAGGATGGTGTCTAGTCGTCAATATAAAGTGATGCAGAGTGTTCTATGATGGCTAGCAACAGCCAAGTGTTAAACTATCCCACTACACATACGAAAAAAGGGACCCAACCAAAAGCTGGATCCCCCCGAAATAAATAAGCTGACTTTATTGCTGTTCGGCTAAACGGTACGCCTGATCAATTTGATAATCGATCCATACCTTAACCTCTTTCTTAACATCTTCCATGGAAATAAAGTATAACAGTTTAGTGTTTGTCAGAATCCTTGAAAGTTCATTATCACTAAGTACAAAGCCCTCTTTTTCATCCAGAAATTTATCTTCAAGCCGCTCGTAAGATTCCCTGATAATGTACCCTAGGCTTTTTACTGCCTTGCTGAGAGAGTAACTTGGGGCATTAGTGTCTTCTTGATAATTAGAATCACAACACTCATCGTCGTAGTAACTCATGTAGGGATAAAGATCACCATATTCCTCTGGGATGAAAAGCTCCCGGTCAAAATCAATAGTGCGCCCAGCAATAACTGACAACTTACCAAGAGTATCTTTAACAACAACATCTGCAACCGAACTCATAATTAACTCCCGAAAAATGATAAAAAAGTAATTTAACGTACAGCCCGTCTTCTTGCGGGATTATTTTAATGGTGCGCCATCAATTAATTAAAGTCAACAGCTTTTTTGCTAAAGGCCTCATTTTATATAAATTAGAAGGACATCATCGAATATATTACATTTCATTAATAAAATACTGAGATTATTATTAATGAACCCTAATAATTTTATATTATATATAAATAGTGTAATAACTTTCGGAGGTTTTTTTATATCGTCTTTATCTAGATCTGCAAGTTCCTTTTCAAAACCTTCTCTCGGTTCAGCCTGGACCGCTTGTCAATATGGGGAATAGATAGCATTTTGGTTTCCGGCATCTGAAACCCTTTAAAAGTATCAGCAAGTCCCGATAATCCATCAAATATTCCAGGCATGAATCTTCTCCTTACGAACTCTTAATGCCGCGTTCACCAGCGAATTTGGAGCGCAGCAGAAAGTTTTCCAAGTGCAGCGCCTTGTTATGCCTGCTGAACTGGCTATTCATATCACTCTGCTTCTTCAAACAGTAGTTTACCAACCCACCAAATTGATTGGCCAAAATTGGAGATCAACTGCTCGCCTTGCTGCAAAAATGACTGACTATCATCAATTCCAGCGAGCTTCAAAGCATCTCCAATCTTGGAGCTAGTAGGGTGAGCATCCCCAACTCGCATATCATACGCCCCCACAATTGGGCCAAAGACTTCTCGGGCCTTATCAGCGCCAACTTTCTGAGCTAGTACATCTTGCAAGAGTTTATTTGACGCCAATTTATCCTTATTTGAGTGTGTTGATAGTTTTCGAAGTTCACGAACATCAAGCCGATCGGAAAAAACACGAACCAGCTCTTTTGCCAATCTCAGTAATGATGCTTGGTCTTTGCTTGCAAAACGGGAGATATGCTTTTTAGCTTCAGTGCAATCCAGATCATGTGAGTAAAGTGAAGCACTAAAATTCTGCCTAAACCCGTCCCCAAGCAACTCCATCACCTTGAAAAAAAGCTCTTCAACTGCATGGGTAGAGGCTGGATTAGCTTTAACTTGTGCGGCTAATAATTCATTTGAAACCTTTCCATCAGGAACAACATTCTGAGCAGCCCAAATATGCTGCTCCCAAGCCGACAATCGAGCTATGTCATAGGCGTAGATAGTTATTAAATCTGAAGTGTTTATACCAAAATGAATTGAATAACCAGATGAGGATTTAATGCCACCTGTTTCAGCCGTATACCAATTGAGGGAAAATCCGCGAAGCCCGAGAAGCTCACTTACTATACCTGAGCGAAACCAGAGCCACCGACCAACATCTTCGTTGTTTAATTCGGCAGACGCCAAACGCATGCCATCAGTCTCAACTATAAATTGAGGCAAGTTTGTGTCTATATCCCCACGAACGCGATTACTTACGCCATTGTGTTCTATCCATTCATCGCGCCAAAACTCGCCTTCGACTCGTACGCCATGAAATCCACCACGAATTCCCTCAGATTTTTCATAATCAGTGTTTTCGTTATTTTCTCGCCCCATCACCGGTGCGTCTTCATCTTCATCAACATCAGTTCGCCATGCACGAAGCATCGCCCAGCTTCCACCAAAAACGTCATTTACATCACGAATCAGTAATTCATATCTTCCATCATCACGCTCTTCTTGATGGTTTTCCAAGCTAGAGTATTCGCTATTTTCAAGAGCTGTTACATTTTCAACTCTTTGTCGGTAGTAAGAAAGCCGGAGAGCTAGGTTCCTAGCAGCTAAATAGTCGAGAAGAAATTCTCTCTTAATTTCGATCAGGCACTGCTCTCCTTTTGCATCAAGAACCTCACGAGCCACTACTACAAAATTTTCTTCAGGTCTTACCCAATTACTTCCCTCTTTCATGAGGCGGAGTGCAGCAACAAGATCAGGAGTCAATATCCATTGTCGCCCACCGACTACAGGTAGAGATAATTCAAGGACAAGGTGAACACCGATCGGCTCTTTATCGTGATATTGATATTCATCTATGGTTGAGTAGTAGCCATCTTTGTATGCATATGGTCCGATAGTTGAGCTGATTCCGATATCACTCCAACTCAGTTTTTCAGCTATATCGCGGTGATCCGGCGAAAATGCAACAGAGCCACATCCAAAAAACTCGTTTGTGTAACCTACCTCTTTAACGTTACCTTTTTCGTTATCGAAAGCTGCTCTCAAAGGCACCCAAGTTGACTTTGAAAAAGTTCGACGAGTCTCTTTTTTTTGAAGAATCCAGTCTTGATCCATATGTGATTCACTTCCCTAAGTATAACGTCCGGCTCACGAGCCGCGAAGCGGCGGAAAATCGGTTGCCATGCAACCGATTGTTAGCAGATTTTCCCACGCACACCTTCAGGGTATGTCTCGGCTATGGCCTCAAAAATGCTTTCACCTTTCGTGTGTATCCGAACCAATTTAGCAGTGCCGACACAATTCGTGATTGCAAGATCGCAACCAGTCGGAATCACGGGAACGCCCAACTTCTTCGCCCATGCTTCCAGCACTGTGCTAGAAGCACTGAATGCGTTTAGACCGTCTGAAAGCGCTGTTTCAATCTCGAGAATCCGTGATCTTCCAAAACTCCCCAGTTTCGTAGTCAACTCCTTATCAGAAAGCCAAAAATACGCAGACTCGCCGCCCCAGCTTCCAAGCAGAGGCGAGACGCCTCCGTCGCAATAATGTAGTGGAACGGTGACGACCCACAACTTCCCTGACCTTATACCTTCTTGCGACTGAAGGGGGCTCTCTTGGAGTACCTTATCGACTTCTTCCTGGCTCAGCAGATTCATAGCAATAAGATCATGAAGTCGCTTCTTTAAAAACTTCAATGACGAGGGAACTAATCCCTGTTGCATCACTGCCACTTCATGATCAAACAATCTGGCGTAGTGCCAAGCTCGTATTCGAGCCCCAGTCAATAGCGGTGTCAGTTCATATTCTTGGAACGATAAGAAATCTTCAGAAAATCGGTTCGGCTTTAAGCTTTGGTACGGTGAGCTATTTAAGTGCTCATCCATCAATCTGCGGGCTTCAGAGTGATAGTTGAAAACTAGCTCTGATTCCGCTGTGAGAGCTAGCTCTAGATCAGCGCTAAAAGTATCTGGATTCCATAGGTCTATCATGGTGCTTCTTATCCTTACCACTTAACGCCGCCAACACGGCCAGAGTCAGCGAGTCCAGCAAGCTTACTAGCGATCATTGAGCAACTTGTTATATGTTTAATACAGCTGATTATTTTCTTTAACATACAGAGCTAAAGCCTTTGCTATTAAAATTTCTGAACCACTACCAATTAGCCCAACCTTATCGGATTCTGTCGGCTGCGCCCACGAATCCTTAACCCAGACTTTGGCAATTTCTCTTCCATAGCTTGCTGGTCTGTCTGGGCCTTCAGAGCGTGGCGGCGGATTATTTGCTATGCAGGAGAATGCTATCTCTTCTGCCTCGCTGGTATCATTTGCGACGATAAAATAAGTACCATCATTTTCAATGTCACTTCTTTTGTATCGTACTGGATATACTTTTTTCATATCTCTCCTGACTCATAACGCTGAGCACAGCGACGCGATGAACGAGCGCCCGGCCCAGCAGGGGCGAACTGATGCGTATTGTTAGTTTTACCCGAAGCACAAGTCTGAATGAACGACTCGATGCTTAACCATGATTGAACTTGCGCTCGAGATTGCATGTTTAAACGCCAGCTCGGATTCATCCAAAAGACAAACCAACTCATTAGCGGCTGCTCGTGCTTGAGGAAACTGCATAAGAGCGCTGAATCTGTTGCTCTGAAATTTATTAGTATCTCCGCAAGCATTAACAAATATCGTCAATGCATAAGCATCGGGTGAGTCTTTACTTATAGTCTTAAGCTGCTTCTCAAACTGAGTAAGTGCCGCATTTATTATTTTTATCTCTGGCTTCCCAAAAATTTCCATATCGTCTCCTAGAAAACATCAGTAAAACTAACGCCCGCAGCACGCGCGGCTTTGTAGTGAAGGCAACGCCGCAACGAAAAAGCCGTCGCCGAGCCTGCGTTTGTTAGGCTTTTGGGGCATGTAGTACCTCCATAATGAAGACCACCAAGGTGTGTGCAACATTAACAACTAGCCGCGCCTCTGCGACCACGATACTTGGCGGGCTAGAGCCACGACCATGAGCAGAGCCTATATGTGACCGAAAGGCCCCTACACCATCAATGATTGATGAAATGCCTTTTAGCACTTTGTGCTGATCTGCCGCCAAAGTTGCATCAGCATTCAATTTAAGATGCGACTGAACCACTGCCCACAAAGGCATAACATTCAATTTATTTGGCGATACTAAATTAAAGTGCTCTATGTAAAACTTAAGAGCCGATTCAATAATCGAACACGCAGCAGTGACTGATGCGTGAGGATCAGTCAGAATATGCTCTACTGCCCTTTCAAACTCCTTTTCAATAGATGAAAAGTTACCCGACTTTAAATAGTCCTCTAGCGTTTTCGAAATTGGAGTAGACCCCGCTTGGGTAATGTAGCCATTAGGGCGATAAGAAAGCTGGTTTTGGGCCAAAGCCATCTGAATACGCTCCTGACCCAGCTTGATTCTTGAGGGCGAGTCGTCAAAAAAAGAAACTGGAGCAACTTGATCCATGTAATTCTGAATAACTCTACCCAACACCTCAAGAACATCAACTTCGGGAGCTTCATTGCACCGCTTTAGCCATTCACTGCATTTTTTTTCACAATTTCCCTCTGGCGCATCACCCGGAGCACCGCTTTCCATGAAGAGTATATCCAGTTTTGAATGGCTGTAGTAATGGCCTGCGATTACCGATGCAACAGCGCCTATTACAGAATTTGGAATATTACCGCTCAATCTCATATCTCCTTGAGCCTAACACCTGATTAAGAGGCGAAATATTGCAGGCTAAAATGCAGCGAAGCGAAAAGAGCCCGCATTATTCAGTCCTTTTTGAATGCCTCGTTATGAGTTTAAAGTAAAGGCACAGAGTTCATATCTATGCTCTGAAACTGAACGAAGCGACCACCGCTTGAAGCTCGTACAAAGCTTAAGCTGAGCGCCGAGTCTGCTGCTAGCCAATTCTGCATAAAGCACACTCAATGATCAACGGGATACCCAGCAGAGATCTCAAAGATTGAGATCTAAAGCCAAGTACCCTGCCCCGCTCTCCGACAAGCGATGCCGGCGTTCCCCTTTAGCTCCGCCGTTTCAGTCTGCATAGCTCGGTGATAAATCTATAAATTGACTCCGTGTTGAGTGTAGATCTCAAACCAAAAACCAACCCGCTAACATGGGTGGCCTGTTAGACGTTATGACGTTATTGCCCTGCTTTAGCAGACCTAGCGATACTAGATGAATGCAAAACTCTGACCTATTAGTATTTATTGTGAGAAAATAAATGAATTAAGCTTGGAGAAAGTGTGTGCTTAGCAAGTAATGCTAGGTTCTGTTCACCCAATCATTAGCTTGTTCATACTGCTCTCGTAACCACACAGCATTATGATTCAGCGATAATTTAGTTTTATCAAAGGTATCTAGCCATTGTTTTGCTTGGGTTTTTTGAGTATTGAGCTGGTAACAGGCATAAGCTAGGCCGATGAGTTTATCGCTATAGGCTAGGTGCTTGGGATTGTTATTGGCTAATTGCTTAGCTTCTTCAAGCGCTTTTAATGCCAAAGGCTTAAAATCAGTTTCAAACGGGGTGCCGTGTAATAGTTTTTTATAAGCTTGGTATTCATCTAAAATAATTAATAATTCATTTAACTGATCTAGCGGGCTACTCATGCCTTGCCATAGGTTTTTCTTTTCTTCTAGTAGCTCGAACATTCTTTCAAATAATGCTTGGTTGGGCTCGGCGAGCATCAGCATTAATGTGTTTTTTAGGCTATCCACTTTTAAGCTTATCAGCTCTGCTTTGAGACTTGGTAAGTTGGGTGGTACGGCATCTTGCAAACGGTCTAGTTTTGACTCTAGGCGTTTAAACTCAAATAGTAGCCAGCTAAAGAAAGTCATTAATTCTGCGCGTGGTCCGACAGTGGCTATAGCTTGCTTTAAGGTTCCGCTAATTTCCGTAATGGCTCGCAAGGTTTTTAATGTGCTTATATCGGGCTTGGTTAGCATAGCTTGCTGTGTGTCTTGTAATGTCTGTGCAAAGTTTACGTTATCGTTAAAATGCATACGCAAGCTATTAACTATGTAAGCAAACTTTTGCTCACCCTGTAACTGCGGTCGTAATTTTTTCTCAGCATCTGCATAAACCTGTAATAATGCTTGTCTATCATTAAGTTGCCTTGCTAGGTTTAATTTAATGTTATGCAATGCGAGCTGCTGAGTTAGGCTGCTGTTACTAGCCAAAGATTGTAGCTGCTCAAAAACAGGGTTAATTTTAGCCAACTCACCTTGTTTAGCATAGCTAAGTATTAAGTTGTCTACAGTGCGTTCTGCTTGGGCAAAATTATTTTTTTGATTTTTTTGCAAGTCCCAAGCTTGGCGATAGTTAGTAGTTAATGCTTCATAGTTACCTAAGTGGGTGTCGACAACGGCCAAGGTATGCAGAATAGCCACTTTGGCATTAACGGATAACTTAGGGATCGCGTATAACTCTTCTAGCTTATCTTTGGCTTGCTGATATTTGCCCGCTAAGGCATCAAGCTCCACTTGCTGTAGATCGATATTAAGCTGTGGCTCAAATGTTAATTTTAACGATTGTAACGTTGATATCATATGCTGACAGGCTTTTAAGTTGCCTACAGCATAATACAAGTGCATCAGCTGTATTTGTATAATTATCCACTCTTTAGAGCGTAATGGCAGCTGCTGCATATTTTGAAGAGTATTGTAGGCTTCTAAGTAGTTTCCTTGCTGCGTGTAGAAGCTGGCTGTTAGCCTTACCAGTTGAACCTTTGAGGCTGGGAGCATAAAAAGAAAGCTAGGCTTATTTATTAAGGCTAAGCATTGTTCAATATCTTCATGTCTTAAGTCATGTATGGCTAAGTTAAGTTTGTTTAACAACCAGCATTCCGTTGGTGATTTACCTAACGATATAAAAGCTGCCAATAAAAACACCAATAATATAAGGGTATAGATGTAGATTGGTAAGTTGTTAAGAGTGAAACCTAAACTTTCAAACAGTGGTAAGTAACAAAGTATTAGCCAAGATATTGAAATGACGAACAGCAGAGTAGGCACAATAAAACGGCTACTAAAAAGTAGGCCCAAATGCGGACGGATTAGTTTAAAAACAGGTAGTGGGTTCAAATTTAAATCCAATAAATCATGTAATGATTTCCTAATTGACGCGGATCAGTAACATCAGCGAAGTACGTAAAAAACATTTCCTTCATGGAAACTCTCAATATAAAAAGATGTTAGCTTGTTAAATTATCGCCGTTTTTCATGCTCTTGCCCTGGGCACAGGGCGGGAGCATACTTTAAAAACGGCTGTTTTATAGTCAAAGCTTGCGCTTCTACGTGAAATTCGCACCGTATTGCTCTGGGAAAAACTCGAAAATTTACGTACGAACACCAGAAGGACAAATATTAAACAAAGTATGCTCCCGCCCTGGCCCTGGGCAGGGGCGACGCATCAGAGTATGAAAAACGTACAGGTTGATGGAGCAGTATAAAACAAAACAACAACCTGATTCGTTTGGAACTCAAACATTTAAGTTTTTTATAAATTATTGGTTTATTTATGAACGACTGGCTTCTGAAAGCAAGTCTAAAGTGCTCAAAAAACGATCATGCGTCGGCCCTGTTGCCCTGGGTGATAAAGCTTTCTAACACCTCACTAAGATGAAAATAGAAGTTGGCTAAAATAAGCGACGCAGGAGCAAACAGCCAACAGTTATTTGTCATTTTGAGTGACTTGTTAGCTATGCTTACGCATCCTTAGGGTTGAACGCCCCTTCTGGGTACGGTAACTGATTATTTATTGCAAGTAAGAGATCTTTATATCTTATAATATCTTTAATTAGCTCTGATTGAGTACCAACAGTGCAATCATTAAAATGATGAATCGCGTTGCCTCGTAATTGAATCCTTCGTAAGTAATTACTAAACGAAGCATCACCTTTCTTTACGTAAAGAGAGATCAAACTATCAAACCTTATCTTTTTAGGCTGTATTATTTCATTTGTTTTTTTATTAACAAAAGCTTCAGAGTCTTTTAGATAATCTTCTATATGCGCAGAGAAAAAAAGTTTGATAGAGCTTTCGGACATGCCACGCAAAGTTGCGTAACCTAAAATTATTTTTGCCTCTTTGACTTCTTCAGAAAAAACCGCTTGATAATCTGGTAATGTTTTAGCAAAAGATAGTTGACGGTCTAATCTTGCTTCTTTTATTAGTATAGAAGCAGAGTTAGGTGCCCAGCCTTGACAGTTCGACCAAAAATCATTTAGTGACTTCGTAACTTTAATTATTTTTTGAAATTCACAAACCATATAAAGAAAACTCCATTACGTGGACATTCTGGTTAGTAGCTAACGCTAAGCTAAGCGGCGCAGCTTGCTGCGTCCAAAACTTGAGCGCTTTGTTATGTTTTTTTATAGTCTAACCGCTCAACCAAATTAGCCATAAATAATCTGACCGATGATTCTCTACTATCCTTGAGATTTAGACTAATCACTTTCCAGCCGTTATTAAGGGCATCAAGAAGAGGGCCATTTTTATTGGCGTCGAATGTAACAACCGCATGAAATTTTTCCCGAACAGCTAACTCAATATCAGCCTCTTCTTTAAAAAGAATCTGTGATTTTTTTCTTTTTTCTGTAGAGCCATATTTTTTTATTAAGCTTGCTCTAACTTCACCTTCCGAATCGCTTGAAAGTCGCCCCTTTGAAAAACCAGAGGAACGTTGATATTCCACTGGGAAAAGGTCACTGTAAAACCCGAATACAGCATCAATCTTAACTCTGTTATCTAAAGCCTTAAGTGCGTACTCTTTAACATGCATTCTGTGTTCAGGAATTTGCAATATTTCATATTTACCGTGAGTGGTAATAGCTAACTCATACTCATTTTCAGGAAGAAATTCGTTAATATCGACTTTATTATCAGCAAAGTAGTCCCACATATTATTATCTAAAAATACACGCACAAAACCTCCTCGAAACATAACGCCCGCATTTGCGGCTGGTTTGGATCGCAGCGGAAAGCAGTCCGACAACATGCGTTTGTTAAATTTTATCTTCGCTTATGCTCTGTTCTAGAAGCAATTTCCGGGATTGAGTCGGCAGGACTGACAACAGTTTGTATGTTTGCGCACTCTTTTAACCGCTTCTGCGCTACTAAAGCGAAGGACTTACCTGTTCGTTCTGCTTCTTGCTGTATTTCGTATATTTCTTCACCAGAAATCGGATTATCCCTTGCGTCAATCATCGTCGAAAAATGATAGGTAGCCTCATCTTCATTATCTGAACGACTGGCATGCTCAAGTATATCGTCTAGCTCGACACTTACAGCATCCTGCATACCTGAACCAATTGCCCCAAAGTTCTGTTTGAGCCAGTCACTTTGCTCAATACTGTTTTTCAATATGAAAAGGTCGTGATCAGTGAATGAGACATGAAAATCGTTGAAGTTGATGAATTGTCTACCATCAACTCTCATTTGAAAGTGGTAATGGGGGTAGTCAATTGACGTCCCTTGATGTCCTTGAAAGTCATTCTTGGAACAGTCAAACGTCCATTCAATATTTTTCCACTTAACGGTGTATGATAAAACTTTTCTATCTGACCTCTCGTCTTCAAGGTCATTAATATTTGAAAGAAAACGCTCTTGGTTTGCGCACCATCGGACAAACGCAGCTATATTCCCATAGCCATATTTTTCATAAATTTTGGAAAAATCCTTTTTCTTAAATTTACATTGCCGTAGTAGCCAGTGTAAGCATGGATTATCTTTGCTAATGGTTTTAAAAGGTTTGTTACAGAGGTAGCAAATACCCTTTTCATAGCCTGCCTTGAACGCCTCGGCTTGCCTTTGATGTTCCTCATCGTTCAGACGACTCATCTCCTCAATTTCTTCGGGAGACATCCATTCAAAAATACGTCTATATTTTTCAGTATCCTGCTGCACCTGACTTTCCTTTGAAATTTAACGCTTGAGCCAAGCTGCGCGAGGTACGAGCGTCCGACTTGGGCGATTGGTTAACTTGGCGAGCCGCCAATGCTTGTATGAGCGCAGCGGGCCAAACTCGGAAGAGTCACCAGCTAAAAAAGCCCGAAGGCTAGAAGTAACCGCCTAACTTTACTGAAAACACCAAGATGAAGCCAAGAGCTTTCAATCGGAGCCTGAGTTCTAGGTTACAAGCAAAACTATCTGCAAACTTTATTGCTTCAAACTGACAAAAGGCCTAAACCATAACGAGCCAGTTAACAGCTAGTTCAACAACGAATGAGACCTGTGCTAAACACACTTGTTTCACGAAAAATTACCGTTCGATTATTAATTTTAAACACATTAATTATTCCATACTTCTCAGTGTCTTGTAAGCTGTGCAGAACAAATACCATAAAGTTTTACGACAATTATCGTATACCCCCACTTTATGGCTTTTGAAGGAGCTAAAAATCCTAAGTTATTAGTAATAACTTAGGATTTCACACTAATTTCTACGCTTATCTGATCTAAATTCCATGAACTTAATTCAAGCTATAGCGGCATTTCCCTCTTCCTTTTCTCGCACAGGCTGTTGTTGATTCTTAAAAAACAGCGTCAGGTTCTTATTCAATTCCTCATTTTTTTTGTGGGCTGCATCAAGCTGCTTTCGCATCACTTCCACCTGTCTGTTCTCAACTGTTAATCCTGTAACTGTATCCCTAAGTTCTTGG
Source organism: Oceanisphaera ostreae (assembly GCF_042676125.1). Lineage (NCBI taxonomy): Bacteria > Pseudomonadati > Pseudomonadota > Gammaproteobacteria > Aeromonadales > Aeromonadaceae > Oceanisphaera > Oceanisphaera ostreae. The sequence continues at coordinate 164,216 of NZ_JBHTJS010000002.1, forward strand.
GCAGCAGATACTTGCTTACTTGCATGCAGCTTTATCTTATCTAACTCTTCTGCTATTCCCTGATACTGTGCAGTCGAATACTCGAGCGCCTGCTCCCTTTTAGCTAGCTTTTCAGCAAGCTGTGCATTTACAGCTGAGCTATCTACGACCTCTTGCTTCTTAAGCTTTAACTGGGCTTGAATTTCGGTTACTATTCGCGCACCTTCGGCTCTGTATATATTTAAAATCTCTTTATCTTTCAAAATTTTATCACGTATTTTAGTAATTTCACTTAGCTCTTCTTTCGCTTGCTTCAGTTCATCTTGCGCTTCAGTAAGTTGCTCAGTTAGGACCTCATATTTTTCTTCAGAAACTTCCAATTTCAGCAAGGTATTGTACAGATCACTATCCGCCTCTTGCACTGCAAGTTGAGCAATTTCCACTTCATGTCGTGACTTCTTAATTTCACTTGTTACCCGCTGCTCCTGCGTATAGTACGCTTCGTCATTACACAAACGTATCATCACTTCTAGCTCATTTTTCATATCAGAGATCTTATCGATTACTTTTTGCGGCAAAGGTTTTGTTTCAATACTTTTCTCAACTAAAGCAGTATCTTGCTGCTTATCAGCTAGCTGTAACATCCCATTCTCTACCATCTTCTGATAGTCCGCGTAAATATTATCAGGACGACCGCGACCAATAGTTACGCACAAGCTGTTTGCATTAATTGCCTTTCCATTATCTAGCAATACCTGAACTGCCTCAACAATATCCTGCTCAGTGTAGCTCTTTTTTCTTCCAATTCCCGTCATTTCAATACCTCTCTTAACTTTAATTAAACACTAAAAATTATTAATAAACTAATTCTAATAATCATATTGATTGTCGACTTGAAGGTGGGCCTTTAAATACCTATCAGCTGCGACACTACGTTGCGCATCACTTAACACAATGCAGCTCACTCCAGGGGTCTTTGACCATAAATCGACCCTATGGATACGAGTAATAAACCAACTAGCACTCCCTTTTGTAATCTCAATTCGGGTTGCTCCTTGTGAGTACTTATAGGAGTTTGCCCATGGTCCAGAAGCACAAAAAATATACTTAGCCCCTTTTTGTTTATTCTTAGGCAATGATTCATCTAACTTATCCTGGGCAAGCACTGAAAGCCTCTTTACTTCACTTGAGCACAGCAAATTAACCCTAGACTTTCCCTGAATTTCATCTAGTTGATTTTTAACGGTTTTTTCATCATTCACATTGATTTTCATAGAGTGCCTTAATTTAATAATAATTAATATTATATATATTATTCATAGGGGTTAATACGACTACCAAACAACACCTGCAATCGATAGTATCCTCGAAAAAAATTAAGTCAACACCTATTTTTCTCGAAAAAATATAACAACTAAAAAATATTAGGACAATAAGTCCTATGCCATAAAAAATATTAGGACAATAAGTCCTAATCTATAAAAAATAAGGAAAATATAACCTAAGCATCAATATAAAATAAAAAATGAAACTCAGCATAATAAGTATGAAAACGTAGATCCCAACACAAACGCTGCTGAAGCGGACGGGCTCAGAAACTGACAGATGGGTAAAGTGCGACACAACATCAGCAATTGGCGGCAATACAATCGAGCCGTAATCAACCGTAACTCTCTCACTTTTTGGGTGGATCAACAGAACATCCAGCAGTGATATATCGATGAACAACATCACGGCCGACGCGGTCGTGGTTTCCAATACAGCGACTGTGCTATCGAAACGGCGTTAATGCTTAAGGCTTTCTTTGGCTTGCCGTTTCGAGCCCTAGAGGGATTCATCAATTCCATTTTTCAGTTGATGAACGTGCCGCTCACGTCACCGAGTTACAGCAGCCTATGTAAGCGGGCTCAAACCGTTGAGATAAACTATCGCTTGCCCAGTAAAGGAGCGGTCACTCATCTCGTCATTGATGCGACGGGGCTCAAAGTATTGAGTGAAGGCGAATGGAAACAGCGTAAACACGGCAAGAGCCAGCGCCGTATCTGGCGTAAATTACATTTGGCTGTAGATGCCCGTACTCATGAAGTCATTGCTGCTGAAGTGAGTCTAGAAAGTGTGGCAGATAGCGAAGCACTCCCCACGCTACTCAACCCACTTCGACGCCGGATACACTAAGTGTCTGCTCATGGTGCTTATGGCACTCAACGCTGCCATCAATGACTGCTCAGGAAAGGCAGTATCGTCACCATCCCACCGCGTAAAAATGCCAAGTACTGGGAGGAAGGCCACCCCAGAAATGAAGTTGTTGCTGCGCTTAAATCGGGTAACTTGGCTGAGTGGAAAACACGGTCTGATTACCATCAGCGTTAATTGTCAGAGACCGCCATGTCTCGATATAAACAGTTGCTTAGTCCGACCTTGAGCCTGCGTAAATACAATGGCCAAGTGGGAAAGTATTAGCCATAGTAAAAGTCATCGGACTGGGAATGCCGGTTCGTCAGCTCCTCAGTTAATGACGCTGTGCCTTATGAGGATTACTACCTCTGCTCTGATTTAGGAAACAACGCCCACAAGATCTACATAAGTTATGAAACATTACTTACGCGACACCTTGCTTTATCGCGCACTTTACTGATAATAAGAATACACATGGCACTGATCTGTCTAGCCTTATTCCACGAGCAAACAAGGAGTAAGTTATAGCGAAAACTATTTTTGCATTCTTCCACTTATCAAAACTCATACTTTTGTAAAGAATGAAATATTAAGAGAAGACCATGTTTATTAACGCCCGGCTACGCCGAATTTTAACCAGTGATTTTATGAAGATGCACGCCCAAAAAGGTAGACAAATAATTATTTACTAGAACGCAAGACTCTTTTGGCGTTACATTTACTGTTAGGATAGCGCGTCCACTATCAGCCCTTAGTGTTCCTATCAATTTGTTTGTTTGTTTGTTTGTTTGTTTGTTTGTTTGTTTGTTTGTTTGTTTGTTTGTTTGTTTGTTTGTTTGTTTGTTTGTTTGTTTGTTTGTTTGTTTGTTTGTTTGTTTGTTTGTTTGTTTGTTTGTTTGCGGCACGTTTACACAACCTGATATATTATCAACTATTATCTAATCAATTATTAACACACCTACTATTACACTATCGTCATAATAAATTAAATTAACAATAAAAGTTAATTACTGCTTATTAAAAATATATATATTAAAATAAAAAACACTTTACAATTACTATTGCAATGCGATAATAACGTAGTACCATCATTATAAAAATTAAAAGGTGAACCATATGATTTCAGACTGGAGTGAGAATTGGGAATACATTGAATCATTTAAGTTAAGCAACTATTTTAAAAAGTTACTTGCAACAAATAACAATATATTGATATCAACTGAAACACCAAATGATTGGACAGGTCTAAATGAGTTCCGACTAGCTTTACATTTAAAAAACATTATTAAAAAAAATGAATTTCTTCCCATAGCTTTTGATATCAACGTCTTCGATGACAAGATTTATTATATGTACGTTCCAGATTACGATATAGATAGCAATACCGACAGTTCAGTAAATGTTGTTGTTGACCTATTTAATGGAACCATTGAGGTAAAGATATTGGGATTTTAAAATAACAATAAATCAATAGACAATAGAGGTGGGTTATTAAAATTAAACAACTAAAAGAGTGTATTGCCGAGGGGCTGGCTATAGCGAGCAATAGAGGATAAGACATGAGGAGAGTAAATGGGTTTAGCGCTAATATTATAGAGATTAGTAGTATTTACACTGTATCTATTTACTTTAACTTAATTGACGAAATGGTTTTCGTTAGCAATGTCGAAGGTAATAGTGAAGATCTAGCTGATTTGTTGGCACACAAAGATGACAGTAGATTATTTTACAAACTTTACGACTTAGTAACCTACTCTCCTGAAAAAATTATGGGTACTTACGAGTGATCAATAGATGAAGTAGCTAAAATGGTAGAATGTGAACTGGCCAAGGAAGATAATGATAAAACAAAAGAACAGCTAATGATCAATACATTTGACCGTTTGAGAAAAGAGTGGGAGTTTAACATTCCAGTTACTCACTAGAAATTGAAGTTCTATTAACTAAACTTAACTTGAGGAATAAATGGATAAATTATGTTGGATGAATTTACAAAAACAACAATGCTTACCATAGATAAATCGATAAAGAAATCAATGGACCATGCAATAAATAACGAGCTCAGCAACATTAAAGACATGAGCGTAATAAAAAGTTTTTGGGCAAACATGAGCATGCAGGATGAAATTCCAAAGATAATAATCAAGCTGACTATAGAAGAAAATATTAGCTCACAAAATGGACCCTATATTATCGGTGACATGGAAGATCTAAGTGATTTATTATTAAACAAGGAAGAAAGCTTACTATTTCATAAGTTATCAAACGCATATCATGACACTCCAGAGCTGGTTGTTGGAACCTGTGAGTGGGCATTATTAGAGGCACAAAAAGAAAGTGACTACAACAGAAAAATAGTAACAGAAAGGATGATGAGATGCGGACATGATGAATATTATGACCATTCTGATTTTGGCTTTCAAGCAGCATTTGATCATCTACGCGCAGAGTATGGCTGCTACGGCAATGGGCACTAGGCGATTGACTGTATATGCAAAGAATCTAATGGCTCTCTTGCTTGGCTTTTGCGCCCTATTGAATTTAGTTGCTTAAAACTGTCTGAGGGCTTTCTGTGATGATTGACCCACCGTCTTCCCCGGTCAGTTCTTGCTTTGTTATCTCTTTCCATCCTAGCTAGGCCTTTAAATATAACTGGCTATATGTTTTACCAAAGCTTGCCCATCACCCTAGCGCTGCCTGCGACTTACCTTTTTAAAAATCATAAAGGCAATGCCCCTGCAAAGTTCTCTCTAAAACTCCTGTGATCACACTTATCTGGGGCCACGTTAGCCCCTCCCAACTTGTGCCTTGACTTGATAGCGAAGCCCCTAGTTTATTTCGGCTTGTGACTATCTAGGCGCTTCTTATACCAGATTACGATATTTATCATCCATCTACTTTAACAGACATTAATTTTTTATTAATATTTTTCTATGTAGATATTCAACATTAAAAATTAAAGTGAGCAAAAAACACCAACCTAATTACCTGCACACAAGTGTATTATTACTATAGTAAAAGTAGACTTGTGTGCAGCCCCTCAAAAAACTTTGAAGTAACTGGCCCTTGCTTGCAGCAAGGAATCGTATCGACTGGCAAGCACCAATCTCACTCAAGCCCTTGATAATAAAACAAATAACCAATAAATAATCACAAATTAACTAGAGAGGAATAAAATTAATTAATTAATTAATTCAGCTAATGTATTGTATATCTAACACTGACCTGATAGCATTAATTTATCGAGGTATACCGACCTTGTGCTAACGCCAATTATAATGAGAAATACAATGAAAAATAACTGCATCCTTGCTGTCTTAACTGACAAGCAGCACAACGAAATCAGCAACTCCACAACTTACGTCGTTGAGAATATCGAGTTACTAATCGAAGAAGCCAGCATTCTTAATGACTGCAATATCGTCATCGATAGCACAAGCAAGACCGCATACAAGCACATAAAGCTTGCGGAAAAGCATCACCTATCAATCGCAAAAAATAATCAAATAATTAATATTTCAAAAATGAATGAAAAGAGCCTTGCCTCGCTTCTTCTCTCTAGTGCTACAACAAAGCACGAAGGAATCGAGGCAACAAGGCGCATGGCTTATTCCCTTTCAAAAGACGTTCCAAGCAAGATGAGCAGAAAGGATGCGATAGCCGCAATAAGAGGCGCAGCCCCAAACATCATGATCGAAGGACAGTCCGCGTCAGACTACGCGGAAAACCAGTTAGTTTCACTTCTTGAGCATATATACGAGGAAGTAAGAAAGACACACAGCGTTAGCCTAAGTAATGAAAATACGATTCATCTTAAAATGGATTATGACGAAAACCTGATTGAACACATCAAAAACAACCCCGGCATTTATATTCTTGATGGCGATCTTGGCTCTGGAAAAACACAGAATGGAACGCTCCCAGCATTTGAAGCATTCATGGAAATGGGCTTGTTTCCAATCATCACGAGCCCGAGAAAACTGCTGACGGCTCAGACCATTGATGCTAAGTATCACTATCAAAATCCCGCACTAAGGGAAGCTCTCAAGAATCCTTTTGGTAAGCAGCCTACTGGTGTCGGTTCGGTTATAAACTCTCTTTTTTTCCCGTTATTCGAAAACTACAGGGAGAATGAATCGAATGCGATTATCATCGAAGAGATTGAGGAAGCCCTTAATCACTTAACGGGCAAGGCTGTGAGCAAATGCTTGCTAGCTCGTACTGAGATGATGTCTGGGTTTATGAAGCTTATCAAAGAAAAAAAATATGTTGTTATGGCTGACGGAACAATCAGCGATCACACAGTCAACATGCTTGCGAAAAATACCGGAAAAAAAATACATATTGTAAGCCCTGTTTCATTTGTGAACAAAGAAAAAATACAAATTAACGTATTCAAAAACCATGCGGAAAACAATGCGAGAATCAGCGAAGTAATGAATTCCGGCGGCAGTATTGCTGCATTTGTTGACGCATCACATAACAAAAATAAGTCGGAATTTAGGGCTTTGTTTAGAGCAAGGGAAGAAGAAGAACGCAGAGCCTTGATGATTGACGCAGCAAGTCTAGTCGACAAGGACCCGGTCAGCTTCATCAATGAGCTGGAGGTGATAATCAGAGACCACAACTACACTCAGTTCTCGCCTGTTATTAGCTCAGGGAATTCATTCACCAACACTGGCGTGACAGAAGTGTCAATCCTAGCGCATCAAACAATCAGCCCTAGAAGCGCAATTCAAAGCATGCGCAGGTTTCGCGATGTGCCAAGGGTTAACTTCAGTATCACGCCCGAGCCGAAAAATTACCCAACAGACCCTATGATTGTTTTGGCACTTGAGATGAATGAGAGCATGGATGCAAGCAAAATGGGGCCTGGCTCTTTAGCTGAATACTCAAGAAATCCAGGCGTCATGCTGGTTATTGAGCGAATCACCCAGGAAAATAGAGACAGAAACAATTACGCAAATTATGTTTTGATTGCAGCGGAGCAGAAAGGCTGGGCCGTCAAACTTGTTGATAGTAATGAAGATGCAGCCAAGGAAGGAAGAAAGATCACAAAGAGAGGCCAAGAGCTTGAGAACGAAGCCAGAAGCAATTCTTTGATTGCAGCAAGGCCTTTATCAGATGCAGAAGCCAATTCAATCAGGGGGCTCGCTGGGTACGCTCAGGAAGACGAACAGCACATGCTTGCGGCCTACGATATTCGCAAGGCCTTCAAAATGAAAAGGACCGATGCCATTACCCCAGAGATTATCGCTTTGGATGCCAATGGAAGCGGTCAGAAGATAGTCAGGAACTACAACAGAACACACAAGCTGAGCAAATTGAGTAACGCATCAGAGGTGATCATGGTCATGTTTATAAAAGAGGCACTGAGCATTCTGAACATAGACACTAAGACAATGACCGGAAGCTATAACTCAGAAGACGCGCAGAGGCTTGCAGACTGGGTAAAAAAGGGCTCAATTGAATACAGCAACGGAATGCGCATCAGGACAATCGTCGCACTGAATAAGCACTTTGGCGACATCACAATCTCTAGTACAGGCGGAAGAGTTGCAAGCTCACTATTGAAGAGACTGTTTGCACTAGATACAAAGAGCGAAGGACAAATCACAATCAACAAGAAGAGAGTGAGAAGCTACAAAATAGAACACAATGACAAGTCAAGAATGGCAATGATTATCAGAGACCGCAAAATGCCAGAATAGCAAAGGAAAAAAGAGGCCCATCTATGATGGGCTCTTATGCGGAACGCCAATCCCGCGATTCATTATTTTGAGAAACCAGTCTGGGTACCAAACCAAACCTTGTGTATATAGTATCAACAATCGTCAATAAAAACCACTTATATTGATGACCCTTCCTGTCTTTTTGGGGGTGAAAATACAAGGTAATCCCCTTGTATTAAGGTGTGCCGCATGTATATATTAAACTCTCAGTGGATCATAATAAATGCTATTCAAGGCCCCATAAAAAGCTTGCTACATCTCACTAAAAATAAAACATTATAATATTAATCCGACATTCCGCACCTGATTTAAGAATAAATAGTGAGGTAGAGTTCCCCGAGAGCGTTAACGATAGTCTGCTGCGGAGGCTGAAGGTTTACAATGAGTGGCGGCGCTTCTCCTACACCCAGCTCATGAATGCCGCCGAAGCATTGGAATACCCAGCGGGCCGTGGGAGTTTGACTCGGCTTATTCTTCATATCGGGGAAAGTCAGGTCTTTCTGCCGTAGAGACTGGCGGATCCGGTGCTCTAACGCAGAGTAAACCATCAGACTACAGGTCATGATCATCAACAATGCCTCGATGCGCTCTGGCTTTTTCAAAAACAGAGAAGAGACCATAAAGTCAGGGCTTTTCAAGAACCGGAAGCCGCGCTCAACAGTCTGTTGAGACTTATAGGCGGCAAGCAACCCAGCCATATCAAGATCATCGCTCATGTCGTTGGTGGCTAAGATAAAAATTCCTGATTGCTCTTTGGCCTCAGCCACCTTTTTGAGGCACGTCACGGCCTGTCCGGTGAGCAGATATTCGATGCTATCCGGAGCTTGACCTTTTTTAGGTCGGCCTTTGCCACTAAAGGCTGGGTGGGCTATTGATGCGCCATCTTCTATCCGTAACACACTGAGTCCGCTGCAAAAATCAGCCAATGCTTGTTCTGCATCTTGCTGGCAGGCAAAGACTTTTTTACATAGCTTTTGGAACTGCTTGAGCTCTTGGGTACCTGTTTTAAGCAGGTTTTTGATCACGGTCTTTTGTTCCCGATGCGTTGCCTGCTCACTACGCACCATCAACCAACGTTGGGGAACGCCGGCATAGTCAGCCTCGAGCCTGTAGCCATAATAGCCCTCTCCCAGCGCTTCCAGCTGGTCTGTTTTGAGGGACGAGACGGCGTGCTTGGAGTCTTTTAATGTCATCGGTACACGGGTAACAAACAATTGATCTTGCTGATGTAGCGCTAAGATAGACTCCGCGGTATACAAGGCGGCATCGCCGATAAAGTAACGGCTTTGTTGTGCCGACTTTAAAGACTGTACGTGGTGGCGAATGACGTCAGAAAAGGCTCTCTGATCATTGGTATTTCCGCTCATCGCCTGCATATAAACGGGAATTCCCGCTACGTTCTCGCAAATGAGCTCCAACACCACTTGATTCAGCTCGGGCCTATGATCGCGGCTGTAGCCTTTAACGAGCTGAATGCCTGCCGAATCTTCATCCTGAGCATAAGCACCATCCACATGAAAACTGGTGATATCAAGGTGAACGGTGCTGCTATTTAAGCCTAATTGAGTGACGACTTGCTCCGCCATAGCTTGGTAGAGCAAGGAAACATCGGCATCAAACAGCGCATCGAGACACCGACCTAACGCATCATCATTAAGGTGCTCGGGCAAGACTCCGGGACGCAGTAGGCGTTCGGTCGGCTTATCGGCGAAAAACTGTGGCACCATATGTAAGGTTCGGCTATGAAACCCTAAGCCATTGATAATCATAGCAACAAGGGCTTCGCCATGGGTGACATGATGCTCCGCCTGCTTCGGCAGGATAGCGTCAACCATCCGTGCCAGCCCGAGCTCACGGCACATTCCAGCCACTAGGCCTAGATGGTCGAGATTCTTGATGCGATAAGAAGGAGTTGTCATGATACTGCCGCCAAATAGAAGTAATAGATCAAACTGGCGGATCCGTGTCAAGAAAAATAAATCAGAAAACTAGGTGCGGAATGTCGGATTAATAAATATTTTTAAAAATTAGAACCTAATTATAAACGCCCCACCAGCACACTAATCCAAGTTGATTCTACGCTCTATTCGTTAGCTTAATCCGATATTTTTTTCACTTTCGAGGCTAGATATGTTTAATAAAAAAGGCTATTCACGAACTCAATCAGGAGCTGAAGAGGCAGCAAACACGCTTAGTCATGTAGCGGGCTTGGTAGCTGCCGTTGTAGGTACCCCATTTCTTATCGTTCAAGCTAGCCACACTGGTGGCGGCCTCTTCGTGGCTGGTGCGTGTGTTTTTGCTACTACGATTATATTTATGTACCTTACATCGAGCATTTATCATTTCCTACCTGTGGGCAAAGCAAAGCATGCCTTTCGAGTAATAGAGCACAGCGCCATTTTCTTACTGATTGCCGGGACTTACACGCCGATCCTGCTTGGTGTGCTCAATGGCCCTTGGGGATGGACCTTGCTGGCCGTGGTTTGGTCAATAGCTTTTGTAGGTGTTTTCCTCAAGCTTTTCGCACAACATCTGCCGATCTCTTTGTCTACCAGCTTATACCTCCTCATGGGCTGGATAATAGTCGTAGCGTTAAAACCTCTCATAGCAGCAATGCCGATTGATGGGATCTATTTGCTCGTGGCTGGTGGCGTCAGCTATAGCCTCGGTGTCATCTTTTTTGTACTTGATGATCGTCTACCCTTTGGCCACTTCATCTGGCATCTGTGGGTGCTGGCTGGTACGACTTTCCACTACTTTGCAATATATTGGTACGGCGCATAATAGGGCCAAATCCGCCCTTCCTCGGTAGTAATAAAACTATAGCCCTGTGGATGACTTGGGCTGGGTGATCGTGGTCGCTTTCAAGCCCCTGCTGGCCACCATGCCCATTGAAGGTATTTACTGGCTAGTGGCCGGCGGCTTAAGTTACACCTTCGGCGTAGTGTTCTTTGTATTAGACGACCGCCTGCCCTTCGGTCACTTTATCTGGCATTTGTGGGTGCTAGCGGGCACCACTTGCCATTACTTTACGGTGTATTTGTATGGGGCTTAAACTCGGCGCCAGCTTCATTGACTGGATTCTTGGTAGGCCTCTTATATGTATGTTGGCATAATTGATATTTTCCAGACTGGCCAACAGGTGGTGTAAGACTGGCTCTTGTGCTGGCGCCAGCATCAAGTTGAATATAGCCTCACTCCCCGTAAATAAGGAAAATGCTGATGTACGTATTAATGGATATCATGGTGTCACCCGGCGGCGTGGGCACTTCGGTTTCGCCTTACGTGGCCATGTGCCAGAAGATATTTGAAGAGGCCGGCCTTACCCATAGCATGCATGGCTACGGCACCAACGTGGAAGGTGAATGGGAAGAGGTGATGGCGGCGGTAAAGCGCTGCCACGAAGATCTGCATGCGGCCGGTGCGGTGCGCATTACCAGCCACATGAAGGTCGGCACCCGGGTTGACCGAGATCAGACCATGGCGGACAAGGTGAGTAGCGTGCAAGACAAGCTGGCGGCCCAATAAGGTTCCCAGCCTATTGAGAGCACGCAATAGATACTTATCGGTAAGCAATAAACGCCTGGGAGAACCGGATCCCCCAGGCGTTTGTTTAAATTTATTTACGTTTTATCTTACGCTTTTAAAATAGCTGCTTCGATGTCGTAGAAACATCTTTCGGTAAGGGTCGCTGCTATTTCTTTACCCGAAGGTAATAATGATATTTGACAACCAAAATGTACGATAAACACAACTTCCTATCGGACGGGGTGCTTTAACGAGTCCGGCCACGAGCTATTCGCAGCTGTCTCGCCCCGCCTTTATCTGGTGCTAGGCAGGATGGTTGAACTCGATTCGGCCGCCTTGCCCCGCAAACCCGTAATTATTAGTGTTTTATCCTGCTTGGTCTCGAGATTACCCGAGGCTACACTCACAGAAACAGTCGTTTATGCTACTCACTGTCACTAATCAAGACAGTTTACTTGTCAGCTCTGGCTGTTTAGACTTTCGCTCCCCTTCTCTGTTGGTATTTACATGTCCTTTACCGCGCTTTCGCTTCATCCAGATTTGCTCGCCGCCCTGCCCGCCCAATTTCAAGTACCTACCGCCGTGCAGCAGCAAGCGTTGCCTTCTATTATTGCCGGCCAAGACGTGTTGGCATTAGCGCCCACCGGCAGTGGCAAAACCTTAGCCTTTGGTTTGGGGCTATTGCAGCAACTTACCGCGGCGCTTAACGAGAGCACTGATCACACGAACGCCCTTACGGCGCCTTATAGCCGTGCGCACATGCGCGCCGTGGTGATTGTGCCCACTCGCGAGCTAGCCGCACAAATTAGTGAGGTGCTTGCGCCTTTAGCACACAGCGTGTCGCTGAGATTAACCACCTTGTGTGGCGGCGTAGATGTAGAGCAACAGGTGGCTGATTTTAATGAACAGCCCGCACAAATCGTAATTGCCACACCGGGCCGCTTATTAGACTTGCTGAAGCAAAAGTTGATTTCATTGAAGGCCGTACAGCACTTAGTGTTAGATGAAGCAGATCGTTTGCTAGAAATGGGCTTTTGGCCAGATATACAAAAGCTGATGGCCGCCATGCCCGCCCTGCAGCAACAGCTATTGTTTTCTGCCACCTTGCCTGTGGAGTTAGAAGCGCAGTTACAAGAGTTAGCACCCAATGCGCAGCGCTTTGCGGTGGGCAGCCAAAACAGCGTGGTCGAGGGGGTTGCGCAAACGTGTTATTTGGTCAATAAAGGCAGCAAAGCTCAGGCGTTGATTGCATTGCTGAAAGAGTCGTTAAGCGCTCAGCAGGTGTTGGTGTTTATTAATGCCCGTGACAATGCGGATGCGCTGAGCAAGCGTTTAAATAAAGCAGGCATTTTGGCGCTGGCCTTACACGGCGAAAAAGACCAAGTAGAACGCGAACAGGCATTGTTGGCCTTTAAGAATGGCGATATTAAGGTGTTAGTGGCCACCGACCTGTTAGCACGCGGCATTGATGTAACGGCACTACCGGTGGTGGTCAATTTGGATCTACCGCCCAGTGCGCCGGTTTATGTACACCGTGTGGGGCGCACTGCACGGGCAGGCTTAACGGGCATGGCAATTTCGTTAGTGTGTCATGGCGAAGCGCAGGCACTGGCCGCTATTCGTGAGCTCACCGGCGAAGCCTTGCCTTTGCAAACGTTGGCCGGCTTTACAGTCACGGATCAACCTGCCAGTGAAGCGCGCAGCAAACGCGCACCACGGGATAAAAAAGCCAACCGCCGCAACATGACTAAACGGACTAAATAAAGCTAGCAGCGATCAGCGGTATCAGCTAGTGATCAAACCTTTCTCAACAAAAAATGCCGGATTAGCTCCGGTATTTAAACCATCCAGTTACGCTGGCCTACCGATGCTCTTTATATAAAAAACAGCTAGCTTCTAGACGTCTTTGGCCGCTGTTTTAACGGACAATGTAGCGCGCCCCAAGGTTTGGCCTTATGGGATCAGGCTGCTAAAATAGCCGTCTATTTTGTTAGCCGAGCGTTTTATGGACACCACTGCCCTACCCGTTTTTTATACCGAGCTTGACGCTCGCTTTACTGAGCATCAAGCCGAAAATCCAAAAGAGCTGCGCCGTTTGTTTCATGGCCGTGGTCGCTGCTGGCCGGGGCTTGAGCAGTTAACGGCCGACTGGTTGGGTGATCAGGTATTGGTGTCTTTGTTTAAAGAGCCAGAGCCCGATTTTTTAGCCGAATTAACAACGGGGTTATTGGCGTTTAGTGAGCAAGACGCTTGGCAACAAAGTGGTGGCCAAGCAATATTAGTGCAGCATCGCAGCCGGCCAAAATCCCCCATCGAGGTGATATGGGGCGAGCTTAAGCCAGAGCCCGTGGTCTGCGAGCAAGGGTTACAGTATCAATTGGTGCTGGGCCGCAATCAGAATCACGGTTTATTTCTCGATATGCGCTTAGGCCGAGAGTGGGTGCGCCAGCACGCAGAGGGTAAGCGGGTACTAAATTTGTTTGCCTATACCTGTGGCTTTTCCGTCGCCGCCATTGCCGGTGGCGCCAAGCAGGTGGTAAACCTAGACATGGCTAAAGGCATGCTTAGCCGAGGCCGAGACAATCACCGCTTAAACCAGCATGATTTAAGTAAGGTCACCTTTCTTGGTCATGATGTATTTCGGTCGTGGGGCAGACTACGCCAGCTGGGGCCGTATGAAGTAATTATTATTGACCCACCCTCGTTTCAAAAAGGCAGCTTTGCGTTAACCCAAGATTATCACAAAATATTGCGCCGCCTGCCGGAGCTATTAGCGCCCGGCGGTCAGGTGCTGGCCTGCGTAAATGCGCCAGCGGTGGCGAGCCAGTTCTTAATAGACAGCATGGCCGAGCACGCGCCCAGCTTGCAGTTTGTAGAGCGGCTAGATAACCCCAGCGAGTTTGCAGACATAGAGCCCGAAGCAGGCCTTAAGGCGCTAGTGTTTGTGTGCCAAGAGCCACAACCATAAGAGGGCGCGGTAAGCGGTAAGCGGTAAGTCTAAAGATAATAAGCCACCCTGCTCTACAGGACCGCCAGCTAAAGCAGCGGTCTACAAAAGGCGGGGTGTCTTTAACGTAAGGCGTATAACGGTGTTTTGTATGCTAGCGCTGCTAGTCCCATCTCAGCGGGATTTAAAGCTATCCTGCTTCGCAGAATTACGCAGCTGAAGCAGCGGCTACAAAAGACGGACTTATCTTTAAAGTAAGGCGTATCACGTACAGCTATGTCTAGCCCTGTTTAAATCGTACCACCAGCTCGTGTAAGTCACCGGCAATGTTCTTTAGGTGCGAAAGTGAGGTAGAGGCCTTAGTGGCGCTGTCGGCACTGGAGTCCGCCAGTTCAGAAATGTTCACCACTTGGCGATTAATGTCCTCGGCTACATGCGCTTGCTGCTCTACTGCCGCCGCCATTTGCGTAGACATGTTAGCAATATTGCCCACCGCCTCAGAAATACCGTTCAGCATCACCCCACTTTCCACTACCCGCGCCACACCTTCTTCAGCATATACCGCCCCCTGATTAGCCACCGTAACGGCATTATTGGCGCGCGAGGTTAGCTCGTTCACAATACTGTAAATTTCTTGAGTGGACTCTTGAGTGCGCTTAGCCAAATTGCGCACTTCATCTGCCACCACGGCAAACCCACGACCCTGCTCACCGGCACGAGCCGCTTCAATGGCCGCATTAAGTGCGAGCAAGTTAGTTTGATCGGCAATTTGCTCAATCATTTGTGCCGCCTTGGCAATATTCTCGGTTTGTTCTGATACCGCCGACACCGATTGACTAATGTCGGTCACCGTATTGCGCAGTGTTTCAATGGACTGTTTCGTCACATCGGCAATCGCCGTACCTTGCGCGACTAAGCCGTTGGCAATATCAGCAGACGTCGCGGTGTCATTAACGTGTCGAGACACTTCGGCAATGGTAGTGGTCATCTCGTTCATGGCCGTAGCAACCTGCTGGGTTTCAGCCTGCTGGCATTCAATTTCTGCGCGGGAGCCCTGGGTTAAGGTAAAGCCGATATCAGTTTCGGTCGCCACATTTTTTGCCGCGTTTTCGATACGACTAATTACCGTTCCCAGATGAGCGACTTCACTCAGAATGGCGACTTTTAGCTTACCAATACCGCCTTTATCGTCGGTGTAACTTTGCACTGCTAATTCGTGAGAAAAGACATTTTTAAGCAGCCCATTCAATGAGGCAACGGAGGTCATTCTTACTTGATGTGCCCAAAAGGCATAAATAACCACGGCAGCCACCAACACGCCTTGAGCCACAGTGCTATATCCCGCCTGTAACAAGCCGCCCCAGCTGAGCAACGCCAGCAATAAAAACAGCTGATGAGGGACGATATTGAGACGTGGCTGCGTGTTTTTACCTTGTTGTATCTTGGCATAAAGGCGCTGGGTGCGAGCGATATCAGCCTTTTTGGGGCAAGATCGTACCGACTCATACCCAACAATTTCACCGTTAGCGGTCATGGGGGTGACATAGGCATCGACCCAATAAAAACCGCCATCTTTACAGCGGTTCTTAATCACGCCCATCCAGGGTTTACCCGCTTGAAGGTGTGACCACATAACCTTAAACGCCTCGGCAGGCATATCGGGGTGGCGTACTATATTGTGGGGCTGACCAAGTAACTCTTCGCGGGAAAAGCCGCTCATTTCTACAAAAGCATCATTACACTCGGTAATATTGCCACTTCTGTCGGTAACAGTAATTAGCTTTCCTTGGGTAACAAAAGCTTTTTCTCTGTTAGTAACAGGATGGTTCTTTCTCATAAGTCATGCCCTTAGTGGAACAGAGGCAAGCGCTTTAGTATAGAGTCTAAAATGGCTGATAACCGCTGTTCGGGTGGCACAAGCTAGATAAAGTCAATTAACCAACCGCTCTTGTCTAGCTTGCATATTATTTTGTCGCTATTTTCTTTATTATAACGGCAAGCATATTTAACATGCTCTGCTTTTTAGTTATATCGGCTAAATAGTTCCTTTATTTAGCGTTAACGTCAAAATTTGTACAATAAGTTAGCACTTTCACCCACCATTTAACTAAAAACCTCATGATGGAGCTGTATGAATATCACTATCTCGGTCAGTAATGCCTTGGCGCGCTGGCTATCATTATCTTTGCCGCGCATACCCAGTGCAGATGGTAAACGCATTGGCACCCAGCCGCTTAGCACCGGCTTTGACCGAGTTTCTTGGCAATGTCATTTATTAGAACATGGCAATGACCGCTTACAGCCCTATCACACCATTGTGGCCATGGAAGCCTATAGCCGCTATGTGATTTTTCTGCCCTTTATGGCACCACCCAGTCAAATTGAACTTGAGCAGGTGCTACTAGAGCGCTGGGGTAATGAAGCACTGCATTTAGCCGTAGACAGCGGGGCCATTACCGATGACGAACTACCACTGATGGTAGACGCCTTCACTCATCAGCATTGTCATACCCATTGGGTGAATAATTACGACGCCAGCATTAACGGTCATATTACCGATGCGCGAGCTTGGTTTATGCAAACGCTAGAGCAAGAAGGCCTTGCGTATTTAGAAGAAGAGCATTGCTATAGCTTGGCCATGCATATTAATCAGTTATACAAGAAGATCGGCACATCTAAAGCGCGCTTTCGACCTATGGTACGTTTATTAGACGACACCTTATTTCGCTTTGGTTCGGGCTTAGCCGCCACTGAATATCCCCAGACTAAGGTAGGCGACTTCCCCTGCCCTTATGCAGATATGCCCAGAGTCAATAACGTGGTGCAGTTGGCGGATTATCGGAGGTAAATACAGCTTTACGCCTTACGTTAAAGGCTACCTCGAAACCAATCGACCGTGTTGGTCTTTACCTACAGCGTAAGGCGTAGGCTTTTTTGTCTCTATTGGCCCATGTTCGCTCAGATAAGCTCACGGTTAATCGCGGAAATTTTTGATGACTCTGCGCAAGGATGCTCAAATAATCAGCATTCGAGGTGACTATTGCCCGTTAAAGCGGCTTTTTGACACATATTGGTCATCAAGCTGTCGACCCCAAGGCTGGCTGCAGTATACTGGCGGGAATTTACCAATGTTGATGAGTTTTTGAGTGCAGCCACTGAGTCCCGTCGAACTGAACCCTGTTTTTACTCTGCCCGATATTGCGACGCTTAACGAGGTACCACCCACCGCGTTTAGTACACTGCAAGCCCGTGCAGATTCCGCTTTTGCCACTTTGTCGGCATTAAACGCGGCGAATCCCATTTTATTACTAAATGGTTTTTGCGGCGTTGATTATGAAGAGCTGGTAGACAACCTGGTAAAAAAACACGCGAATCATGCCGACTTGTTTGACCTGTGTTATGCAGAAAATCTTAATCATCCGCAAAAGCCCATTTGGCTGAGGCTAAAAGCAGGCACCGGCCAAGTATTTTGTGAGCTGGTGGGCCAGTTGTTAGAATTATCGTCTCGCCATTTAGAAGCCGAGCACATTGTGCAGCGCATCTTAAAAAAGCAGGATAATGATAGCAAAATTGCCGACTACCTCTCCTTGCTATCTCAGCATGTTGCGGCAGGGCAAGGCTTTAGTCACCCGGTATTAATTAACTTGATGGTACATCGCCACGACACCACCATGCCGGTAGTGTATGCGCGCCAGTTCACCCCAGAGCAGCTATTTGGCGCCGTGCACTTTCAAACCGAGCAAGGGTCGGTATTTAGTCATCATCATCTGCTAGAGCCTGGATTGCTACATCAGGCTAATGGCGGCTATTTAATTGTGCCCATCGAAGAACTATTAGATCAGCCGCATCTTTGGTTTAGGCTTAAAAACGCCTTGGTCACCCGCCAAATTGAGTGGAGTCGCCCGGCTGACATGTCGGCGTTTTACTTTCAGCCTGAGCCGCCGCCGCTGGATATTCATTTGGTGTTGGTGGGAGATCGCATGGCGGTCGCTGAGCTGTATCTACTTGACCGCGAACTCGACACCTTAGCCTTTTTGCGCGCCGATATTGTTCCTGAATGGGATGTAAGCGCAGAATTGCCTCGTTACTTGGGCTTTTTGTCGTACTTACGGCAGAAAAACCGACTATTAGACATGGACATTAGTGCCATTGCCAGGCTGTGCCGTTATGCCTGTCGACTGACCGATCATCAACATAAGCTGTCTTTGGTTGAGGCCGAGTTAGTGGCCATGATGCAGTTAGCCGATGTAATTGCGCGGCGCGAACAATGCCCGCTAATTAGTGAGGTCCATGTCGCGCAAGCTCAGCAAGAGCAAGACTATCGCTTGAGCTTTTTAATTGAACAGTCAGATTTAGGCGTACGTGATGGCCAATATCTGCTGCAAACTCAAGGTAAAGAAGTTGGTCAAATTAACGGGCTGTCGGTATTGCAAATTACCGGTCATCCTTATGACTTTGGTGAGCCGGTACGCTTAACCGCCACCGTACATTTGGGTGATGGCGATGTGTCTGACATTGAGCGCAAAGCCGAGTTAGCCGGTCATATTCACGCCAAGGCGATGATGATTATTCAAGGCTACTTGGCCAATGTGTTTGGTGCTGAGCACCCTTCTCCATTATCAGCTACCTTAGTATTTGAACAGTCATACCATGAAATAGACGGCGACAGCGCCTCGCTCACCGGTTTATGCGCCCTGCTGTCGGCGCTGGCTAAAGAGCCGCTTTATCAACACTTTGCCGTAACTGGTGCAGTGGATCAGTTTGGTAACGTGCAGCCGGTGGGTGGCGTTAACGAGAAAATAGAAGGCTTTTACCGATTGTGTAAAATTCAGGGAATTACTGGCCAGCAAGGCATTATTTTGCCGGCCAGTAATCGACTGCAATTAAACCTCTCGGATGAAGTGGTCGCCGCCGTCGCGGCAGGAAGATTTCATATTCATCCCGTTACACATGTAACACAAGCCATAGAGCTGCTTACCGGCTGTGTGGCGGGTGATGTAGAGCAACCCGACACCTTGTTTGGCCGCATTAGAGATCGGCTTGATGACCTAAATGGTCATTCAATAGACACAGGTTTTTTACGGCGCTTGTTCCGACGCTAAAGTGATCGGACTTGTCTGGCGAACAACTGTTCGCTAAAGTGACGCCAATTTACACGCTAGGCTCAGGCCTGAACATAACGGAATAGTGAAAGTATGCCTTCACAAGATATCCCATCGCAGAAAGAATTGGGCAAACACGCCTTTACTAAAGAAGAGCTATTGGCTTGCAGCCAGGGTGAATTATTTGGCCCCGGTAACAGCCAGCTGCCTGCTCCTAACATGCTAATGATGGACCGCATCACCCACATTTGTGATGAAAGTGGCGAGCATGGCAAAGGCGAGATTATTGCCGAATTAGACATTAACCCAGACTTATGGTTTTTTGGTTGCCACTTTCCCGGTGACCCCGTCATGCCCGGTTGTTTAGGCTTAGATGCCATGTGGCAGCTAGTTGGCTTTTTCTTAGGTTGGAAAGGCGGACCAGGTAAAGGACGTGCTCTCGGTGTGGGTGAAGTGAAATTTACCGGCCAAATTCTGCCAACGGCTAAGAAAGTGACGTACAAGATTACGTTGAAGCGCGTTATTTGGCGTAAGCTGATCATGGGTATTGCCGATGGCACAGTAGAAGTAGATGGCCGCGTTATCTATGAAGCCAAAGATCTAAAAGTAGGTTTGTTTACTGATACCTCTAAGTTCTAACCTTTGGGTGAAGAGTGAAGAGTATTGGTAACAACTAAAAAGGCCCCGATTGCTCGGGGCCTTTTTTATTTGAATTTAGCGTATGAAGAGGCCTGAGCCTTTATCTTCCATGGCATCTCGCCATCCCCCTAACCAGTACCCTTTGGCATCAATGTCGGAATGGGGGCAATGTTCTCTAGATCGTCCACTGACGCCTGCTTGGTAACCGCGAGTACGCGCTCTTTCCAAACGGTCACGTTTTTGTCTCTTCATAGGTATAACCCTCATGTTTTAAACAAAGTGTGTAAACAAAAAGTATACAAAAGTGCTCAACAAAAAGTGCATGCGATGGTCTTACAAACTAGCTCATTCGCTAACCACCGCCCCTTATGGATAGTGCAATTAACAGTGAACATCAAGGCTAAACTTTAACCAAATACGCAAAGTTGCCGTTAATCCCTGATGATACAGCCCTTTTTTATTTATCAAATACGACGAAAATTGACGGAAGTAAGCCGTACGCTTTACGTCATACGCGATAAGTCAATGCCAAGCAGCGGTGCTTGTCGGCAAACACTCATTCTCATATCACACCAAGCACTAACACCTACTTTTGCCATGGAAGAACTCGGAACGCACAGAAAATAGTGATTAGATCTGAAAAGGAGTAGCTACTAAAAAAGATAAAAACAAGCAGCCAAAAAAACACCCCCGTGCTGAGCTTGGGGGTGTTTGGATTTTAGCTTTAGCTTACGGCTGATAGCTTACAGCGGTGTTCTAGCTTTGTGCTTCTAGCTCTTCCCAACGGGCAAACGCGGTTTCAAACTCGGCTTCCACGTCGGCTAGCTGCTGCAAGGTCGCTTGCGTCTTATCTTCGCTTTTGCTGAAGAATTCTGGCGCATTCACCGTTTTTTGCAACGACTCAATTTTTTGCTCTAGCTGCTCAAGCTTGGCGGGTAAACCGTTCAGCTCTTGCTGCACTTTGTAAGGTAATTTCTTGGTGCTTTTAGCCGCAGGGCTGCTAGCTTCAACCTTAGCGGTTGGCTGCTTGTCTGCGCCTTTAGCTTTGTTGCCAAGATCTGCTTTTTGAGCAGGCGCGCGATACGACAACTGATGCTGCATATCTTGATAACCACCTACAAACTCGCTGACCTTACCCTCGCCTTCAAATAACCAGCAATGGGTGGCGGTGTTATCAATAAAGTCACGGTCGTGACTTACCAACAACAAGGTGCCTTTGTAATCGGCCAGCAGTTCTTCCAGCAGCTCTAGGGTTTCTACATCCAAGTCGTTGGTTGGCTCATCGAGCACCAACAGGTTGCTGGACTTTAAAAACAGGCGCGCTAACAATAGGCGGTTTTTCTCGCCGCCCGACAACGCTTTTACCGGCGTACGAGCGCGCTTAGGTTCAAACAAAAAGTCTTGCAAATAACCCAGCACATGACGGCTGCGGCCATTCACTTCCACTTCTTGTTTACCTTCGGCCAAGTTGTCCATCACGGTGCGCTCAGGATCTAACTGCTCACGGTACTGGTCAAAATATGCCACTTCTAACTTGGTGCCGCATTTCAGCGTACCGGAGTCGGCTTCCAGTTTACCCAGCAATAGCTTAATGAGCGTACTCTTACCGCAACCGTTCGGACCCACCAGCGCAATTTTGTCACCACGCTGAATTAAGGTCGAGAAGTTGGTTAACAACTGATTGTTTTCGTAAGAGAAATTCAAGTTTTCAGCTTCAAACACAATCTTGCCAGAACGGCGTACGTCGTCCAGCGTCACATTAACCTTGCCGATACTTTCACGACGATCACCGCGCTCAACGCGTAATTCTTTAAGAGCACGCACTCGGCCTTCGTTACGCGTACGACGCGCCTTCACACCTTGGCGGATCCAGGCTTCTTCTTGAGCTAATCGCTTATCAAACAAGGCATTTTGCTCGCTTTCTACGCGCAGCGCTTCTTCTTTGTTTACCAAGTAATCGTCGTAGTTACCCGGCCAGCTAGATAGCTTGCCACGGTCGAGATCGACGATGCGGGTAGACATCTTACGAATAAAGGCACGGTCGTGACTGACGAAGACGATAGCGCCTTTAAAATCTAACAAAAAGTTTTCTAACCACGCAATGGCGTCAATGTCTAAGTGGTTGGTCGGCTCATCCAATAATAAGATTTCTGGGTCATTAGTGAGTGCGCGCGCTAAGGCTACTTTACGCAACCAACCACCAGACAAATCGTTTAAGCGGGTGTCGCCATCCAACTCTAACAAGGTCAAACTTTGATTAATGCGGGTTTCAAACTGCCAGCCGTCGGCCACTTCTACTTGTTCTTGCAGGCGCATCAACTCGTTCATTACTTTTTCTGAACAGTCGTGAGCCACCAGTTCTAACTGGTGATGGTACTTGGCAAGCAAGGCACCCGTTTCAGCTAAACCACCGGCCACATAGTCAAATACGGTTTGATCGTCGTCAACTTGAGGGGGATCTTGCTCCAATCGGGCAATATTAATGCCCTGTTGCAACTGACGGCGGCCGTCGTCTAACTGTAATTCGTTGGCAATCACCTTCATTAAGGTCGACTTGCCGGCACCATTACGGCCCACAATACAGACCCGCTCTCCGGCCTGAATATTAAATTCGATGCCATCTAATAACGGGGCATCACCAAACGCCAACTGGGCGTTTTGCAGGGTCAATAAACTCATTAAGTCACTCTACTAAATTCAAGAATGTCGGCAGCCGTAAACGGCCAATCCAGCTCACCGCCGTCGTTGCGGCGCAGCACCGGGATGCGTACCGCATAAGCGGCCAGCCACCGTTCGTCGTCAATAATATCTTTCAGCTGGGTGTGACTACTTAAACCGGTTTGTTCCAATAACTCCCATGCCTGTTCGCACAGGTGGCAACCATCGGTAGAAAACAGCGTTAGGCTCATGCTCAGCTCCAGCGAATTTCCCAGCAATTGTGAATATGCGGGTTACGCGCAAAGTCTTTGGGCAAACTGCCCTTGGTAATATCTTTTGCCACCAGGCCCAGTTCGGTCAGTCCGTCGAGGTCCATTTTGAAATGGCGTTTATTGTTAGAAAATATCACTACGCCATCATTGCGCAGTCGTTTGCTCAATAAGGTCAGCAGCTCTATATGGTCACGCTGTATATCAAACTCCGCGTCCATACGCTTAGAGTTAGAAAAGGTCGGTGGGTCGACGAAAATCAAATCGTAATCGTCACCCGGCTGACGTAGCCAGTTCATGCAATCCGCTTGAATAAACTGGTGTTGGCGACCCGTTAAGCCATTGAGATCCATGTTACGCTCGGCCCAACCTAAATAGGTTTTAGACATATCTACCGTAGTGGTAGATTTAGCGCCGCCCAAGCCGGCATGCACACTGGCACTGCCGGTGTAGGCAAATAGGTTAAGAAAATCTTTGCCCTTGGCCATTTCACCCAGTTGTTTACGAATGGGTCTGTGATCTAAAAATAGTCCGGTATCAAGGTAGTCGTGCAGGTTAACCAACAGCTGTGCATTATGTTCTTGCACCTCCATCCACTGTTCACGACGATCTAATTTTTCGTACTGCTCACGGCCTTGTTGGCGGGCACGTACTTTTAAGATGACCTTGCGCCCTTCTACACCCGTCACCGCCTGAGTGGCTTGCACTAAATCATAAAAGCGACCGCGCGCCTTATATTCAGGAATGGTTTTCGGTGCCGCGTACTCTTGGATCACAATGTAATCTTGATAACGGTCGATGGCGGCGTTGTACTCGGGCAAATCGGCATCGTATAAACGATAACAGTCAATCTGCTCTTTTTTAGCCCACTTCTCTAACACCTTGATATTTTTAGCCAAACGGTTAGCAAAGTCTTCGGCCAACGGACGTGCGACTTTTGCATCTTCGGCAATCAGGTAGTTACGCAGATCACACGCCAGCGCACCATTGAATAGCTTGTAGATTTTTTCATGGCGCAAACGCAAGCAACTTAGCAACTCGGGTGAGCTGGAGATAAGACTAACGTGCCAGCCTTTAAACTGTTCACGCAGTTTATCACCTAGTTGCTGGTGCAACCCTAATAAAGAAGGGAATTCACTTAAACGCTCACCGTAGGGCGGATTAGAAATAACCCAGCCCAATTCGGCAGCAGGATTGGTCAGCGTATCCACGCCCCCAGCTCTAAAGCGAATAAACGCGGCAACCCCTGCGGCCTGTGCGTTATCTTGCGCAAATGCCAATACGCGCTTGTCTTGGTCAAAACCATAAAGCTCGGTATTGCCTTGTTTCATACCACGAGTGGCACGCACCGTCGCTTCGGCGCTAATTTCTTGCCACAAGTCGCGGTTGTGGCCACACCACGCCATAAAGCCGAACCGCACGCGCAATAAACCGGGCGCATGATCGGCGGCCATTAATGCCGCTTCTATTAGTAAGGTGCCCGAACCACACATAGGGTCGACCAACGGCTTGGTAATATCCCAGCCACTGCGCAGTAAAATAGCCACCGCTAAGTTTTCTTTTAACGGTGCTTCACCAGCTTGCTGGCGATAACCACGCTGATGTAAGGCGGGGCCAGATAAGTCCACCGTAATGCTCAGCTGATTATTGCGCTTAAGGTGCGCCAAAATACGGATATCGGGAGCACGCTTGTCAACGTTCGGTCGTTCGCCCCAGCGTTTGGTTAAACGGTCAACGATAGCGTCTTTAATTTTTAGAGCGCCATACTGAGTATTGGTGATCGCCTCGTTGCCACCCGAAAAGTCTACCGCAAAGGTTTGACCTGGTTGAATATGCTGCTCCCATTCGATGTTGGCCGCCCCTAAATAGAGGTCCATGTCGGTGCGCATGGTGAACTCAACCAACTGCAACATAATACGTGACGCTAAACGCGACCACATACAGGCACGATAGGCTGTGGCCAGTTCTCCTTTAAAGGCCACACCGGCCACGGTTTCCTGAAGGTCAGTCGCCCCTAGGTTTTTTAGTTCATCGGTGAGTAAGGATTCCAGGCCCTTAGGGCAGGTAGCAAAAAACGGCAGCATAGTCAGGCTTGTCTAATAAAAAGAGGGCCACATTATACCCTAATCCTACGTAATACTGTAAAATTTGCCGCTTATTGTGCGTAAAACAATCAGCTTGCAGCATTAATATCCACACGGCATAAAGTTCTGTATAAGCACTTGCATTCAGTGAGCCAGATCTCTAATATGCACAGCCTGAGGACGCGGGATGGAGCAGTCTGGTAGCTCGTCGGGCTCATAACCCGAAGGTCGTCGGTTCGAATCCGGCTCCCGCAACCAACTCAGATAGTAGTAGAAATAAGTGCAGTAGAATAAAGCAGTGCGTTTAAGTAATGGACGCGGGATGGAGCAGTCTGGTAGCTCGTCGGGCTCATAACCCGAAGGTCGTCGGTTCGAATCCGGCTCCCGCAACCAACTTAAAGTAAAGAACTAGAATAAAGTAGTACCTATTAAGCAGTAGCGTTTAAGTAATGGACGCGGGATGGAGCAGTCTGGTAGCTCGTCGGGCTCATAACCCGAAGGTCGTCGGTTCGAATCCGGCTCCCGCAACCAACTTAGATTAAAGTAAGAACTAGAATAAAGCAGTACCTATTAAGTAGTAGCGTTTAAGTAACGGACGCGGGATGGAGCAGTCTGGTAGCTCGTCGGGCTCATAACCCGAAGGTCGTCGGTTCGAATCCGGCTCCCGCAACCAACTTAAATGAAAGCGTTAGAATAAAACTGAATGTAGTCGTGTAATATCAAGTTATTGGCGCGGGATGGAGCAGTCTGGTAGCTCGTCGGGCTCATAACCCGAAGGTCGTCGGTTCGAATCCGGCTCCCGCAACCACTTGATACGCAACAATATCCAGTGATAAGTAATCATAAAAAGCAGTAACATATAGCAATACCAGTAAGTAATGGACGCGGGATGGAGCAGTCTGGTAGCTCGTCGGGCTCATAACCCGAAGGTCGTTGGTTCGAATCCAGCTCCCGCAACCAACTTGGTCTGGCAGTTATATGCAGTAAAATCAGCATTAAGTCAAAGAAAAACGTTAAAGTAAGTATGTAAGTCATGGACGCGGGATGGAGCAGTCTGGTAGCTCGTCGGGCTCATAACCCGAAGGTCGTCGGTTCGAATCCGGCTCCCGCAACCAATTACATGACTATACACATCAATCAGCACACCAAGCACTCCCCTACCCTGTAATTTCTCTTCGATATACTTTAATACATCCAATTTAAAACTTAGCTTTTATCTCATTCATTTGAGTGAATTACTGCTGTCTGAAAATCAAGATCACGAACGTAGGAACGAAACTGCTTTTGGTCGAATATTCTTTACCTAAGTAAGGTGCCCCTACGTGTTCGTCTATAACTTAAAGCTGACGGCTATCTTCTAACCTACTCGACGAATTTCTTGTTCTTGATTGCTACAATCTAGGCTAATGATCCTATCGTTCATCACCTTAATCGCACTAAAGGTGGCAAACTGTTTGCTGTTGGACAGTAACGTATCACCGGACAATGAAATGCACACCGATGCCGACGGTGACGTTTCCACTACCATCAAGGTTAGCCACTCGGTAGAAATATCCAGTGCAATCAACTCGCCCAACTCAGGTTGATGATAATCAGCCTGAGGTTCAAAGAACCAGCTTTGTGGCATCAATGGTTTGTAAAAGCGGGCCACGGCCACCGCATTCAACGCGGCCTGTACTCGCTGCGCCGATGAGCTGATCGAGGTTAATTTATCGAGAAAGTTATAATATAGCCCGGTATCCTCTACCGAAAAGCACTGATTAAGTTCATCTGAGCACACCAACTGTTTCTTAAGATAGGGGCTACTAAATAGCATATCAGCCCCTAACTCCAGCATTAGGTGTCGATCTTCGCCCATAAACCAGCGCCACTGATCATTTGGTTGAAGTAACATCCAAGTCACACCTTATATTGATAAGTACATTACTATATATAGTATTTTACTCTAATGCCTTATCTTATATCGCATTTTGATAAATGAGCAAATCTTTATGCAAGCAATCTGCTTAAAGGTGCTGTGCCAACTGTTGAATAAGCGCAGGTCCGCGATAAATAAAGCCGGAATACACTTGTACCAGACTGGCACCCGCCGCCATTTTTTCACGACCCGCCGTTAACGAATCAATTCCGCCCACACCAATAATCGGTAAACGACCGTCTAAGCGACGGGATAATTCACTGATCACCAGCGTGCTCTTGTTTTGCACCGGACGCCCACTTAATCCGCCCATTTCATGGGCATGTGGCAAATCAAAAACCAGGTCTCTGTCTAGCGTGGTATTTGTGGCAATAACGCCATCTATTTCGTAACGCACCAGGCTATCTGCTACTTGCTCTATTTCAGCCATCGACAAATCAGGCGCAATTTTTACTAACAGCGGCACCTGCTTATTATGCAACACCGCCAGTTCAGCTTGCTTTTCTTTAAGCCCTGCCAACAAGTCATCCAGCGCATCACCATATTGTAGACTGCGCAGACCAGGAGTGTTGGGTGACGAGATGTTTACGGTGATATAACCGGCATGCGCGTAGGATTTTTCCATACAAATTAGGTAATCGTCTTTGCCCTGCTCTATTGGCGTGTCTTTATTTTTGCCAATATTGATGCCCAGCACACCCTGATAGCGAGACTGCTTCACGTTTTCAATTAAATAATCGATGCCGTTATTATTAAAGCCCATGCGATTAAGAATAGCGTCGGCTTCTTTAATGCGAAATAGACGTGGTTTTTCGTTACCATCTTGAGCAAGTGGGGTCACGGTGCCAATTTCAATAAAACCAAACCCCATGGCGGCAAAGGCATCAATGCAATCGCCGTTTTTATCGAGCCCGGCGGCTAAACCGACGGGGTTGTCAAAGGTGAGGCCCATCACTTCGACCGGATTCATTATTTTAGATCGGCGATATAAAGCGGCCAACGGACTATGTTGTGTTTTAGCCAGCCCCTTAATGGTCAGCTCATGGACATGTTCAGGATCGCATTGAAAAAGTAGAGGTTTAACCAAAGAATACACGTAATTTGTCCTTATAAAAAAGCCCCAGTCATGGCTGGGGCTTTTGTGTGTACACCGTTATATTAAACGGCGTTCATACAATTAAGATGGAGCAAGTTCAGTTCGCGCAGGGCCACCGAAAACTGAGCAAATTCATGATTGCTCGATACTTTAAACTCAGCCAGCAAGTGACGCCAGCGATTCAGCAATTGCTTATGCTCATCAAGCCACTGGTCGAGCATACTAGCGCATTCACCCTGTGCTTTACAGTTTTTAAGCACCACGGCGGTAAGGCTGCGCTGCTGATAATCCAGATCCTCTCTAAAGGCCGAACGTGCAAGTGCTTGCCAGTGATTATTAACCGCTTGACGATTAATTTGCTCTAAAAACCAGTGCAACTCAAGCTCATGCCCTAAGTGGAAGTACAGCTCGGCCACCATACTAATGTTGCGGTCTTGCTCGGTCGCCACTTGTGCCAAGTCCAGTGCCGAGAAGAGGCTGCTCATGTGCGTCACTCGTTCTGCGACAGAGGTTGGCACATTTTTCGCTTCTAACGCCGCCACTTCCTGCTTAATAACGTTGGCTTCAGCGTCCACCAGTGACGAATATAAATGCTCAGACACAGCCGTATAAGCGGGTTTAAATTGTGCAATACTTTGCTCGATGCTTAAGCTGCGGTTGCGTGAGCGCAAGAACCAACGGGTCGCTCGACGCACCATGCGACGTACCTGATAAAACATATCCAACTGAACCGTGGCCGGCACTTGGTTATCCAATGCTTCTATATCACGCAATAGTGTGTCCATGCTAAACACGTCGCGCGCAATCATAAAGCTAATGGCAATATCACAAATACTGGCGCCGGTTTCATCTTGCAGCCGGTTGGCAAAGTTAAAGCCCATGTCGTTGACCATAAGATTGGCTAAACGAGTGGCAATAATTTCATTGCGTAATGGGTGACTCACAAGTGCATCACCAAACTCAGCAACCAACTTTTCTGGCATGCTCATTGGCAGCAAACGCGCAATATAGTCGTTGTCGGTTAGCTCAGGAATATTGAGCATGT
This sequence comes from Oceanisphaera ostreae, assembly GCF_042676125.1. Lineage (NCBI taxonomy): Bacteria > Pseudomonadati > Pseudomonadota > Gammaproteobacteria > Aeromonadales > Aeromonadaceae > Oceanisphaera > Oceanisphaera ostreae. The sequence goes on from NZ_JBHTJS010000002.1 coordinate 193,388, forward strand.
CTTTCAACACCATTTTGCCGTAAGCCATCAAAATAGCTAATTCAGGCCGCGTTAAACCACGGCCTGCCGCCATGCGTTCGGCAATTTCTTCGTCACTGGGCAAATATTCTAATTGACGATTCAGTTTACCTTCGCGCTCTAGCCACTGAATAAAGTGTTGATGCTCTTTGAGTGGGCTAGCACCACGGTGCTCGGTAATTGAAATGGTTTGCGACTGACGATAAGCGTTGGTAAGCACAATATCGGTGACTGATTCTGTCATGTCGTACAGTAACTGGTTGCGGTGCTTCATGGTCAACTCACCTTTGTCGACCAACGAGTTAAGCAAAATTTTAATGTTAACTTCGTTGTCTGAGCAGTCAACACCGCCCACGTTATCGATAAAGTCTGCGTTAATACGCCCGCCAGTACTCGCATATTCAATACGACCGAGTTGCGTACAACCCAAGTTACCGCCCTCACCCACAATACGGCAACGCAGCTCGCCACCGTTGACCCGCACCGAATCGTTCGCGCGGTCGCCTACGTCGCTGTCACTTTCCCGAGCCGACTTCACATACGTACCAATACCGCCATTCCAGATAAGATCCACTTTGGCCATTAACAAGTGACGGATCACTTCTGTGGGGGTCAGGGTATTTTGTTCGGTATCCAGCAGCGTTTTCATTTGGGGGCTAAGGGGAATCGACTTGGCCGAACGCTCAAACACGCCGCCGCCTTCTGAGATAATGCTGGCGTCAAAATCGGCCCAGCTTAAGCCCGGAGTGTTAAATAAACGCTCGCGTTCTGTGTAGCTGCTCGCCGCATCTGGGTTGGGGTCAATAAAAATATGCAGGTGGTTAAACGCACCCACTAACCGCGTGTGCGCTGAGCGCAGCATGCCGTTCCCAAACACATCGCCGCCCATGTCACCAATCCCCACCACCGTAAACTCAGTCGTTTGGCAATCAATGTCGAGCTCTCGGAAGTGGCGCTTTACTGACTCCCAACCACCGCGCGCGGTAATGCCCATTTTCTTATGGTCATAACCCACAGAGCCACCTGAGGCAAAGGCATCCCCTAACCAGTGGCCAAATTCTGCACTAATTTCGTTGGCAATATCAGAGAAGGTCGCCGTGCCCTTATCTGCGGCAACCACCAAGTAATAATCGTCTTCATCGTGGCGTATCACGTCTTTGGCTGGGATCACTTGGCCATCAATAATGTTATCGGTGACATCTAACAACGCACGAATAAACAACCGGTAACAGTTTTTACCCTCTTCCAAGAAGGCGGCCCGATCACCTTCAGGCAGCTGCTTACAGACAAAACCGCCCTTGGCCCCTACTGGAACAATAACGGTATTTTTAACCTGCTGTGCTTTAACTAAGCCCAGCACTTCGGTACGAAAATCTTCACGACGGTCAGACCAGCGCAATCCACCGCGCGCCACTTTACCCCAGCGTAAATGCACCCCTTCTACCCGAGGTGAGTAAACAAAAATTTCAAATTTAGGCAGTGGTAGTGGCATGTCGCTAATCGTTTCAGGTGCCAGCTTAAACGAAATATACGACTTATCTGTGCCATCGCTCGCCACTTGATAGAAGTTAGTGCGTATGGTGGCTTCGATCATTTCCATATAACGACGAATAATACGGTCGTCATCTAGATTGGCTACCTTATCTAGCTCACCAATTAGCTGCTGGTGCAATGTGTGTTGCTGTTCAGCATCTTGCTTAATGGTCAGCGAAAAGCGCTGTTCGAATAAGTTAAATAGCTGCGTGGCCAGTTGCGGATAACGAGACAAGGTGTCTTCTATATAACGCTGTCCAAAGGTAACCCCGGTTTGGCGCATATATTTGGCATAGGCACGCAGCACACTCACTTCACGCCCGGTCATGTCGGTGGCCAAAACCAAGCGGTTAAAGCCGTCATTTTCGAGGTCGTTATTCCATACCTTGGCAAATGCCTGTTGAAAGCGCTGCTGGCTGTGCTCTAAATTCAGTGGTGCGCCGGTGTAATACATGGAAAAATCGAGCACCCAAAAGGTTTCTCCGCCACATGCTATTTTATGGGGAGTCTCACCTATTACCCGCAACCCCATGTTTTCGAGCATGGGGAGTACATCGGATAAATGAATCGGCTCGGCCCGGTGATACAGCTTGAGTCGTACTCGATTTGAGTCGCGCTGCTCTTCTTGGGCGCGATAAAACAGCATGCCAAGCGGTTTGTTATCACTCAGCTCTTCCAGTTTTTCGATATCGGCCACCGCAGAGCCGGGCATAACGCTGTCGGTATAAGCGCGAGGAAAGGCATGCTCGTATTTGCCGGACAAGCGCTTGCCTTCGGCCTCGCCGAAACTCACGGTTAACGACTGTGCCAGTTTATCTTCCCAGCTGCGAGCCGCTTCAATCAAGTTTGCCTGAATTTCGTTCACATCAATATCCACTGCGTTGTTTGCTACCCGAATTAAATAATGGGTACGGGCCAATACGCCTTCAGAAAAATAGGTGGTGAATTCCACTTCTTCTTCCGAACCAAAATAACGTTGCAAAATACCCTGAGTTTTTTCCCGCAGCGCAGTGTTGTAACGCTCTTTGGTGACATACACCATGCAGGAGAAAAAGCGCCCAAAGACATCACGGCGCACAAACAGCCGCGTTTGATCGCGCTCTTGCATGCCCAGCACACCCATGCCGATGTCTGTCAGCTCTTTTTCGGTGGCCTGAATCAATTCATCTCGAGGATAGGTTTCCAGAATATTCAGCAGTGCTTTATAAGCATGAGAGCCCGGCTCCAGATCTGAGCCACTCAGAATACGCTTCAACTTGGCGCCAATCAGTGGAATATCCATGGCGCTAGTATTATAGATATTGGAAGCGTACAGGCCGATAAACCGATCTTCGCCCACCACATTTCCTTGCTCGTCGAAGCGTTTGATACCGATATAATCGATATAAGACGGACGGTGCACCCGCGACTTGTGGTTGGTTTTGGTTAGGATCAGAATATCATTGTTTAATGCCGCTTCACGGGCTGTGCTGGTCATGCTGCTGAGTTTAAGGGCTTCGCCCTGCTGAATATTACGCAGCAAACCTAAACTGGTGTCGAGCTCGGGTACCAGCTCATAATCATCTTTCACCGCTTGCAAGTGATAACGGCGATAACCCATTAGGGTAAACTTGTGATCGGCCATCCAATTTAAAAAGTCCAGCGTCTCTTGCAAGCTCTCTGGATTCGCGTCTTTGGCCTGTTTAGGCAGAGCTTCAATAATGCTGTTTAGCCGCTCGACCATGGGCTGCCAGTCACCCACCATTTGCAGCACTTCATCAACCACAGATTGCAGTTCTTCAGCTAGCTGATTGCGTGTATCGGCTTGAGGTAAACGGTCTATTTCAATCAGAAAAGCGGTTTCTGCGCTGCACCCTGGCATAGGGTCGGTATTGGCCAGTATTTGCTGTAATTGGCCCTGCTTATTGCGTACCAGATGCATGGGTTGATGGAGCATGAGATGCGAGGTGATGCCCATGCGCGTGAGTACCATGCGAATTGAGTCGACTAAAAACGGGGCATCTTTGGTAATAAGCTCGACGATGGTGTGCGGTGACTGCCAGCCATGACGCGCAAGTTCGGGATTATATACTCGAACATGTGGGCTGCTTTCGCTATGCGTTTCAAAGGCATTCCACAGGCTGATTGCGGCACCATACAGATCGCTGTCGTTACGGTGGTGTAAATCGTGATGGGTAATGCCGCTGTATAACTTGCTGACGAAGGCATTAACCAGACCTGCGGTTTTTTCAGGAAACTTTTCCGTCACCAATTGGTTGACGTTTTCGAGTAATACGGACCTTGCTGCGTCTTTAAATATCATGGTGTTATTTTCCTCGGATACAGGCAATGACCACGGGGGCTCTAGCCCCTACAGGATTAAGTCAGTGTAAGCCCGCCCTATTTTGAATGCGAGAAAAGCTGCAGAAAATGATGCCAAAGTATCGACTCGATCACTGCTGAGCAGAATATAGTCGCTGCCTTAAGTTTTTCTTACCGAAGAATATTTCATGCCAAAATGAATAATTTACCGATTGTTTTGAATAGTTATCTATTAGAAATTATCTTGGGCATAACAATGGCTTTAATAATACCAATCGCACTAAATAAGCAGTCTGCCTTTACTTCCTATAAAGGTCGGATAAACGGCCTACTCCACCGACACGCTGCAAGCACATCCATGTGGCGCTCAAACACATGACATCCTTGTCATGTGATGGTCGGTGGAGCAGTGCCCTTCATCCTCTCTTAACTCCCTCAGGTGACTGATGACGTTGTCTACAGGCAACTCGATGCTTGCAAAGAGGTAACGGAGATCGCCTCCCACGACCGTGAAATGCCAAGGACGGCATTTCCCGAGCCCCCATGGATGGGTTTATGGCGCGTCGTGGGAGGTGGCTCTGTTGCCTCTAACACTCCAAGCTTTAAAATAGATCAAATATTTAGTGGGATTGGTATAAAACAATGCCTTCGGCACAACCATGGCGCAACGCAATAAATAAAATAAAAAGCCTGTGTCGATAATACGACACAGGCTTAATAATGAGCCGTTTAATTATTAAGCGGCTGTTATTTTTAATTTTATGACAATCGGCTAAGTCGATGTAATTGCTGCTCGGGAGTTAGCTCAATCTCAAAACGACCATTTAAGCCATCATGCCCAACAAAGGGGCGAAAATGGTGTAAAGAGACCTGTAGCCGCACCCCTTGTTCGGTAATCACCGACAAGGCGGCGGTGCGGCCTTGATAATATTGCAGTAGCTGCGCGCGCGAGATGGCAAGACGAAAGCGCAGCTGTCTCATTATGCTAGTGCCTTGCTGATTTTTTCAAACAAATCTCGCGACAAGTCTGGCAATGCCATTAATTGCTGCAAACGTGCTTTAATCTGTTGCTGGCGCGCATCATCTAAGCGAGCAAACTGGATCAGAGGGGTTATCAAACGCGAAGCCACCTGGGGGTTGCTCAGGTTTAACTGAGTTAATACCGACACCAACAAGTCATAACCTGCCCCATCTAGCCGATGAAACTGCAACGGATTGCCCATAATAAAGGCTCCCACCACGGCACGCACTCGGTTGGGGTTATTCAAGCTAAAGGTAGGGTGCGTCATGAGTTGCTGAATACGCGCAACGGTATCATCGCCCGGCGCCGTGGCTTGCAGGCGGAACCAATTATCCAGTACCAATCCATCTTGCTGCCACTTACCTTCAAAATCAGCCAATAAGGCGCCGGCCTCGGTTAGTTCGGCGCGCACAGCAGCCTTCATGGCGGCTAAGGTGTCGGTCATGTTGTCGGCAGTTTGGTACTGTTGTTGTACTAAGCCCGCCTCATTCGCCAGCGCCAAATAACTCAGCGCCACATTCTTGATGGCACGCTTAGCAATGTCTGGGTGAGCAATGCTGTACTGTGGCGTTCGATTGTGCTCATAAGCATGCAACCATAATGGCTGCAAAGCCACGGCTAACTCTTTATGTAACTGCGCGTGCACTTGGCCTAGCAGGTCTATATCCACCTGCTCAAACAACTCTAATAAGCTGCCAATATCAGGCAACATGAGCATTTGTGCCTGCAGGGCTTTATCTAGTGTCTCGTCTTCTAATGTGGCGCGAAACACATCTAATAGTGGTCTTGGCACCACTACCGGTTGTTGGCGCTGCAGCTGCGATACATTGTCGCGCACCGCTTTATTAATCAGCATTTGCACCGCATCCCAGCGTACAAACTCATCAATGCTGTGCTTAGCGAGTAATGTAAGCTGCTCGTCGCTGTAGGGGTAATCTAGCTTCACCGGGGCCGAAAAGCTTTGCAGTAAGGCAGGAGTGGGCTTTGACGGCACCTGGTCTAACACGAAGCGCTGCTCGGCTTCCAGCACATCCAGTACTGGCCCTACTATTTGGCCGTCCATAGTCAAGGTTAACGGCTCTCCTTGCGCGCTATACAGCGCCACACTGAGTGGAATATGCAGCGGCAGCTTTTGTGGCTGGCCCGGTGTGGTGGGGGTAAATTGTTGCACCGTTAGGGTATAGCGCTGCTGCACGGCGTCATACTCGTCGGTAACGGTTAGCACCGGTGTACCCGCCTGACTGTACCAACGGGTAAAGCGAGTTAGGTCACGCCCACTGGCTTCACTCATGGCCGCTACAAAGTCATCACAGGTAGCCGCTTGGCCATCAAAGCGTTGTAAATAGAGTGCCAGTCCGCGCTGAAATGCCTGCTCACCCAATAGAGTATGCAGCATGCGGATCACTTCTGAGCCCTTTTCGTATACGGTAACGGTATAGAAATTGTTCATTTCTATCACTGCATCCGGGCGAATAGGATGGGCCATGGGCCCGGCATCTTCGGCAAACTGAGCGCCGCGCATCATACGCACATTTTGAATACGGTTAACGGTGCGCGAGCCTAAATCTGAAGAAAACTCCTGATCGCGAAACACCGTGAGCCCTTCTTTCAATGACAGCTGAAACCAGTCACGACAGGTGACTCGGTTACCGGTCCAGTTATGAAAGTACTCGTGACCGATCACCCGCTCAACATCTAAATAATCGCTATCGGTAGCGGTGTGGGGGTCGGCCAATACAAACTTGGCGTTAAAGACGTTTAGGCCTTTATTTTCCATGGCGCCCATATTGAAGAAGTCCACCGCCACTATCATGTAAATGTCGAGATCGTACTCTAAATGGCAGCGCTGCTCATCCCACGCCATCGACGCTTTTAGGCTGTCCATGGCATGTCCTGCGCGATGCAAGTTACCTTGGTCAACAAAGATTTCTAGCGCCACTTCTCGACCACTGACGGTGGTGTAGCTGTCACGCAGTACATCAAAATTGCCCGCAACCAGGGCAAATAAATACGCCGGCTTAGGGAAAGGGTCTTGCCACTGCACCCAATGTCGACCGTCGTCGAGGTTACCCTGATCGATGCGGTTACCATTAGATAATAAATAAGGATAGGCGGTGGCATCAGCGGTAATGCGGGTGCTAAAGCGTGCTAACACATCGGGCCGGTCCAAGTAGTACGTAATGCGGCGAAAGCCCTGGGCTTCACACTGTGTGCAAAAGGCCGAACCCGACTTATATAAACCTTCTAGAGCGGTATTCGCTTGCGGATCGAGCTGGGTTTTTATGGTTAATACAAACACTTCCGGCAGCTGCGACAAAATCAAACTGTTCTCGGTTTGCTGATATTGAGTAATGTCTACGCCATTGACCGCCACTTGTAACAAGTTAAGTTGCTCACCATCTAGCACCAATGGCTCGTCATGCTCGCCATTGCGCCGCACCCGACTAATGGCCACCACTTCGGTCGCATTTTCGTGCAGCTGAATATCTAAATCGAGCGTATCAATCCAGTAATGAGGTGGCTGATAGTCTTCGCGATATTGTACTTGGGGTTTTATTTGGGTCATGGCGGAGATCTCGTTAACGTCGTAGGAAGGGCTTTAAAGTAGCAAGGGCTTTAAATAAAAAGCCCAGTTGGCAAGGTGCCAACTGGGCAGAGGGGATCAGCCAAGCAGTCGGGTAAGGTCTGCGGTAATGCGCGCCGCTTCTTCCAGATAGCTGTCTTCGGGCTCAAAGTCTTTGGGGATATCATCCAACGACTTTACCGTGTCTAATCCGGCACGGCGCAATCGGTCATTCAAGCGGGCTAGCGCTTTGGCGTCTTGTTCTTCCATTTCAGCTTTGCGGGTCGCCAAATTCAGCGAGACCGAGTCTTTTTCTTTTAGTTTTTTGTACTCTTTAATGTCTTCAAATACATAAACAAACTCAGGGTCTTGCTCTATTCTTGCTTGGTGACGCTGACGTAGCTCGCCCACAAAGGGCGTTAAGTCATGGATAGAGCTGAAATTTAAGCTGTCTATCTGATCCCAAGGCAGTGCGTTCTTTTCTAGGCTTTCACCGGTTTCGTCGGCCACAATGGGCGTTGGAAATGGAATATCCGGCTTTACGCCTTTATTTTGGGTACTGCCGCCATTAATACGGTAGAACTTGGCAATGGTAAATTGCACAAATCCCATGGGATTCTCATGTAAGTCGTAAATACGCGACAAGCTACGATGCTGTTGCACCGTGCCCTTACCAAAGGTGTTTTCACCCAAGATAACGGCACGGCCGTAGTCTTTTAAGGCAGCAGCAAAAATCTCGGAGGCCGAAGCAGAATAACGGTCTACTAGCACCGTCATTGGGCCATCGTAGGCAATAAGGTTATCTTCATCACCATTCACCGAAATACGGCCTAAGCCATCGCGAATTTGTACCACAGGGCCACTGTTAATAAACAACCCAGTTAGAGAAGAAGCTTCGGTTAACGCACCACCACCATTGCCACGTAAGTCGATAACCAAGCCATCAATGCGCTCTTTTTTCAGCTTATCAATTTCTTTGGTTACATCCGCACTCAAGTTGACATAAAAACTCGGAATTTCAATTACCCCGATATTTTTATCACCCACTTCAATGACTTTACCGTTAGCGGCTCGGTCTTCAAGCCGTACCGTGTCTCGGGTCAGCTCAATCACTTTAGGCGTGGCGGTGGCCGCTTTGCCCCGCTGAATTTGTAGCCATACTCGCGTGCCTTTACGGCCCTTGATTAGCTCTACTACTTCATCTAAGCGCCAGCCAATAACATCAATGACCTTATCAGCATCTTGGCCCACACCAATAATGTGATCTTCTGGCTGTAGCTCACCGGACTTGGCCGCTGGACCACCCGGCACTAAAGAGCGGATTACCGTGTAGTCATCTTCTGCCTGCAGTACCGCGCCAATGCCCTCTAGGGACAAATTCATTTCGGTTTCGAAACGCTCAGCATTACGGGGGCTTAAATAACTGGTATGCGGCTCTATAGTTCGAGCAAACGCATTGGCAAAGCTTTGAAACGCATCTTCACTTTCACTTTGAACGAGGCGTTTAATGGCATTGTTATAGCGCTTACCTAGGGTTTCGCTAATTTCATCCCAGTTTTTATCGGTAAGCGCCAAGCTGAGTGCATCGTACTTCACTCTTTGGTACCAAAGCTTATCTAGCTCGTTTTGATCGGTGGGCCAGGCGGCCTCACGCCGATCAAACTGATATTTTTCGTTCCCCTCAAAGGTCATAGGGGTGTCGAGTAATGACAGCGCATAAACTAAACGCTGATAACGCAGCCGTAGGCTCTCGTTATACATATCAAAGGCAACATCAAGCCGACCCGCCTTAAGAGAATCATCAAAACTATCTTGATGACGCTTAAAACGATTAATGTCGGCCTGTGTAAAAATGTTTTTCCCATAATCTAAACTATCGACAAAACGCTCGAATATTAGCTCAGAAAATGCATCACCTAATTGAAACTGGCGATAATGAGAACGGGTAAACAGCGCGGTAATCCGCTTGCTGGCAGCCGAATGCTGACTTTCAGGTGCCAAAATAGGAATGGCGGAGGCATCGGTAGTTGGCGGTACCGCCCAAGCAATACCTGCCGCCATTATACCTGCAGCGACCAAGGACAAACGAATTCCGTGACTGATCAAACCCTACTCCTTAAAGAATAAGATGCTCGAATTTAACACGCACTGACATCCCAGTTTTTAATTCAACCTGAACGTCATCGCGAGTAATTTCTTTAATAGTAGCGGCTACCGGCGACTTACCCAGTAATACTTTTACATCTTGTGCCACAACTAAGGTCGTGGGGTCTACCTTGCGATATTCAACCGGTGCAGGCGCTTCGGTCGGCACTTGAGCTTTAGGCTTATGCTCCGCCTTAGGCTTGGCTTTTTTAGCAGCAGGCTTCTCTTTGCGTGCACCAAAGACTTTCTCTTTGCTTTCTTTTAGTGCCCCTTTGGCATGATCAACATGCTCTTGGGTCAATTCGCCACAGGCTTCACCATCGAGGTCTACTCGGCTTTGTCCCGCTTTTAAGCCATGCAGATACCGCCAGCTAGAAGTGTATTGGCGCAATGCCGTACGCAATAAGGTTTTAGATACCTTAGGGTCTTCACCCAAACGAGCAGCTAAGTCCTGAAAAATACCAATTTTCAGCGGCTTGGCTTCACCTGTTGGAATAAAGCACTGAGGGAAGCGTTCGGCCAGATAGGCAATGACTTCTTTACTGTTTTTCAATTTTTCCGAGTTTTCCATGAAATACCTTGGTTTAAGACCTAAGGGCGCATTGCCCACATTGATACACGCATATTATAAAGAGCATACAGACAAAAGCGACCCAAACCTTACAACAAGGGTTGCACTGCTGCTACCCATTGCCTTAGTCCTGCTTCATCTTCTTCATCAAAACGCCCATATTGAGGGCTGTCAATATCCAGTACACCCCAGATTGTGTCGCCATCGCGTAATGGCAATACAATTTCAGCATTGCTGGCACCGTCGCAGGCGATATGGCCAGAAAATTCATGTACATTAGCCACTCGTTGCACTTCGCCACTCGCGGCCGCCGTGCCACAAACACCCTGCCCAAGCGGGATGCGTACGCAAGCGGGGTTGCCCTGAAAGGGACCCAGCACTAAGCTGTCGTGCTCACACAAATAAAAGCCAACCCAATTAATATCTGCTAATGCTAGGTTAAGCAATGCAGATAAATTAGCTAATTTAGCAATACGATTCGGTTCACCTTCGCACAAGGCTTGCGCCTGTGCGGTAAGGCTTTGGTAAAATGCAGTTTTTTCAGACATAGCCATAAAGTACCATTATTTTTTGCTTAACTTACCTGCCCTTTCTCCAAATGAAAACCCGATGATGGTGATTGATGGATAAAAAAAACCAACAGACCCCGATTTTGCAATGGTCAGACATAGTCAGCATGATGCAAAAGCGGCGTTCGGCGCTAATTTATGCGCACTTATTTGCGCTATGCGGCACCTTATTAGCCGTGCCCGTGCCGTTATTAATGCCGTTGCTCGTCGATGAGGTGTTACTCGACAGCCCTGGTCGTCTATTAGAGGGGCTAAGCTGGTTTTTACCTAGTAACTGGCAAACTGGCGTGGGCTTTATCTTAGCCGTGCTCGTGATCACCCTGCTGCTGCGCTCTTGTTCACTGGTGTTTAATATTATTCAGGGCCGCCAGTTTGCCCGCGTGGCCAAGCATCTTACTTTTCAGATCAGACAATTACTGGCGCGTCAGCTCTCGCGTACCCCGTTGCGCGCGTTTGAATCCGTGGGGGCTGGCAGTGTCAGCTCCCATTTTGTTACCGATGTAGAAACACTGGATAAATTTTTGGGGGAAACCCTCAGTCGTTTACTGATCAGTTTGTTAAGCGTGATTGGTACCGCCGTGGTATTACTGCTCTTAAGCTGGCAACTGGGTTTGTTTATTCTGCTGCTTAACCCGGTGGTGGTGTATTTCTCCAGTCGTTTAGGGGCCAAGGTGAAATACTTGAAGCGCAACGAAAACAGCGCCTTCGAGTTGTTTCAACAAGCCTTAATAGAAACCCTAGACGGCATTCACGAAATAAGAGCCGCTAACCGCGAACGTCATTACCTGCTGCGCGTGACCGACCGCGCCCGCGGCGTACGCGACAGTGCCATTGATTACGCTTGGAAAAGTGAAGCCGCCAGTCGCGCCAGCTTTTTGCTGTTTTTATCTGGCGTAGAGTTATTTCGTGCCACTGGCATGATCATGGTGCTATATACCGATCTCACCGTGGGACAAATTTTTGCGGTCTTTAGTTATCTGTGGTTCATGATGGGGCCAGTACAAGACTTGCTCAATATGCAGTATTCCTTTTATGCCGCCACCGCCGCCCTTAAACGGATAAACAATATGTTGTCTTTGGGCGGTGAGCCCGAGCCAGAAGGCACGATTAATCCGTTTGCTAATGTCACTACTTTGCCGATTGCGGTAGATAACTTGAGCTTTTCCTATAACGGCGAGCGCAAGGTGCTGGATGATGTGAACTTGCACATCAAGGCCGGCGAAAAAGTGGCACTAGTGGGAGCCAGTGGCGGCGGCAAGTCGACCTTTATTCAGCTGTTATTGGGCCTCTATCCGGCAGATAGCGGCGTAATCAGCTTTGGCGGGGTGAGTAGCAAAGACATTGGCTTTCCGACCATTCGTGAGCACGTAGCGACCGTATTGCAACAACCCGTGCTGTTTAACGACACGGTACGCTCTAACTTAAGTTTAGGCGATGAGCATGACGATGACGCCTTGTGGCAGGCCTTAAAAGTAGCGCAGTTAGCTGATGTAGTGGCGATGATGGAAGATGGGTTGAATACTCAGGTAGGCCGACGGGGAGTTAAGTTGTCGGGCGGACAGCAACAACGTTTGGCCATTGCCCGCATGGTGTTAAAAAATCCCGCCATCGTGATTTTGGATGAGGCCACCTCGGCACTGGATACCGAAACCGAAAATAAACTGCACGCGGCGCTGTCTACCTTTTTGCAGGGCAGAACCACGTTGATAGTGGCACACCGCCTAAGCTCGGTACGCCAAGCGGATCGGGTGTTGGTGTTTGAAGATGGAAAAATCAGCCAGTCTGGCACCCACCACGAACTGCTAGCCCAAGATGGACTGTATCGAACTTTGTATCACTAGTGACGGTGAGGGGTAAGTTCACTTTCAGCTCTGATCACTATTTTTCCGCAGATGCTGTGGATTCCGAGGCAAAAAAAATCTTGAGTTGCTGAATTGAAAGCTACCGGCTAACCGAAAGTTAGACAGGCGTTATCAGCTATTACTTAGTCGGTAATACCCCAGTACTCGGCTTCGCGTTGAGTGTTAAAACGAAAGCTGACTTCCTGGACTTTGCCGCTTACGCTAATTAATTTCGCAATTTTGGGCATAAGTGGCGCTCCTTGTTTGTGCTTAAGCTCACTTGTCTCTAAAATCACCCTCCTTTCCTTATATGCAGCCTAGCCCATGACCATCACAGTTACTCTTATCGCCGGACGAGAAAAGTCCCTACTTCGTCGCCATCCTTGGGTGTTTTCTCGTGCCGTAGACAAGGTACAAGGCCAGCCGAATGCCGGTGATACCGTCGATATCTTAAGCAACAAAGGCCAGTGGCTGGGCCGCGGCTTCTATTCACCACAGTCGCAAATTCGCGCTCGTGTTTGGACCTTCGACCAAAATGAAGCGATTGACGAGGCCTTCTTCTTACGCCGCCTGACCCGCGCTAAAGCCAGCCGTCAACCATTAATAGACGAGCAAGGCTTAACCGGTTATCGCTTGTGCGCCGCCGAATCCGACGGCTTGCCTGGTGTGACCATAGACGTATACGCCAATGTGGTGGTGTGTCAGTTGTTAAGCACCGGTGCCGAGCGCTGGCGCAAAGCCATTGTTAACGCATTAACCTCTTTGTATCCCGAGTGCTGCGTGTATGAGCGTTCTGATGTGGCGGTGCGTAAAAAAGAAGGCCTAAAAGAGCAAAAAGGCTTACTGGCCGGCACCCTGCCCAGCCAGCCTGTGGTTATCGAAGAAAACGCCATTGCCGGAAACCCAGGCGTGAAAATCTTGGTTGACGTAGAAAACGGCCATAAAACCGGTTTTTATCTGGATCAGCGTGATAACCGCCGTATTGCCGCCCGTTATTGCCAAGACAAACGCGTACTTAACTGCTTTAGCTACACCGGCACCTTTGGCGTGTATGCCCTTAAAGGCGGCGCGTCTGAAGTCGTGAATGTGGACATGTCTGAGTCTGCACTGGCACTGGCCGAGCAGAACGTGACGCTTAATAAGCTGGATTTAAGCCGAGTTAAATTTGAACAAGCAGACGTCTTTAAACTGCTGCGCAGCTACCGTGAACAAGGCCAACGCTTTGATGTGATTGTGCTGGATCCGCCCAAGTTTGCCGAAAGCAAAGCGCAACTTAATGGCGCCTGCCGTGGTTATAAAGACATTAATATGCTGGCTTTTCAGCTACTTAATGCCGGCGGCATCTTGCTGACCTTTTCTTGTTCAGGTTTGATGACTCAAGATTTATTCCAAAAAGTAGTAGCAGACGCCGCCTTAGATGCCGGCCGTGATGCGCAAATTTTAGAGCGCCTCAATCAATCCGCCGACCACCCTATTGGCACCGCCTATCCCGAAGGCCATTACTTAAAAGGCTTAGTGGTACGCGCTTTCTAATAAGACGTGAGGCGTAAGAGCTAAGACGTGAGGGAGTAAAACACCTCACATCTTACGATTCACACCTCACGGTGTTAGGAGTACTATTAGGGCTTTCCGTCCGTTACATCAAGGAAGCCTAAGTGGAACCTATTCGCCTCACTCAATACAGCCACGGCGCAGGCTGTGGCTGCAAAATATCCCCCAAAGTACTCGACACTATCTTAAAAAGCCAACTGCCTAGTTTTAATGACCCGCACTTAGTGGTTGGTAACGACAGCCGCGACGACGCAGCCGTGGTGGATGTAGGCAATGGCATGGGGATTATCTCGACCACCGACTTCTTTATGCCCATTGTTGACGACCCTTTTACCTTTGGCCGCATTGCTGCCACCAACGCTATTAGCGATGTCTATGCCATGGGCGGCACCCCGATCGTGGCCATTGCTATTTTAGGCTGGCCGGTAAACCTGCTGGCGCCAGAAATAGCACAACAAGTGATTGATGGCGGCCGCCAAGCGTGTATGGATGCGGGCATTTCATTAGCAGGCGGCCACAGTATTGATGCGCCTGAGCCTATTTTTGGCTTGGCGGTCACCGGCCAAATTGCACTTGATCAAGTAAAACGCAACGACACTGCCGCGGCGGGTGATTTGCTGTTTTTAACCAAACCGCTGGGCATTGGCATTTTATCGACCGCACAAAAGAAAGGCGTATTGCTGCCCGAGCACGCCACGTTAGCGGCCGAAGTCATGTGTCAGCTTAATAAACCTGGCCAAGACTTTGCGAGACTGGCCGGCGTCAGTGCCATGACCGATGTCACCGGGTTTGGCCTGATGGGCCACTTGGTGGAAGTGTGTGAAGGGGCGGATGTGAGCGCCACTCTACACATGGACAAGATACCGCTATTACCTGCCGTCGATCACTATTTAGCAGCCGGCGCCATACCCGGTGGCACCCTGCGCAACTTTGATGCCTATGGCCATAAGCTGGCAACTCTGACCCAGCGCCAGCAAAACATTTTATGTGATCCGCAAACCAGTGGCGGATTATTAGTGGCGGTTAACCCCAGCGCCGTTAATGATTTTTTACAACTGGCCGAGCAGCATGATTTGCAACTGACCGCCATTGGCGAGCTCACGAAACCTGGCGAATACCGCATCGAGGTGCTGGGTGAGTGAGTTAAACCACAGCGTTGAACTGACTATCGATTACGATCAGCTGCTGGCCGACGATGTACCCATGCTCGACTTGCGTGCGCCTATCGAGTTTATTGAAGGGGCATTTCCCTGCGCCACTAACTTGCCGCTAATGAGCGATGAAGAACGTGCACAAGTGGGCACGTGCTTTAAGCAACAAGGACAAGATGCCGCCATTAAACTCGGCCACAGTTTGGTGGCGGGTGAACTGCGCCAACAACGACTCGACGGCTGGCTAAATTGGTTAAACGAGCACCCCACTGGCGTGATTTATTGCTTTAGAGGTGGTCTTCGCAGCCAAACAGTACAGCAGTGGCTAAGTGATGTGGGTCGTCCGGTAACTCGAGTACAAGGCGGCTACAAGGCACTGCGTCGACGTTTGCTACAAGAAATAGAAACCGGATTTGAGCAGCCCGGGTTTGTATTGTCGGGCTTAACTGGCAGCGGTAAAACCGATTGGTTATCTCGCAGCCCACTGTCGTTGGATCTCGAAGGCTATGCGCATCATCGAGGCTCCAGCTTTGGTCATTGGGCTGAGCCACAGCCCTCTCCTATCGACTTTGAGAATCGTCTCGCCATTGCCCGACTCAAGCAACGTCGCGCGGGGTTTGAAGCGTGGCTAGTCGAAGATGAAAGTGCCATGATCGGCCGCTGCCCCTTACCCAAACGCCTGTATGAGCGGATGCAACAGGTGCCGGTGTTGCTATTAGAGGTGCCATTCGAGCAACGTGTACGACAAATTCAGCTCGATTATGTTGAGACGATGCTCAATCACTTTAATGGTGATATTTCACGACTGAGCAGTTATCTGCAAGACAGCCTGAAGCGCTTGTATAAACGGTTAGGCGATCGAGATTGGCGCCGGTTATCGCAACAAATGACCGATGCGGTTAATCAGCAATTATTGGGTTTTGATTGTGACGGCCATCAAGAGTGGATAAGTGAATTGCTTAACCGCTATTACGACCCCATTTATCGGCGCCATCAAGACAGCAAAGAACACCGTATCGTGCAACGTGGCACCGAAGAAGAGCTGGAGCACTGGCTAGCAAGCCAACCTGCTTAACTACGCAGCAGCTGTGATTATGTTAAGTAGCCGATAATTAATAAGAGACTAAATACTTTTGCCACGGAAGAACACGGAAAAATTAAGCTGAGATGAGAGTGAAAAGTACCAATATATTTTTATTGGTTAGGTCTCACAAAGAAAATGCTCTTCAGATTTTATTTTTTCTGTGTATTCCGTGGCAAAGATGCTTTTTCTCTTTGAAATTTTGATTAAGGAAACAATTTCATGCTTAACCGCGTTACTTTGCCGGTGACGGCTTTTGCCCAAAACTGCTCTTTGGTGTGGTGCAGTGCCACTAATAAGGCGGCATTGATTGATCCCGGTGGTGAAACAGACCGTTTATTAGCCGAGATTAAGCAGCGTAACCTCACGCTGGAGTCAATTTTGCTCACCCACGGTCATTTAGATCATGTGGGTGCCACCGGCGAGCTTCTCAAAACTCAGCAAGTGCCGGTCATTGGCCCCAGCAAAGAGGATGAGTTTTGGATAACCGCTTTAGACCAGCAGGTGCAGATGTTTGGTTTTGCTCCAGTGCCTCATTTTGCGCCTGATCGATGGCTAAAGGGTGGTGATAGTGTGCAGGTAGGTAATGAAACACTTGAAGTGTACCACTGCCCCGGGCACACGCCTGGCCATATTATATTTGTGCATCAGGCACAGCAGCTGGCATTTGTCGGCGATGTGCTATTTAACGGTGGCGTGGGGCGCAGTGATTTTCCACAAGGCAATCATGCCCAGTTAATTAACTCCATTAAGCATACCCTACTGCCTCTAGGCGATGAGTTTACCTTTGTACCCGGCCACGGCCCCGAAAGCACCTTCGGCCATGAACGACTACATAATCCTTACCTTAAGTGACAGCCGTACGCTGTAAACCAACAGATAACGATGTTCAGCCGTCATGCAAGCTCGACCCAATACCGGTAAGACGGCATAAACCCAACAAAGGACTGTTTTTCTTTAACTTATAGCGTACAGCTTACGGCTTAAAGCGGTGTTTTCAGTCCCAGTCGTCGTCTTCATCATCTTCGTCGATGATCTCGGGCACCACGACTACTGGGGCCAATACCGACACGGTAGCTAATAGTTGACGGCGACTTTGCCAGTTGGCAACAAAGCCAAAACGATAACGGTCTTCATCAAGCTTGAAGCGATCTTCTACTTGAGAGTCGAGCGTATCTTGTACCACGGCCAGCTCAGCTTCACTCAAGGCTAAATCTAGCGTGAAGGCAATAATGGCTCCATCGTGACCGGGTAATTTCCCCTTGTTAACGGCGCACACGCGGTCGCGCGGCAGGGCAACTGCTTGTTCGGTGAGACCATTGACTAGATACAACTGCTGATCGTCAAAGGCCAGATTAATCAGCCGCTGGCGGTTCCAGCTGGCGGGCCATAAGCTCATCAACAAAATAGCCCCGCCAAATAACACACCTACCCAATGAATTAACCCAAAACCGCTTTGCCCATCCCATACTGTCCACGCTACTACGGCCAAACTGGCGAGTAAGGCGAGACTGTGCGTAAGATAAAAACGTAAGGCTGGGGGAATTAACACAAAGCGTAAAGGCTGCGTAAGTAGCGAGGTTAACGACAAGCGCTGCACTGTCATGGGGTGTTCCAGTAAACAAAAAGTGCCCTAGATTAGCAAAAAAACACACCAGCATAAATAATGATACCAACTGGGTTAACATAACTAGAGGGAAAACATCTCACACCTCACGGTTTTTGTTGCGAGCAAGGAGTGCATAAATGAGTAAATGGCTTGGGATAGTAGGGTTCACTTTATTAACGAGCTTAATGCCAAGCGTTGCATCGGCACAGGCAGTGGGTGGCTATGCGGCAGGATGCCAGTTTGATGCTCAGGCGTTGCCAGAGAACGGGCCCGGCTTTCATGTGATCCGCGCCAGTCGTGCGCGTTTTTATGGTCAGCCGACATTAATCAATTATTTGCAAAGCTTAGGCCACAAACTCGAGCAGGCGCAGTTACCTCCCATGCTGGTCGCCGATATTGCCATGGAACGCGGCGGTCCCTTTGCTTATGGCCATCGTAGTCACCAAACGGGGCTGGATGCCGATATTTGGCTGCGCACACCCCCTAAGCAAACCAGCCCCCGCCAATTAGAAAAAGTGGCGGCGGTCGATATGGTGGATCACTCGCTGTATATTTTAACCCCCCAGTTTAAAGACCAACAGCGCCAGCTTATTTCCCTCGCGGCACAAGACCCACGAGTGAGCCGTATTTTTGTGCACCCCTTAATTAAACAGGCCATGTGCAAGGCTTATGGTGACGCTGCTTGGCTGAATCGCTTGCGCCCTTGGTTTGGTCACTCTAGCCACTTTCATGTGCGCCTACACTGCCCACCGGGCGACACTCATTGTGAGCCACAAGCCCAAGCGGCCCCCGGCACCGGCTGTGGCAGCGAATTAGCCAGTTGGATTAATGACAAAAGCGGCACCCTTAGCGGAGGCGCTAGCAAGCCCTATCGCCCCACCTTGCCCCAGCAATGCCAACGTTGGGTTAAGCAATAGCGATGGTTAGAGTGAAGTGAAACATAACCTAAACCTATTTTTGCCACGGAATCCACAGAACTCTCGGAAGTAGGGACAGTTCAAAAGCGACAAGTGAAAAGTATTTATGTGTAAGATCTTAACTCATAAGGATTGTTCCGTACTTAGTCTCAATCTTAATTTTTCCGTGCGTTCCGTGTTCTTCCGTGGCGAAGAAATCTTTAATTTTTAAAAAACAAACAGTCCGCATAAGTTATGGAATATCGCTGATTAATTGAATAAGGAACGCACCATGTCATCGACGCCACGCTATGTGATAGCCCTAGATCAAGGCACCACCTCGTCGCGCGCCATTATTTTTGATGATCAGGCTCAAGTGCAAGGCAGTGCCCAGCGTGAGTTTGCCCAAATTTACCCGCAGCCCGGCTGGGTAGAACATGATCCCATGGAAATTTGGGCCAGCCAGCGGGCTACGCTGACCGAAGTGCTGGCCAAAACGGGGATCACACCCGTTCAAATTTCCGCCATCGGTATTACCAATCAGCGTGAGACCACGGTTATTTGGAACAAACACACCGGCCGCCCTATTCATAACGCCATTGTTTGGCAATGTCGGCGTACCGCTGAAATCTGTGAACAGTTAAAAGCCGACGGCCTCAGTGATTATGTGCAAGACAACACCGGCTTGGTGATTGATGCCTATTTTTCGGCTACCAAAATCAAATGGCTGTTGGATAACGTCGAGGGTGCTCGCCAGCTGGCAGAGCAAGGCGATCTATTATTTGGCACCATAGACACCTGGCTTGTTTGGAAGCTCACCGAAGGCCAAGTGCACGCCACCGATTACACCAACGCATCGCGCACCATGCTGTTTAATATTAAAACGCTGCAGTGGGACACCAAGCTGTTGACCGCGCTAGATATTCCCGTCTCATTATTGCCCAAGGTTAAGCCCTCTTGTGCGGTATATGGCCATGCTTATCTAGGAGGTAGCTTAGGCGGGAAAGCCAGCGGAAAAGTGGCTATTGCCGGTGTAGCGGGTGATCAGCAAGCCGCACTATTTGGCCAATTATGCACCAAAAAAGGCATGGCGAAAAATACCTACGGCACCGGTTGTTTTTTGTTAATGAACACCGGAAAAGCACCGGTTCGTTCGCAACATGGCCTGTTAACCACCCTCGCCATAGGGGCGAAATGCGAGGTCAACTATGCGCTAGAAGGATCGGTATTTATGGGCGGCGCCATCATTCAATGGCTGCGCGATGAGTTGGGCTTAATTCGCTCCGCTGAAGACACCGAATACTTTGCCAATAAAGTTACCGACAGCAACGGCGTATATTTGGTGCCAGCCTTTGTAGGCTTGGGCGCCCCTTATTGGGATCCGTATGCACGCGGCACCTTAATGGGCCTCAGCCGAGGGGCTAATCGCAATCATATTATTCGTGCGGCCTTAGAAGCCATCGCTTATCAAAGCCGCGACGTACTGGATGCCATGCAACAAGAAGCAGGGATAACCTTGTCTGAGCTAAAAGTAGACGGCGGAGCAGTGGCTAACGAGGTATTAATGCAATTTCAGGCCGACATTAGCCATATCGACGTTATTCGGCCTACAGTATTGGAAACGACCGCCTTAGGTGCCGCGTTTTTGGCCGGTTTAGCGGTAGGTGTTTGGCAAGATACCGAACAACTGGCGCACACCTTGGCACAAGGCAAGCGCTTTACTCCAGCCATGGACCAATCGCAACGCGATACGCTATATAAGGGTTGGAAAAAAGCCGTTGCACGTTCCCAGCATTGGGAAGACACGGCTGAAAGCGATAAGCTGTAAGCCTGTCTCTTAGTCACAAGTCTGTAAAGTGTCAGAGCACGAAGAGGCAGTAGGCTTGCCTACGCCAACTCGCTTAACCCGCATCCATGCGGCGCTCGGCAAATGCCATCCCTGGCCATTTGACGGTTGGCTACGCCAATGCCTGCTGCCCCTTCTTAACGTTTTGGAGGCGCGTGATAGCGCGTGATAGGACCAATAGGCAGCTCAGATGCAGTTGGGAAGGCAAAGGACGTCTGCTCTCCCATTAGCACCGAGTTGCCTGAATTTGTAGGCGAACGCTTGCTCTCGCATTGGGCCGCTGGCGCAAATTAGTTTCCTTCGGGGGATTGCTTGATTTCAATCATGAACTCAAGGGGTCAGTAATCGATGCCAATAGTCGACACAGGTGTGTGTGGCCGGATAAAGGGATCTACTCCACCGACCATCACATAACAGGGATGTTATGTGTTTGAGCGCCACATGGACGTGCTTGCAGCGTGTCGGTGGAGTAGACCCTTTGTTCGGCAGTTATGCAGGGCAAACTGACTACATCATGCACCTTATTTTTATTTATAATGCAATCAAAAAATGTGACTAAGTGTAAGCGCCCTTAAATCAGCATCTATTAACCCAACTTATCCAGCATCACACTAATACCTCTCATTT